>MNYN01000066.1 GCA_001873105.1 Flavobacteriaceae bacterium CG2_30_34_30 | reverse complement strand
TTCATAGATTTGCCTATTAAATTTTAACAAATTTTTAAGATGAAGTTTATAGGTTTCTATAATCTCTATTATTTTTGGAGCTTTATATAGGGAAGCAATAAGATTCGTAGTACTGGATGAAAAAATAAAATTATTAAAAAACCAACTATTTAATTTAATTATAATTCTATTCTTAGTGCTGCTTTCCTTGAGTTTTTCTATTTCATTAGTGTTGACCGTTTTTAAATAGTAATTTCATTTTTAAAAATATAAATTATTTTTTTACGAATAGTTTTAGTTAAAAAAATTGGTAGGGTTTTTAAAATATGGTTTGTTATTTGTATATACCAACAAGTACAATGAAACATACAATAAATTCTCTAAGAACCTGAGAATCTCTAAAAAGAAACATGTACACGTTAATTCCACAAAAAAAGACTTGAAATTATCAAGTCTTTTTTTGTGAATGTTAAAGTGTTTTATTGAATAATTCCACCGCAACTAATACGTCCACCAGCATCTCCTGTTGGTTGTGTAACAAAATCATCAGTACCCGCGTGAACAATAATTGCTTTTCCTAAAATGTCTTTCTTTTCATCGCCACAGCCAATGCACCATTCGTCTGTTTTAAAGGCAATTTCGCCATTTCCTTGTGCATCTGCGTTGAAATTTCCTATATCTCCTTTATGATAACCACTTGGATCACTCCATTTGCCGTGTTGTTCAAAAGTTGGATTCCAGTGTCCTCCTGAGGAAGTGCCATCAGCTGCTGTACAATCAGCTTTTTCATGTAAATGTATGGCGTGGGTGCCTTCTTGTAATCCTGTAAAAGAGCCTATCATTTTTACAACACCTTCTTCTTGAGTAAAAGTTATTATGCCTTTTGTGTTGGTTTCACTTTTTGGTTCCATAACAACTTGTATTTCTGTTTTTTCAGCTGCTACCATTTCTTTTTGGGTTGTATCTTCTTCTGTAGCTTCCTCTTTTTTATTGTCTTTACAACTAGTAGCTGAAAATGCAATAAGCATTAAAAGTAAAATTAATGTGTTTTTCATAATATTGATTTTGAATGGTTTTAAATAAACACTAAAATTAGTGCGGATTATTGTTTTATCCAAAGTTTTCGTTTAGAATTATAAAATTATTTAGTCTATTAATTTAGTGAGTACTTGAATTTTATTATGAAGTGTTTTATGTACTGGGCATTTATCGGCTATTTGTAAAATTCGTTCTTTTTGTTTTTTGTCTAAATGGCTATCTAAGTGTATTTCTCTACTAAAAGTATCAATTTTTGCATCTGGATTTTCACAATTTTCGCAATCCTTGGCATGTTTTTTGTCATAGTTTATTTTAACTTGGACTTCTTTGATTTCCCATTTTTTTTGTTTAGCATACATTTGTATGGTCATAGCAGTGCAGGCTGCTAGTCCCGCCGACAAAAATTCATAAGGGGAAGGACCAAACCCGGTACCTCCAAATTCAATGGGTTCATCAGCAACCATAAAATGATTACCCACCGCCATTTTGGTTAGAAATCCATCATTACTTTTCAAACGTGCTGTTACAGCTGTTTTTGATATTAATTTTTCCTGGATAGGAACGTGTAAATATTTATTTGCCCAACTGCCAATCATCATTCCAACATATTGTGAATCTTCTTTCTTCATTAGTAAATGGTCAGCACCGTCTAGGGAAATGAAGCTTTTTGGGTGTCTAGCAGCACTGTAAATTTCTTCAGCATTGCTTATACCCACAAGGGTGTCCTGTGGTGAATGCATTACTAAGAGTGCTTTTCGTAGTTTTTTTACTACATCTGGCAGTGATTTAGTTTCTAAATCGTGCAAAAATTGTTGTTTTATGGTAAAGTCTCTTCCGCTTAAATTAACGATGGCTTGCCCCGTTGTTTCAATTTCCTTAATACTATTTTTTAATAATTTTTTTACGTGATTTGGATCAGAAGGTGCACTTATGGTTGCTATCGCTTGGATACTTTTTATTTTTTCAGCGGCAAAAATTACAGCGGCACCACCAAGTGAATGTCCAACTAAGAGTGTTGGTGCTTGGTAGTTTTCTTCTAACCAACTAGCTGCAGCAACTAAATCCTCCACATTACCCGAAAAGTTTGTGTTTGAAAAATCGCCGGCACTTTCTCCTAGACCAGTAAAATCAAATCGCAATACACCAAATCCTTTATCTGCTAATTCTCGGCTAATATTTACAACAGCACTTAAATTTTTATTGCAGGTAAAACAGTGTGCAAATAGCACAAAATTATGTGGATGTTGATCGGAAGGAAGTTCTAATCTTCCGGATAATTTTTCACCATTGGTATTTGTAAAAGTAACTTTTTTAAGATCCATTTTATTTATTTTAGGAATTTTTGAGTGTTTAGTTTGGTCGATAACAAATACATTGACTTACAACAGAGTGTTTCTTTAGGAAACACGGTTTTTAATTTAAAACCTTTAAATATTTGTTGACTGTTATTCTGCTTACTTTAGTTTAGATTTGAGAATTTTCATTTAGTTTCCTTTTTTTTATACGTTTAGGATTGTACCATAAATAGAATCCGGTGACAGATAGAATCATTAATCCTAGGCAAGTAATGGTAACATATGTTTTTTTAACTTCCTCATTATTACTTTTAATAAAAAAATCGACGATGGAACCATCATGAATTTGTTCAATAATATCAGATGTTCTGGTTTTTACAGAAAGGATTTCACCTGATTTGATTCCTACTTGTACTTCGCTATAATGATTTTTAAAACGCACTTTAGCAACACTTTTGTCCGGACGGATATCAATTCGATCTACTGTGGCATCTAAATTGGTGTTTTCAAGAATATATGTAGAGGCTATTTGCTGAATTTTTTCAATAGGAAGTACAGGGGTATTTGCGATATCTTGTTGCGTAGGTGGTATAAGGTTTAAATCTTTTTTCCAAGCTAAAAGCAATCCGGAAGCACCTATAATAAACATAAATACAAAGAGAGCAATGGCTATGTATTTGTGAATTTTACGATGCCAACGGGTATTTTTAGCAATTTTTTTTGAGGGAGTTTTCAAAGGCTTTTTTTAAGAATTCCAAAAATAATCAAATCTTCTTCAAAACCTACTTAAAAATTCTTAAACCTACCTTAGGATTAGCTTATATTTGTCTTACCATTATTTTTATATGCAAAAAGAATTCAGTATTCAAGTAGCTCCCGAAATTGCGGCAAATAATGCTGCTCTGCAACATTTTGTTTCTAAACATTCCGGGATTGCTTTCAATGAAATTTCGCATATAGAAATTTTAAAACGAAGCATTGACGCAAGACAAAAAAGCATTAAAATCAACTTAAAAGTATTAGTATTTGTTCAAGAAGGTTTTGTAGAAAAATTAATGCAATTGCCCATTTATAAAGATGTTTCAAAGCAAGATGTGGTTCTAATTGTCGGGGCAGGTCCAGCCGGTTTGTTTGCCGCATTGCGTTGTATAGAACTTGGCAAAAAACCTATAATAATTGAAAGAGGTAAAGAAGTTAGAGCCAGACGTCGTGATTTAAAAAAACTGAACATCGAACATATTGTAAATAAAGATTCTAATTATTGTTTTGGCGAAGGAGGAGCAGGTACGTATTCTGACGGAAAGTTATACACTAGAAGCAAAAAACGGGGTGATGTACAGCGCATTTTAGAATTATTTGTAGCTTTTGGTGCAACCAAAGAAGTTTTAGTGGAAGCACATCCACACATAGGCACTAATAAACTTCCAGCTATTATTCAAGACATTACTAAAACAATAATTGAATATGGTGGCGAGGTGCTTTTTAATAGTAGGGTAGTTGACTTACTACTTCTAAATGACGAGATTATAGGTGTAGAACTTCAGGACGGAAGCATTATTGATGGGAAAAAGGTAATCCTTGCCACAGGACATTCTGCCAGAGATATTTTTGAATTACTGTATAAAAAGCAAATCGCCATAGAAGCAAAACCCTTTGCTTTAGGGGTTCGTGTAGAGCATCCTCAAGAACTTATTGATAGTATACAATATAAATGTGATTATCGAGGAGCATTTTTACCTCCTGCGCCCTATAGTATCGTAAAGCAAGTTAATGGAAGAGGTGTTTATTCCTTTTGTATGTGCCCCGGGGGAATTATTGCTCCTTGTGCTACATCGCCTGGTGAAATTGTCACTAATGGTTGGTCTCCAAGCAAGCGCGATCAGGCAACAGCAAATTCAGGAATCGTTGTAGAAGTGAGGCCGCAGGATTATAAATCTTTTGGCAATTCACCACTTGCTGCTATGTACTTTCAACAACAGGTAGAACAAAAAGCCTGGCTTGAAGGAGGTAAAACACAAACTGCTCCAGCGCAACGATTAGTAGATTTTAGTTCCGGAAAATTATCTGCAAATGTACCCATAACTTCATATAAACCGGGAGTAACTTCCGTGGAACTTGGTAGCGTTTTACCGGCATTTATTTATAAAACGTTGCAAGAAGGGTTTAAAGAATTTGGGAAAAGCATGAAAGGGTATTTTACTAACGAAGCCGTAGTGCATGCCACCGAATCTAGAACCTCCTCTCCGGTAAGAATTCCTAGAGATAAAGATACTCTGGAGCACAATCAAATAAAAGGATTATATCCTTGTGGCGAAGGTGCAGGATATGCAGGTGGTATTATTTCTGCAGCTATTGATGGCGAAAAATGTGCTGAGCAAGCAGTTAAAGCATTATAGCTTTTTCCAAAAATTATTTTATTTCCTCCCTGCCATCGGCGTGGATTGCAAATCGCCCTCTTTTAGCATGATGCACATGTTCATGACTAGGCCAAGGCCATCCTCCAAACTGATCTTTTTGGTATTGCGAAATAGTTTCATTAATACCTTCTCTTGTATTCGCAACAAAAGGTCCTTGCTGCACAACCGGCTCTCCAATGGGTTTTCCTTGTAGGAATAATAATTCAGAAGGAGTATCGCCATTTGTGATGGTTATTTTTTCAGTTGGAATTAAATCTAGTGCATGTTGTTGTGGAATGCTAAATCCTTCAGTTTCTATTTCATTGCCTCTATAGAAAAACAAGGTTCTATGAATTCCTTCAGAAGCGGTAGGAATATCCCAAGACGCTCCAGCCTCCATTTTAATAGTCCAAATAGCAACTTCATTTGTTGCATCTGCTGCCCACGAATTTGGGGTAGGAGCAGGCGCTTGGGTGTCCTTATATTTTCCTGCTATTATTTTTATTTGTATCCCAATTTCATTTACTACAGGAATTTCTTCTTTCCACAACATTCTAAAGTGTGCATCCACTTTTTTGCTTCTTTTAGGAAGATTTAACCACAATTGAAATAACAACAAAGGGTTGTTTTTATCTTTATTTAAAAGTGGAAACATTTCACAATGCATCACGCCTTTACCGGCAGTCATCCATTGTACATCACCGTTGCCAAAACGACCCGCAGCACCTAAGGAATCGCTATGGTCGGCAAAACCTTCTTCTACGAGCGTTACGGTTTCAAAACCACTGTGGGGGTGTGCCGGAAAACCGGGCACTTTAACCCCGTGATACATGCGCCAACCATCTTTTAAGGTGAAATCCTGCCCAATGTATCTTCCTTTCAGTAAGTCTGGATTTGGACCCAAGTTTTTATTACCGGGAGGATAATTGTCTTTATGATATGCGCAAAATAAAAAGGGATCTTGTGTTTCCCATTGAAAACCGAGTTTTTTTATTTTTATAATTGCAGACATAGTTTTTTTTGAATGATAAAATTACTTCTTTTATATGAAAAAGTTTACTGAGGAATAGGTAAATAATAAATATAAATTGAGTTATTTAAATGGTGTTACAAAATTTCTTCAGCCATAAATTGTACCTCATACAAATTGCGATAGTACCCATTTTCTATTTTAAGCAAATCTTTGTGAGCCCCTTTTTCTACAATTTTCCCTTCATCCATGACAAGAATAGTGTCTGCTTTTTTGATAGTAGCAAGGCGGTGTGCTATGACAATAGATGTTCTTCCTTCAGTTACTTTTAATGTGGCTTTTTGAAGTAGTTGTTCCGAATAAGAATCTACAGAGGAGGTTGCTTCATCTAAAACTAATATTCCCGGGTTGCTAACGTAGGCTCTTAAAAAAGCGATGAGTTGTCTTTGTCCTGAAGAAAGCATTCCTCCCCGTTCTTTTACATTAAAATGATACCCATCAGGAAGCGTCATGATAAACTTATGGATACCTATGTCTTTAGCGGCTTGTATTACATCGGCTTCAGCAATTTCTGGATTATTTAAAGTAATGTTGCCTAAAATGGTATCTGCAAAAAGAAATACATCTTGAAGCACTACACTAATTTGGCTTCGCAATTGTTTTAAAGGCACATTTTTTATATTGATATGGTCAATCGTTATTTTTCCTTTCTGAATTTCATAAAACCGGGAAAGCAGATTAATTATGGTCGATTTTCCGGCACCGGTAGCACCAACAATGGCAATAGTCTGATTAGGTTGTACTTCAAAAGAAATGCCTTTGATAACTTCTTCTTTTTCATCGTATCCAAAATGCACATTATGAAAAACAATATGGCCTTTTATATTTTTTAATTCTTGTGTTCCTTTATCCTCTATGGATGCTTCCGTATCTAAAATTTCAAAAATGCGATTTGCAGCTACCATACCCATTTGAAGGGTGTTAAATTTATCGGCAATTTGGTTTAAGGGTCTAAAAAGCATTTGCGAAAGACGAATAAAAGCAACGATAACACCAAGAGTAATCGTGCTACCGGCAATGACTTTTAAGCCGCCATACCACATAATTAAACCAATAGTAATAGAAGCCGTCATCTCTGTTACTGCAAAAAAAATAGAGTTGTACCAAACGGTTTTTATCCACGCATTTTTGTGCTTATTATTAATTTCTTCAAAATTTTTGTATTCTGTTATTTCCCGAGTAAAAATTTGAACAATTTTCATCCCGGTTAATCTCTCTTGAATAAAAGTATTAAGATTTGCTACTTGATTTCTTACGTCTTCAAATGCTTTTTTCATAGCTTTCTGAAAAACACGAGTAGCATAAAGAATGAAAGGAAATACTGCAAGAACTATTAGCGAAAGTTCCCAACTTCGGTAAAACATAAAGGCTAGGATGACAAACATTTTCAGCAAATCACTTGCGATGGTAAATAAGCCTTCCCCAAAAATACTCGAAATGGTTTCTATATCGTTTACCGCTCTTGTAGTAAGCCTTCCCACAGAACTTTTATCAAAATATCGCATTTTAAAATACAGTATTTTATCAAATAGCTGTACACGTATATCGCGAACTACACTCAAACCCAGCCAATTAGAAAAGTAGATAAAAGAGAATTGAAAAATAACTTCAAGCACTAAAAAAGCACCCATTAAGGAAACTAGATACACAAAATTTTCATAATCTTTTGGAACGATAGAATTGTCAATAATATATTCTAAAAGAATAGGTTGAAGCACCGAAAGTCCGGAAACCAAAATAGCCGATAGTGCAACAAACCAAAAAATAAACCGGTAAGGCTTTGTAAACAGTAGCAACCTGCCAAATAATTTAAAATCAAATGCATTGCCTGATAATGCCATATTAAATTTTTATTTTTTCGGGATATTCTATTTTAGTTAAATACAAACCTTCTGCCGGTACAGAAGTGCCTGCATTGCTTCTATTTTTGCTTTTTATTATTTTGTGTAGGTCAGCTATTGTTATTTTTCCGAAGCCAACATCCAATAACGTACCAACTATTGCCCGTACCATATTGCGGAGAAAACGATCTGCTTTTATAGTAAAAATAAGTTCATTTTCTAATGCAATCCATTCCGCAATTTGGATAGTGCAATGATACGTGTTTACATCGGTTTTTGATTTAGAAAAACATTGAAAATCTTTATACTGCAATAAAACCTTTGCAGCTTCATTCATAACTTCCATATTAGGTTTATGATGTGTTTGAAATGCATATCCCACGGAAAATGGGTTTTTAGTAAGAGAAACCCGATACACATACGTTCGGTTTAATGCATCAAATCTAGCGTGTGCATTTTCATTCACCTCAAAAATAGATAGAATAGCAATGTCGTTAGGAAGCAAGGAATTTAGTTTAAAAACTAAATCTAATAGATTCCAATCTTGGAGCATATCAAAATGGGCAAAAATTTGTTTTGCGTGAACCCCGGCATCAGTTCTTCCGGCACCTACAATTTTAATGGGTTCTCTTAATATAGTGCTTAACGCTTTTTCTAGGGTTTCTTGAACTGAAATTGCATTTGGTTGGCATTGCCAGCCAAAGTAGTTTTTGCCATTATAAGCTATTTCTATAAAATATCGCAAGGATTCTGTTACTTTTGTTTGTTGCAAAGATACATAAACCATAGAATGCTTTTTGGCATTCCAATTATTAAATAAAGTTGAAAAAAATTTTACTTCTTTCCGATACACATAGTTTTATGGATGAAAAAATCCTTAAATATGTTAATCAAGCTGATGAAGTTTGGCACGCCGGAGATATTGGTAATAGAGAGGTTATAACTGCTATTGAAGCATTAAAACCATTAAGAGGGGTTTATGGCAATATTGACGACGCAAAAATCAGGCAGGAATTTCCGTTGCACAACCGCTTTTTTTGTGAGGGTGTAGATGTATGGATAACCCATATTGGCGGTTATCCGGGTCGATATAATCCAGAGATAAGAGCAGAAATTTATTCAAATCCACCTAAATTATTTATTTCCGGACACTCGCACATACTTAAAGTGATGCACGATAAAAAAACGGGATTGTTGCATATGAATCCCGGTGCAGCAGGAATTTATGGATTTCATCAGGTAAGAACCATGTTGCGGTTTGTTATTGATGGTGCAACGATTAAAGATTTAGAAGTAGTGGAGTTTCTAAAAGTACAATGAAAATAAAAAACCCGAGGATGGCATTCCTCGAGTTTTCACACTAATACTACTAAGATTTAGGTTTAACGCAATCTATCCACAGATTTTACAAGATCTTCATCCTTTTTGATTGACCTATTGGCCAATACTAATAAAACGATAGAAAGAATAGGAAGAAACATCCCAATACCCTTCTCAGAAATTAAAGTTTCTCCGGATACAGTTAGGGATCGATATACGAAAACTCCTAGTAAAGTAAGATTTGTCAGTATGTTTAATCGATTTAAAACAAACTGATGTTGCCTTTTTTTATAATTTAAAATAGAAATGATAGCTAAAGCGATAGATATAAAGATTAAAATAAAAAACAAAGGTTCCTTTTTTTGAAAAAGTAAATCACCAACATCATTTTTTACAACAGGAAACCAAACATATAGCGCTACCATTATAAGCACTACAAGAAGCATAAATACAGTTTGAATGCGTTGAATCATTATTATTGATCTTAATTCTTGCACAAAAATAATGTTTCTTTTTAAACATAATAGTATCAAAAATAAAAATATTGTTGTATTATTGCAGTAATAATTCATAACCAACTCAATCAAGGTTATTTATCCTCCAACTAAAATTTACCATCTTCGGAAAATAAATTAATTAAAAATTAAAATTTTAATACTTCCATATTATTCATGTTTGAAATTTCAGAATTAAAGGAACAAAAGCTACCTGAACTTCAGGACATCGCTAAAACCTTAGGTGTGCCAAAATACCGCACCCTAAAAAAATCAGAGTTAGTATATCAAATTTTAGATCATCAGGCTGCAAATCCAAAAGCAGTAGAATCTATTGTTAAAGAAGGGAAACAGGCACCACTTACGGTTACAAAAGAAGAATCAAAGGCGATTGCATCTGAATCTAAAAAAGTTGTAAATGTGCCGCGTAAAGCACCGCAAAGACCACCTCATAAAAATCAAAACCCGATTCAAAAAAATCCTGTTTCAGAAGAGGAAAGTGGCACTTCCGGAATAAAAAATGCTCCAGTAGTTGAAAAAGATACAGAATCTAAAAATGTAGCTGTAGCTTCACCCAAGCACATCGAAAAGTCAAATCAAAAACCGCAGCATCCTAAACATGCAAAAGTGGATGACAGACAAAAAGAAAATCGGCATACAGACAAAGCGGTAGAGGAACATTCTGTAAATGGAAATGACTCATCAAAGTCCATACCTCAGGAGTCTCGTAATGAAAACAGACAAAAACAATCCAACCCGAATCAACATTCAAATGGGGTTAAAAATAACCCAAATCAAAATACACAAAGCAATAAAGACAAGCGTAATCGCTATCGAGAGCCTGATTATGAGTTTGACGGCATTATACAAAGTGAAGGTGTTTTAGATATCATGCAGGATGGTTATGGGTTTTTAAGATCCAGCGATTACAATTATTTATCCTCACCAGATGATATTTATGTTTCGCAATCGCAAATTCGTTTATTTGGTTTAAAAACAGGCGATACTGTTCTAGGGGAAGTAAGACCTCCAAAAGAAGGCGAAAAATATTTTCCGTTAATTAAAGTAACTAAAATTAATGGATTGAACCCGAATGTGGTAAGAGACAGAATTTCTTTTGAACATTTAACTCCTTTATTTCCAGAAGAAAAATTTCGACTAGCCGAAAAGCAAAGCACTATTTCTACTCGAATTATGGACATGTTTTCCCCAATAGGAAAAGGACAGCGTGGTATGATTGTTTCGCAACCTAAAACCGGTAAAACGGTATTGTTAAAAGACATTGCCAATGCCATAGCAGCAAACCATCCGGAGGTATATCAAATGATTTTATTGATAGACGAGCGCCCGGAAGAAGTAACCGATATGCAACGAAATGTAAATGGTGAAGTCATTGCCTCCACTTTTGATAAAGAAGCTAATGAACACGTTCGCGTGGCAAATATCGTACTTGAAAAAGCAAAACGTTTGGTAGAATGTGGTCACGATGTGGTTATTTTATTAGATTCCATTACCCGTTTAGCAAGAGCTTACAACACTGTACAGCCGGCATCCGGAAAAATATTGAGCGGTGGAGTTGATGCCAATGCTTTACACAAACCAAAACGTTTTTTTGGAGCTGCCAGAAATATCGAAAACGGAGGGTCACTTACTATTATAGCAACAGCACTTACAGATACCGGTTCTAAAATGGATGAGGTAATCTTTGAAGAATTTAAAGGAACAGGGAATATGGAATTACAGTTAGATAGAAAAATATCCAACCGTAGAATCTTCCCGGCAGTTGATCTTACTTCTTCCAGTACACGTCGCGATGATTTATTACTTGACGAAAATACCTTACAAAGAATGTGGGTACTTCGCAAATATCTTGCAGATATGAACCCCGTAGAAGCAATGGAATTTATAAATGACAGAATTAAAAAAACCCGTAATAATGAGGAGTTTTTAATTTCTATGAATGGGTAATCTTTAAATAATCGTTTTAAGAAGCTATTTCTTTATTTATATTAGCTTTAAAAATAAATACAGTGTATTAAAAAGTCCTAAAAATTATTTTAGGACTTTTTATTGTTAGTAGGTTTTAACTTTTTTTATCTTCGTGCAAAAAAAAATAGAATGAGCATTCTTTTTATCTTTTTAGGGTTATTATTTTTAGTGGTAGGTGGTGAATTTTTAGTACGTTCTTCTGTGGGTTTGTCCTTTAAACTGAGGCTTTCAAAAATGGTTATCGGTTTGACGGTAGTTTCTTTTGCTACTTCCGCTCCCGAATTGTTAGTTAGTTTACAAGCAGCATTAAAAGGGTTTTCCGATATTTCACTAGGTAATGTTATAGGATCAAATATTGCAAACATCGGTTTGGTTTTAGGCATAACTGCTATTATTTCTACCCTCACTATCGATAAAGACTTCTATAAATTTAACTGGCCGGTTATGATGCTTTTTTCCATTGCCCTCTACTTTTTTTTATGGAATGATCATGTATTGTCACCATCAGAGGGAATAGGATTGTTGCTGGCAATGGCAGTTTATTTAATAGTGCTGATACGACGTTCAAAAAAGAAAAAAAATATAGAAATAGAAGAAGTAGATTCTAGCCTACAAAGAGCAACAACTTTCCGAATAATTGTATGGCTACTAATAGGTGGTCTAGCTTTATGGGGTGGTGCTGAACTTTTGGTAAGAGGAGCGGTTGATTTAGCAGAAGCAATGGGTATAAGCGAAAGGGTTATCGCCGTAACGATGATAGCCGTGGGAACAAGCATACCAGAATTAGCAGCATCGGTTATTGCGGCATTAAAAAAAGAGAAAGCCATTTCTCTTGGAAATCTAATTGGATCTAATATTTTTAATATTGGTTCTGTACTTGGAATTACTGCATTAATACAACCAATAGCGGTAAAAAGTGAACAAATACTTTCTAATGATATTTTCTGGATGCTTGGTTTTTCCGCCATTTTAATTCCATTAGCCTTTCTACCTGAAAAATTTAACTTAAGCCGTTACAAAGGTATTCTGCTTTTTGTAGCTTACGTTGCTTTTGTTTCTTTCGCCTTTATTGGTTAAAAATTAGGGGTATAAACAAAAAAAAACATTGATTTTAATAAAAATACCCCTAAAAAATAGGGGGGTATATAAATTTATTTAAATTTTAATGTATATTTGTCTTGTTTAACTTCAATTATAAAAAGTATGCCAACACTTCGTTTTCGTGCGATTAGTGAAACACTAAATCGCAAACCTATCTTTATAGAGGAAAAAGAAAGAAGATCTTCCCTTTTCGGCCAAAATGTTTTTAATGAAAATGCGATGCGTCAATATTTGACTAAAGAAGCATTTACTGCAGTAATGGATGCTATGGAATTTGGCAGTAAAATTCCAAGAGACCTTGCTGACCATATCTCAACAGGCATGAAAGAATGGGCAATCTCAAAAAATGTCACCCATTATACCCATTGGTTTCAACCATTAACAGGAGCTACGGCAGAAAAACATGATGCGTTTTTTGAAACCACATCCAATGGTTTAGCAATTGAAAAATTTGGTGGAGGTCAATTAGTGCAACAAGAACCGGATGCTTCCAGTTTCCCTAGTGGCGGCATAAGAAATACTTTTGAAGCTAGGGGCTATACTGCTTGGGATCCCACTTCTCCTGCATTTATCATCGGGCCTACTTTATGTATTCCTACCGTATTTGTTTCTTATACAGGCGAAGCATTAGATTACAAAACCCCTTTATTAAGAGCTTTAAATGCAGTAGATGACGCTGCCACAGCCGTTGCAAAATATTTTGATAAAAATGTTACCAAAGTAAACGCAACTTTAGGTTGGGAGCAAGAGTATTTTTTAGTGGACTCTGCTTTGGCTGCTTCTAGACCTGATATTTTATCTACAGGTAGAACCTTATTAGGACATACTTCAGCAAAAGGACAACAGCTAGAGGACCATTATTTCGGTTCTATACCATCCAGAGTACTTAATTATATGCGGGACATGGAAAAAGAGTGTATGCTTTTAGGAATACCACTTAAAACAAGACATAATGAAGTTGCACCAAACCAATTTGAGTTGGCACCTATATTTGAAGAAACAAATTTAGCCGTAGATCACAACTCCTTATTAATGGATGTGATGGCAAAAGTGGCTGAGCGACACAACTTTGTCGTTTTATTTCATGAAAAACCTTTTAAAGGAGTAAACGGCTCCGGAAAACACAACAACTGGTCTTTAGCTACCAATACAGGTGTTAATCTTCTAGGTCCCGGAAGTACACCTATGAGTAACCTGCAATTTTTAACCTTTTTTATCAATACCATCAAAGCAGTTAACGAATATGAGGAATTAATACGAGCTAGTATTGCAAGTGCAAGTAACGACCACCGTTTAGGAGCAAACGAAGCACCTCCTGCAATTATCTCGGTATTTATTGGAGAACAACTTACCAAAGTTTTAGATGACTTAGAAAATGTGACTAAAGGAAAACTCTCCCCGGAAGAGAAAACCGATTTAAAATTAAATGTGGTAGGTAAAATTCCGGAGATACTTCTAGATAATACTGATAGAAATAGAACCTCGCCTTTTGCTTTTACAGGAAATAAATTTGAGTTTAGAGCGGTAGGCTCCAAAGCTAATTGCGCAAACCCAATGACCGTATTAAATACCATAGTAGCGAAACAACTAATGGAATTTAAGCTAGCTGTAGACACCCTAATTGCGGACAAAAAAATGAAAAAAGACGATGCTATATTTAATGTATTGCGAGAATACATTAAAGATTCTAAACGTATTCGTTTTGAAGGTGATGGCTATGGCGATGCTTGGGAGCAGGAAGCGAAAAAAAGAAAACTGAGTAACCACAAAACCACCCCGGAAGCATTAAAAGCAAAAATATCCAAAAAAACTATTGCACTTTTTGAAGAAATGGGTATCATGAACAAAATTGAATGCGAAGCCCGTTATGAAATTGAAGTGGAAGAATATACCAAACGAATACAAATTGAAAGTAGAGTATTGGCCGATATAGCACGAAATCATGTGATACCAACTGCCATAAAATACCAAAGTGTGCTAGTAAACAATGTAAAAGGTCTTAAAGAAATTTATGGAACCGATTTTAAAAAAATGGCAAAACAACAAATGGAAATTATTGAAGCCATAAGCCATCACATCGAGTTCATTAACCAAGGAGTAACAGAAATGACTGAGGAGCGTAAAATAGCCAATAACCTTGCAAGTTTTGAAAAAGCTGCAGATGCTTATTGCAATAAAGTAAAACCCCATTTTGAAAGTATTCGCTACCATTGTGATAAACTGGAGCTTTTAGTAGATAATGAACTATGGACTTTAACAAAATACAGGGAGTTATTATTTACCAAGTAAATTGATTTATGTTTTAAAAAACGCATCCCTAAAATGGATGCGTTTTTTTTCTTACAATATATATTATTAGGCAGATAGTGACAATCTTATTGTATAACTGTACGTATATGTACGTATATAATTTTATTCATTTATATAAAATAACATTATATCCTACACTTTGTCGTTTTTTACTTACAACTTATCGAAAAGAATTTTTTTCTCTTTTTTTAAGTAATTTCTTTTTATAAGTTTACATCATAATTGAAAGATTATTTCCCCGCAAAAGTTTTAAATAGTAGCATATTTAAACACATCCCCAAATTTAAATGTTGTGTTTTTTTTTATTACTTATTAGGTTTTAAAAAACAATTGAAAGCGTATTTATTAACCATTTATATATTTATTAACCAATTTTAAATTTTTTTATTATGAAAAAAGTAATTTTAAGCGTAGCAGCGCTGTTTGTAGGAGCTTTAGCTTTTGCACAATTTAATCAAAGCGTTGTTTTACAACAAGGTAATTCAAATCTTTCGAGTGTTACTCAAGTAGGATTATCAAACCTTTCTGACGTTTTCCAAAACGGAAACAACAATGACGGTACTGTTCAACAAAATGGTACAACTAACATTTCTGATTTAGATCAAATAGGAAATGGTAACGACTATTTAACTACCCAAAATGGAACAAGTAACAATTC
Source organism: Flavobacteriaceae bacterium CG2_30_34_30 (assembly GCA_001873105.1). Lineage (GTDB taxonomy): Bacteria > Bacteroidota > Bacteroidia > Flavobacteriales > Flavobacteriaceae > Planktosalinus. The sequence continues at coordinate 14,113 of MNYN01000066.1, read as the reverse complement.
TAATGTTGATCAAATTGGAGATGGAAATCAGGGTGGAGGAGCTTCCCTTATATGGGGAACACGCCAAATAGGGGTAAATAACCTTTCTACTACTTTGTCTGTGGGTAACCAAAATAATACTGGTACAAGTCAAGAAGGTAATAGTAACATAGCAAGCATTGATCAATTAGGTAATTTAAACGTTGCAAACGGAGGAAATTTTGGTATTCGACAAATAGGGAACACCAATAATGCATTAATCCAACAATATGGAAATTCAAACTTTGCTACCACATTTCAAACAGGTGTTGACAATCAATTTATTACTACACAAACTGGTAATAATAATAGTGGCACATCAGTTCAAACAGGAGACCGTAACTTAGGTGGTGGACCTTCTTTAATTTGGGGTATTAGACAAAATGGTGACAATAACATTGCAACTAGTTCTTCAATAGGTAATGATAATAATTCGGGTACTGGTCAGTTTGGTGATTTTAACCAAGCATCTATTACACAATTAGGAGATAGAAACATGGCAAATGGAATTTTCTTTGGAAACTATCAAGTTGGTGATTTAAATATTGCAGCAATTAGTCAAGATGGAGATGATAACTATGCTCACAACAACCAACAAGGTAACAGTAATAATGCATCTACATCTCAAATTGGATTTTTTAATGATAGTGAAACATTTCAGTTAGGAGATAGTAATGGCAGTGTTGTTTTACAAAATGGCACAACTAACTTTAGCAGAGTATTTCAAACAGGAAATTCAAACCTAAGCTCAGTTTCACAATCAGGATTATCCCACAACAGTTTGGTTACCCAAAATGGAAATGGCAACGGTTCTGTAGTAACTCAAAGCAACTAAATTAAAATTATACAAAGCTGTTTATATTTTTAAACAGCTTTGTATTATAACTTTTATATATTAACCAATTTTATTTTTATAAAATATGAAAAAAATAGCATTAAGTGTGGCAGCACTTTTTATAGGTGCAGTTGCTTTTGCTCAATTCAATGTGAGTAATGTAAATCAAGTGGGTAGTGGAAACATCTCAGCAGTTATGCAAACAGGATTAAGCAATAATTCGGATGTTGATCAATTGGGAAACAACAACGATTCCGATGTAACCCAAACTGGAACAACCAATGATTCGCAAGTTTTACAAGGCCCATCAAGCAATAACAATGATTCAAGTGTAATACAAAATGGTATATCTAATGATTCTTTTGTTTGGCAAGATGGTGATGATAATATATCTGATGTGGATCAAGTTGGAAATAATAATGACTCTTTTGTAGATCAGTGGGGAGACAATAATAATAGTGATGTTAATCAAGCCGGTAACGACAATAACTCTTTAGTATTACAGGGTTATAATGGTGATAATCACACAAGTGTTGTGGATCAACAAGGAAATAATAATATTTCAACGGTTTTACAAGATGGCGATTCTAACGATTCCTATGTAGAGCAAGTAGGTAATAGCAATATTTCAGATGTAGATCAATTAGGTATCGATAATCAATCAACAGTTTGGCAAAGTACTTTTACACTTGGAACAAGTGATAATAATGATAGTACTGTTTTACAAAACGGAAATGATAATATTTCCTTTGTATGGCAAGACGGTGATGATCATACAAGCGATGTTATCCAATCAGGAAACAATAACGATGCTTATTCTGACCAATGGGGTACAAATAGTACAAGTACTGTAACACAAACAGGAAATGATAATGAGTCTGATGTTTTCCAAGGATATTTAGGAACAAATCATAATAGTACTGTTACTCAAACAGGAGATTTAAATAAATCTTATGTTTTCCAAAACGGAAATGCAAATCTTTCTTTTGTCACTCAACTTGGTAATAACAACGATTCTGATGTAAACCAAAATGGACAGTTTAATGGAAGTACAGTTTTGCAAAATGGCAATGACAATACCTCTGATGTAGATCAAGATGGAAGCGCTAATAATTCTAATGTTGGACAAACAGGTAACTTTAATATTTCTGATGTTATCCAAAATGGGAACAATAATGGTTCTGGTGTTGCTCAAATTGGTAATAACAACGATAGTTTTGTTAATCAACAAGGAATATTAAATGCTAGTAGTGTATTTCAATCTGGTAATTTAAATATTTCTGATGTTGATCAAATAGGTAACTTTAATTTTAGTGATGTTAAACAATTTGGAAACAATAATGATAGTGATGTTAACCAAACTGGTAACAATAACACTAGTGGTGTTATTCAAACAGGAAATAATCATTGGAGTTTTGTAAATCAACAAGGAAATCTTAATGTTAGTACTGTTAGTCAAACAGGTAACAACCATTCAAGTATAGTAAACCAAATAGGAAACGGAAACAGCTCTGTTGTTACACAAAGTAACTAAATAGTAAAAAATCTCTTAAAAAGGTGTATATTTAAGAAATTAACAAAGTATAAGAGCAATTTAAAATTGCTCTTATACTATTATAAATGATTAAGAGGTATTTTTATTACTTTAAGTAATTTACCTGACTATAAAATATGGTTTGTTTAATGCCATTTAATATTTAAAAAATGAAAACAATCATTGTATTTCTTTTAATTATTTTCAATGTATTTGGACTTGAAAAAATACAAGCACAGAATTATATAAAATCTTCTAATGAAGAAGAATTTGAAAGTTTTCAAAATAAAGCTTCAACACTAAATTTTTTATCTTCTCAAAATTCATCCGCTATTCAGAATAGAAGTTTAGTGGCTTCCAATTCCGGTAGTATTTTTATAGAGCAAATAGGTACTGGAAATACTTTAGTAGCAAACACTCGATCCAAAATAAATGATTTTACTTTTTCTCAAAATGGAGAAAGTAACAATATATATTTAGATATAAATGCGACTACCATTTCACAAAGTATTACACAAATCGGAAATAAAAATCAGTTTTTAAACATTACAACAAATTTATTTGGATTACATAATGCAGAAGTAGTGCAAAATGGTAATAATCAAGATATTACTTTGTACGGAAACAATAATCTTTCTAATAAAATAAAAATTTATATGCAAGGTAACGACAAGTCTGTTATAGTTAGAAATTTTAATTAAATTAACGTATGTTTTTATCAAAAAATAAATATAGATTTTTATATTTTATTTTCATTTTTATTTTTACAAATGGTTTTTCTCAAATCTATAATAGTGAAATTGAAGCTAAAATCAATATTGAAACAAATAATGAATTTATTAAAGTAACAGCGTCGGCTTTTAATAAAACAAAAATAACACAAAGTCTTCGGTATGTTTTTTCTGTTATTAGAACAAATTCTGAGGATTCAAATCAGTCTAAAAACGATCAGAGTGGAAGGGTAATATTAACAGCCAATGAAAAAAACAATCTTTCCACAACTACTATAAACGTAAATAGTGATGATCGAATTATATTACTTTTATTAATCTACAATACAGAGGATTCTATAGTTGGAAAGGATAGAATTGTTATAAACGATTCAAAAGAAACATCTTTAAATATAAAGGAAGAATTAAAAAAAAAATTAGAAGCTTCCGTTCCAGCAAATGATATAGATAATACAGCTAGTGATGGTGTCGTTTTAAGAGGAATTGTCATTGAAGAAACAAAAACAAAGCTGGGAAGAGATTTCTATAATTTTTTTTATTCCTCGTATTTAACAAATAACATAAACGGTGATAAAATAGTAACGATAAAAGAATCCTTGGCATTAGGAACAAACACTAAAATTCAAGTAAAAATTGAAGAGGAGGTGGTGTTAGAATTTTTTTTAAGACCTCAAAACGATTTTTTAAAATCGATGTCGGATGTTTCTATTCAAAACGTATACAATTATTTTCAAAGACAGCAACAAGATTCTAATATAATAAAAAGATTCTGATTATTATGAAAGCAATTTTACTTTTACTATTTCTTTTTTGTATTGCAGGATATAGCCAACAGTTGACATATAAACCAATTAACCCAGCTTTTGGTGGAGATACATTTAACTACCAATGGTTATTAAGTTCTGCTGAGGCGCAAAACTCCTTTAAAGATCCAGATGCATTAGATAGAACGTCCGGAAATGGCTTAGATGATTTTGCTGCTAATTTAAACAGACAATTGCTAAATCAATTGTCGAGAAGTCTTTTCAATTCACAATTAGGATCAGAATTACAAGAAGGTACTTTTAATTTTGGTACTTTAGCAGTTGAGATATTTGATTCTCCAGAAGGATTAGTTATTAATATTTTAGATACTAGTACTGGCGAGCAAACACAAATAATTGTTCCCAATTAAAATTTTTTTCATGAGTTTTTATTATAAAATTTCAGTATTTATTGCTATTGGATTTCTTTTAACAGGTTGTGGCGCATATTTTAACCAACCTATAATGCAACAACAAGCTCGAACAGGAGAATTAACCACTAAAAGTCAAATTTTAAAAAATCTTCCATTACCGGCAGAACCAGTTGTTGTAGGTGTTTATAATTTTAAAGATCAAACAGGACAATATAAAAATATAGAATCGGGAAGTAGTTTTAGTACAGCAGTTTCGCAAGGCGCTACAACAATCCTTATAAAAGCATTAGAAGACTCTAAATGGTTTACACCAATAGAAAGAGAAAATCTTGGGAATCTTTTAAATGAAAGAAATATAATAAGAGCTACACGCGATGAATATCGTAAGAGTACAAATCCAAATGAACCTAATTTACCCCCATTATTATTTGCAGGAGTATTATTAGAGGGAGGTGTAATATCTTATGATTCAAATATAATAACTGGCGGTGCTGGTGCTAGATATTTTGGAGTTGGTGGTGCTACTCAATATAGAGAAGATCGAATAACTGTATATCTCCGAGCTGTATCTACCTCAAGTGGAAAAATTTTAAAAACTGTTTATGTTTCTAAGACTATACTTTCTCAAGCTGTAAGTGCAAATTTATTTAAGTTTGTAAATTTTAAGCGTCTTTTAGAAATAGAAACTGGTTTTACAAGAAATGAACCTGTACAATTAGCCATGAAGGATGCCATAGAAAAAGCGGTAGAATCTCTAATCATCGAAGGCATTCAGGACAAGCTTTGGACATCTAAGGATGGTCAAGAAGTAAATGATAAATTAGTTGAAGCCTATTTGCTTGATAAAGAAATGGAAGAAACTACAAAATTATATGATAGAAAGTTAGTTAAACGGGATTTTAAAAATGCTTTTAGTGCTGCCGGTGGAGCAAACATATTAGATGGTGATTTAGCAAATAAAAAAATGGGATTTTTAGTAAGGGCTGGTTATAGCAGAGAATTAACTCATTTTCTTTTTTTAGATGTTAATGCTAACGCTTTTCAATTTGTAAGCGGAAAATCTTATTCTAATAGATTGATAAGTTTAGACGTTAATGCGTCCGTTTATTTATTGCCAAATGATACTTTCGGACCTTATATTTATGCCGGTTTTGGGGTTATTAATGATTTAGTAAAACCAGAAAATAAATTGAAAACCGGAAATACTTACTTTAAAATTCAATACGGTTTAGGGGTGGAGTATTTTATCTCCGATAGATTTGGAGTATTTGCTTTTGGTGATCAAAATTTAGCGTTTACTGATGAGTTAGATAGAGCTGTTAGTGGTAAGAGAAATGATTTTTACTATAATTTTGGTCTTGGTATTAAATATTATTTTGGCAAAAAGAGAAATAATGATGTATTTGAAAAAATTGAGGAATAATGAAAAAATTAGTTAAAAAATATTCTTGGATATTTATTATCCTATTTCTGATAAGTTGTAGTGAAGATCCAATTAACGAATCAGGTACTGGAACAATAACAGGAACGGTTGTTAGCCAAGGAGATAATTTACCGCTTTCAAATGTTAAAATTTCTACATCTCCAGTATCTAATACTGTGTTTACTGATGAAAACGGAAGTTTTACCATTACAGATATACTTGCAGGAAGCTATTCTGTACAAGCACAATTAGATGGTTATTTATCCTCTTTTAAAGCTGCTAATGTTGCAAGTGGATTAATAAGTAACGTTGTTTTTGAATTACAAATTTCAACAGCTAATAATAGACCACCACTTCCACCTACATTAATTTCTCCTTCAGATAACGAGATTTTGCAAAATATAGAAGCTAACTTCCTATGGTCCGTTTCAGACCCTGATGAGGATGCTTTAACATATTCATTAGAATTAAGAAACGATATAAATACCACAATCGAAGTCTTTGAAGGTATTACTGATACTTCCTTTACTTTTACACCTTTAATTTTAGGCGCAAAATATTTTTGGCAAATAACTGCCGATGACGGAATTAATACTCCTGTAATTAGTTCAATTAGCTCTTTTGAAGTAGTTGCAGCACCAATAGATAATCGTTTTCTGTTTACACGTAATATAGATGGTAATAATGTTATTTTTTCGGCAGACGAAGATGGTGTAGAATTTCAATTGACCTCCATAAATGCAAATAGTTTCAGAGCTAGGAGAAATGTTGCTGCAAACAAAATTGCATATTTACAATCAAATGGTGCACAAATGGATATTTATACCATGAATAGAGATGGTTCAAATAAATTTAAGGTTACTTCTTCCATTAAACCAAATGGGTTTAATCTAAACGAAATTAATTTTTCTTGGCCACCAAATAGCGATAAAATCTATTTTCCTAATTTTGATAAATTATATAGTATTAATACTAATGGACAAGGATTGCAATTGATATATCAAACTACAGATGGTTCTTTTATTTCTGAAGTTGATGTTAACGAAAACGTTAATAAAATTGCATTAAAAACAAATAATCAAAATGGCTACTTAGTAAATATCTTTGTAATGGATTTTAGCGGAAATATTCAAAATACTGTACTAACAGGTGTTTCAGGTGCTGCTAGTGGTTTAAATCTATCTTTTGATGGAATTAAAGTTTTATATACCTATGATGTTTCCGGAAATCAAAACCCAGTTTACAGAAGATTAGATTCTAGAGCTTTTATTTATAACATAATGGATGGTATTTCAACAGATGTATCGGAGGAAAAGCCAAGTGGGACTAATGATTTAGATGTTCGTTTTTCTCCAAATGAAGCTGAAATTATATTTCTTAACACATCAAATGATGGGGTTTCTCAAAAAAATATTTGGAAAAGAATTTTAGATAATACAACATTAAGAGAGCAGTTGTTCACAAACGCCTTCATGCCAGATTGGCAATAATAACAACCCAACTAACTAACCAATTCTTAAAAGACGGCATTTCGATGTCGTCTTTTTGTTTTGGTTCGTTTTTACCAAGCGTTATTCTATGTATCTTTGCAAGATAATAATCTAGTATGAGTTCAAAACCGAGTAAAAGATACAACCTAAGAGGCGTTTCTGCTGAAAAAGAAGATGTGCATAATGCTATAAAAAATATAGATAAAGGCTTATTCCCAAAGGCATTTTGTAAAATCGTTCCTGATTATCTTACAGGAGATAAAGACTATTGCTTAATTATGCACGCAGATGGAGCCGGCACAAAATCATCTCTCGCATATATGTATTGGAAAGAAACTGGAGATATTTCTGTCTGGAAAGGCATTGCGCAAGATGCTTTGATTATGAATGTAGATGATTTATTATGCGTTGGGGCAATAGACAATATCTTGCTTTCTTCTACCATAGGTCGCAATAAAAATGTAATTCCCGGTGAAGTTATTGCTGCAATCATCCAGGGTACAGAAGACCTTATAGAAGATTTGAAGAAATTCGGCATAACCATTCATTCCACCGGCGGCGAAACGGCTGATGTGGGCGATTTAGTGCGCACCATCATTGTAGATTCTACCGTTACTGCCAGGATGAAACGCAGCGATGTTATTGATAACGCAAACATCCAACCGGGCGATGTGATTGTAGGTTTGGCTTCGTTTGGTCAGGCTTCTTATGAAAAACAATACAATGGCGGGATGGGAAGTAATGGTCTTACTTCAGCACGCCACGACGTGTTTTCTAAATACCTTGCTCAAAAGTATCCGGAAAGTTATGATGCTTCTGTGCCTAAAGATTTAGTGTATTCCGGCTCTAAAAAACTTACGGATACGGTTGAAAATAGCCCTATAGATGCCGGCAAATTAGTGCTTTCACCTACACGTACCTATGCACCCATTATAAAAGAAATACTTTCTAAATATGCCTCAAACAACATTCACGGAATGGTGCATTGTAGTGGTGGAGCGCAAACTAAAATCCTTCATTTTATTGACAAGCTTCATGTTATAAAAGACAACTTATTTGATGTACCCCCATTATTTCATTTAATCCAAAAAGAATCGAATACCGATTGGAAAGAAATGTATCAGGTGTTTAATATGGGTCATAGAATGGAAATTTATTGCTCACCAAGCATTGCCAAAGACATAATAGCAATCTCTGAAAGTTTTCAAGTTGATGCTAAAATTGTTGGTAGGGTAGAAGCTTCTGATGTTAAAAAACTAACCATTAAAAGTGAATTTGGCGTCTTTACTTATTAATTTATAATACTTCGCAATGAAGCTATCTAAGTCATTTTTCATTGCAAATAGTTCACTCTTATTATTTGGTGTATTATTTACATTTTCGTCTAGTTTTGGACAAACATTTTTCATTTCTTTATTCAAGCCTCTTTTGCAGGCGACGTTTGATTTATCTGAAACAAAGTTTGGGGCTATTTACGCTATCGCTACCATTGCTAGTGCTTTTACACTTACTTGGGCAGGACGTTTTATTGACAAAGTCCGATTGCCAAGGTTTAGCTTGTTTGTAATTATTGGGCTAGTTGTGGCAATGACTATTTTTGCTTTGAGCACCAACGTCCTTATTTTCGCATTTTCTCTTTATCTTTTAAGACTCTTTGGGCAAGGATTAATGTCGCATACTTCTATCACTTCCATGGCAAAATTCTTTAGTCAGCATAGAGGTAAAGCCATAAGTATTGCAGCTGTTGGGCATCCATTGGCAGAAGCTATTTTACCCATTACAATCGTTTCGCTGCTTGGGTTTTTAGACTGGCGATTTGTGATGGGTTTATGCGCACTTTTTTTACTAGGTACTATTCCATTATCTCGATTTTTATTGTTTAAAAAACGAAAATTTTCAAGGTTGAAAATGTACATTCCTGTCTGGATGTCCTTGGAAGATAAGAAAGCTTCGAGTCCATGGAATATAATGAAAACCAAAGCATTTTGGGTAATAGCACCATTAAATTTTTCTAGTGCAGCTATTGGTACAGCATTTATTTTTTTTCAATTAAAAATTGGAGATTTAAGACAATGGACACCAGAATTTATAGCGCTTAGTTTTTCTGGCTATGCCGTAGGTAATTTTTCAATGGCTTTATTTTCAGGATGGCTTACGGATCGATATTCCGCTAAAAAATTATATCCTCTTTATATTATTCCTTTTATGATTGGACTACTAGGATTTATTTTTTTGGAATACCAGTGGGTTTATGCTGTTTTTATAACAAGTATAGGTGTTACTAATGGTTTTGGAGCAACGGTTAAAAATGCCATTTTAGCCGAGGTGTACGGAACAAAAATAGTCGGCTCGGTTAGAAGTTTATTTGTTACGGTCATGGTTTTTGCAACCGCTATTGGACCCGTAATTTTTGGTTATTTATTAGATAAAGGAATTGATTTTACTTTATTAAGTGTTTTTTCTCTTGGTGTATATATTTTAATGATTTTAAATGCCTTTCGATTATATAAACTTTAGTATAAAGTTGCTTTCATTACTTTCCTTTTCTCCAACAGATACAATTTTTATTACATTATTTTATGCTAAATTTGCAACACTTAAAAAATAGAGGGAGTTTATGATAGATAAATTGCAAATTGTTAAACAACGCTTTGATGAAATAGGAGATTTAATCATCCAACCCGATGTTATTTCTGATCAGAAAAGGTATGTACAATTAAACAAAGAATATAAAGACCTACGTTTGTTAATGGAAAAAAGAGAGGAATATCTCACTTTAACAAGCAACCTGCAAGAAGCTAATGAAATAATAGCAGATGGAAGCGATACTGAAATGGTGGAAATGGCAAAAATGCAACTAGAAGAAACCAAAGTAAGATTGCCAAAATTAGAGGATGAAATTAAATTTATGCTCATTCCAAAAGATCCCGAAGACGCAAAAAATGTTGTTGTTGAAATTCGTGCCGGTACCGGAGGGGATGAAGCTAGTATTTTTGCCGGCGATTTATACCGAATGTACACCAAATATTGCGAAAGTAAAGGCTGGAAAACAACGGTTTTAGATTTAAGCGAAGGCACTAATGGGGGCTTTAAAGAAATACAGTTTGAAGTGAATGGCGAAGATGTTTATGGTACTCTTAAATTTGAAGCAGGAGTTCACCGGGTGCAAAGGGTTCCACAAACCGAAACACAGGGTAGAGTGCATACAAGTGCAGCCACCGTAATGGTATTACCTGAAGCGGAAGAAGTAGATGTACATATTGAACCCAAAGATGTGCGTATTGATTTCTTTTGTTCTTCCGGTCCGGGTGGTCAATCGGTAAATACCACCTATTCTGCTGTTCGACTAACACACATACCTACCGGATTAGTGGCACAATGTCAGGATGAAAAATCACAACACAAAAATAAAGAAAAAGCTTTTAAAGTTTTACGTTCCAGATTGTATGATATTGAACTAGCAAAACGCCAAGAAGAAGATGCCGCCAAACGAAATTCTCAGGTGAGTAGCGGTGATCGTAGTGCTAAAATTAGAACGTATAACTATTCACAAGGTAGAGTTACTGACCACAGAATTGGATTGACTTTGTATGACCTTGGTAATATTATAAACGGCGATATTCAACGTATTATTGACGAATTACAACTAGTGGACAATACCGAGAAATTGAAAGTAAACAGTGATGTTTTTTAATAAATCAGGAAGGCAAAAATAAACAATGACAAAGCAACAACTCATAGAACAAATTCATAAAAAGAAATCCTTTTTATGCATTGGTTTAGATGTCAATTTGGATAAAATTCCAAAACATTTGTTGCTAACTGAAGATCCTATTTTTGAATTCAACAAAGCAATTATCGATGCCACTAATCAAGTGGCTATAGCTTACAAACCCAATACCGCATTTTATGAAGCTTATGGGGTAAAAGGTTGGACATCACTTCAAAAAACGATTGCATACTTAAATAAAAATTACCCAAAAATTTTTACCATAGCCGATGCCAAACGGGGCGATATTGGAAATACCTCCGGCATGTATGCCAAAGCGTTTTTTGAAAATTTACAATTTGACGCAATAACGGTTGCTCCATATATGGGAAGAGATTCTGTAGAGCCTTTTCTCGCTTTTGAAAATAAGTTTACTATCCTTTTAGCACTGACATCCAATATAGGCGCGTATGATTTTCAAACCTTAAAAACAGACAATAACATACTGTATAAGAAAGTAGTAGAAACTTCAAAAACTTGGAATAATGCTGAAAATTTGATGTACGTAGTTGGAGCAACCAAGGCTGAATTTTTTAAAGAAATTAGAAAAATTATTCCTAATAGTTTTCTTCTAGTTCCTGGTGTTGGGGCGCAGGGTGGAAGTTTAGAGGAAGTCTGTACCCACGGATTGAATAAAGAGGTTGGACTTTTAATAAACTCCTCGCGTAGCATTATTTATGCTTCTAATGAAAATGATTTTGCTTATAAGGCAAGGGAAGAGGCAACAAAACTGCAACAGGAAATGAAAATTATATTGGAAACTTCTGAAATAGTAAAATAATCTAATCATGCAGTTTATAGATCAAATGCAAAGAACGGTAACGCTTCCTGCTGTTCCAGGACGCATTGTTTCTTTAGTACCTTCTCAAACAGAATTACTTGTGGATTTAGGATTGCGTAATAATCTTGTCGGAATTACTAAATTTTGTGTACATCCTAAAAACCTTCGTAAGGAGAAAACCATTGTAGGTGGAACAAAGCAAGTGCATTATGATAGGATTAAAGCATTACAGCCGGATATTATTTTATGTAATAAGGAAGAAAATACATTGGAAATGGTAGAAGCATTAGAAAACATTGCTCCGGTTTGGGTAAGTGATATTATTTCTATAGAAGATTGTTTAGTGATGATTAAAGCGTTTGGTAAACTATTTCAAAAAGAAAAAAATGCACTTTCCATTATAAAAAATATTGAAGGGGAATGGCGAGACTTTAACAATTTTATATCAAAAAAACCATTCAAGAAAGTAGCATATTTGATTTGGAAAAACCCTTATATGGTTGCAGGAAAAGATACCTTTATAAACACCCTTTTAAAAATAAATCATTTTAGAAATAGTTTTTCAGAACGGGAAGAAAGGTATCCTGAAATATCAGAAAATGAATTAGTTGAAACAGAATTGATTTTGTTATCCGCAGAACCTTATCCTTTTAAGAAGAAAGATATCTTGATGCTTTCAAAAATAAATTATACGGGTGAAGTTGTACTTGTTGATGGTGAATATTTTAGCTGGTATGGTTCAAGACTTGCAAAAGCATTTCGGTATTTTAAAAAATTACAATCCTGAAATGCTAATAAGAAAAGTGTTCTGCTTTAAGTTTATTTAATTCTTTTTTAATACAGCAAGCTTCTTCATTTGTTTTATCACTTTTTTCTTTATCTCGTAATGCTAATTCATACGATTTTCGCATAAGAAAAATAAAACGCTCTTGTAGTATTTCTATTTTATCTTTATGTTTATACCAGTTATTCATGCCTTTTTAATTATAGAGCAAAGATAACTTAGTATGTTTTAAACTTATCCCAATACAAGGTTAATTGATTGATAAAAATGAATACCAAATCTTTTTTGAGTAGGTCATAATTTTTACTTCCTATCTTGCAGCGCAAAAACACGGCGCAATAAATCGGTGGTTCGGGAAGCAAGATTCGTTCTAATTTCTTTTTCTTCAACAGCTATCATATTAAAAACACCTTTTAAAGCTTCCTGAGTAACATAATCGGTTAGGTCAGGATTTACATTAGTTGTTAAGGGTATAGCGTTGTATTGTGTTATGATATTGTTCCATACTTGTGTAGCTCCTACTTTGTTAAGGGAATTATCAATTACAGGGCTGAATTTTCCATAAAGCTCATTGGTGGTTTTGTTAGATAAATATTGGGTAGCGGAATTCTCAGCACCTAACAAAATGGTTCTTGCATCATCAAAGGTAATTTGTTTTACGGCATTTACAAAAATAGGAGTTGCTTCTTTTACAGCATCTTCTGCTGCTCTGTTTAATACTTTAAGACCTTCGTCAGCAAGGTTTCCTAAACCGATATCACGTAATGTTTTATCCACTTTTTGTAATTCTTGGGGCAATAAAATTTTCACCAATTCATTGCGATAGAAACCATCGGTTTGAGTAAGTTTAGATACTTGTTTGTTAATACCATTGTCCAGAGCCTGTCGTAAACCGGATGCTATATCTGCATTGCTAATGCCAATATCTCCTTGAGGGAAAGTGCTTACCACTTGTTGTAATTCGGCACAAGCAGTTAATTGGAAAATAATAAATAGTAGAGTTAATTTTTTCATTTTATTTTTTATAAAGATAAAAAAAAACATCCCGAATTCATCGAGATGTTTTTAATATTATTTTTAATGTAAGAAATAATTATCTAATCACTTTTACAGTTTTTGTAGCATTTCCAATAGTTACTTCTACAAAGTAAACGCCTGTTTTCATAGCAGACATGTTTACCGTTGGAGATAAAGCATTAGGAGTGGCAGTATAAACAAGTTTACCCAGCACATTATATACAGAAACTTTGTTTACAGCATCTCTTGTTTTAATGTTTAAAATATCAGTAACAGGGTTTGGATATATAGTAAAACTTTTAAACTCTGAATCATTAATAGAAAGAATTCCAGTACTTGTGGTCACATCATCAACATAAAATTCATTGTTAGCGCTTGCTGAGAAAAAATCTATTGCAGCTAATTCAAAAAAAGCTTGAGAACCAAACGCAAAAGGATAATCAACAAATTGACTTACATCATTGATATTCATTGCCCAAGTTTCTGCATCTGTATCATAAATACATGTCACTTTAAACCATTCATCTTCTGGATAAGTAAATACTGCATCAAAT
>MNYN01000033.1 GCA_001873105.1 Flavobacteriaceae bacterium CG2_30_34_30 | reverse complement strand
TTTTTTTTACAAAAAAGATCTAAAATACTTTACAAATAGAATCGATAATTAGTGGTTCACTTTCATCCGCTGTGGGTGGTTCACTTTCACCCGCCGCGCTATGCTCACTTTAACCCGCTGTGGGTGGTATACTATGTCCGTTTTTTGCATCTATCAATTGCTATTACAATATTTGTTGTTATCACTTATAAAGGAGAAATTGATTTAATTATTGTAGGTCTTTTGGTAATTTCAATAGGAATGGTGTTTTATATCTTTATTTTAAAGAATTTAATAGAAATACAAAAACGTCAAAATAAATATTTGAAAATTGCTTTAGATAGTGATATAGAAATTTTGAAAAGTGCATACAATGTGGATGAAGAAATATTGAAGAAATTATATAACAATGATTCCGAGTTGTTAAAATTCTTACTAGATAAAATTAATAAGGCAGATGAACCAAAGAAAGATGAAAATGGATCAAAAAGTGAATAAAATATTTTGTTTCTCAAACGACTTAAATCTTCCCTTACAATTTTATAGGGAAGTTTTGGATGTTTATACCTTATAATGAAAAATTACATATATAATTATGGAAAATGGAGTTAGACCGCGCGCAAGAAAGTTAGATTTAATCTTAAATTCACTTTTAACAGTTGATTCTTTATTATTGAAGCAACGACATTTAAAACAAAAAGTCACAATTCAATCCTTACTAACAACAATTGGAGAAACTATTGAAGAATGGGAAGCAGAAGATTTAAAATCAGAATTATTGCAAGAAGGTTACATTAGGGAAGCAGATATTGGAATAAAGATTACTCATGAGGGAAGAAAATTTTTGATCTGGGAGGGAGGTTACTATCATTTAGATTACATAAAACATCAAGATAAAATTATAAGGCAAAGAACCATAGAGAAGTTTCAAAGAGATAAATTTACAATATGGATTTCTGTTATTGCTCTTGTAATTTCATTTTTAACCTTTTTTTTAAAAATAGGGTAAGTAACCGTTTTGGAAAAGACGTTTAAGCTAAAATCTCTGAAGGATAAGTTTAGTTGTCTTTAACTTGCTCGTCTATAATGTTCTTGAATGTTTCGAGTTTATTGAATGACATAATTAACCTTTCAAACTCAAGATTTGAAAGAAAAATTATTTTTCTGACATCACTCGATTCCCTTATAGCCTCTAGATATGTGTTTCTCGTTAAATAACCAGTAGTCGCAATTATTCCTAACTCTGCTAAACCATTAGTATGCTTTAATTTATTGCTGAAAATTATAAAAGTATTTTTATCAACCTTGTCTTTTGGTTTATTTTTGCATTCAATCAATATATATTTACCAAATTTGTTTAAAAAGGGATCTTTAATTTCATTTCTTACAATTAGGTCTACCTCATTTAAAGATTTGTCAATTACCCTTTTACTTATGCTATTATAGCCTATACTTTGAAAAAGAAGACTTACAAAGTGTTCAAATTTTTCTCCTTTTGTGTAAGTGTCAGTTTCATTTTTAGCGTTGGAATAATATTCTAATAAAGCATTATTGATTTCATCAGTTGAATTAATGTTTTTAAAGTGGTAAGTTTCAATAATATTGCTAATTTTAGGTAACCAAGTTTCATAGTCTTCTTTGTCCAGAACATCTATTATTTTTCCGGTTAAAAAAAGATCCTTCAATTGTAACAGATATTCGCCTTTAAAGGCAGAAATGATTAAAATTTTAGCAAAAGGATTCGTTTCAATGATTTTTTTTATCAATTCAATTCCATCAAAAGAAAATTTATCCATTCTTAAGTCTACAATTGCTAAAGAAAAATACCTGTTTTGAATATTTTCAAGTATATCTTCCTCCTCATAAGCACTTCTTAAATCATATTCATAAGATAATATTTTTCCAAGTCCTTTTTGAAGACCCACGGCCTGCTCTCTTACGTCGTCAATTATTAATATGCTTCTTTTCATTCTTCTATTCTTATTATAGGTAAAGATATTAAAAAATATTTTGCAAACTCTTCATTTTCTAATGGATAATATTCTATACTACCTTTATATAAATCACATAAATATCTGGCATGAAATAATCCAATACCGGAGCCACCCGTGCTTGAAATACCATATTCAAATATTTTATTTTCTATTCTCTTTTTTACTTTCTCGCCATTGTCAAAAATTTTAATTTCAATATTATCATTATTAGTTGTTATTGAAAGTTTTATTTTTCTATAAGAATCAATTTTTGACAAAGATTTTGTTGCATTTATAATGATGTTATTAATCATTTGAATTACTGATTGAAAAGGCAAATTGAAGAAAATATCGTGATTTAAGTTGTTTTCATTAATTAAAGTAATTTTATACTCATAAAAATTATCCCGATTTAATAATTCTACTGCTTTAATAAGACTTTCATAAGAAAATTTATTCTCGTTGCTATGTGGAACCATCTTAGAAAAATTTTCTATTGTTTCTCTCATAATTTTTAAATTCAATTTTATGGAGTTGATATGTTCTTCATTAAATTCTTCCACAGTATTTGTACTTATAATACTATCAATACTTTGTATAGAGTTTTTAATATCGTGTCGTGCAAAATTGCTTAACATCGTTATATGTATAGCATGAGATTGAGAAATTGCATCAATATTTCTACCGTATCGTTTTAGCTCACTTTTTAATTCTTCAATTCTTTTGTTTAAACTGACAGGATTGGTATTTCTGCTTGGTATATATTTTTTTTTCCTTTTTTTCAATTAAATGGAACTTTAAGTTTATAAATATAATAAATTAAACTAGATTAATTATAACTACAAATTTTAATCCATAGAAAATAAGGGTAACAATCTTTTTTAAAATATCTTTCAGGCATTTTAAGTGTTTTATATAAAAATTTATGGCTATAAATTGGGAGCACTTAATAAAATCTAATAATTCAATGATAAAAAATAAATGAATTTTTTTCGGCAAAATTTCGGCAAAAAAGCAAACAAAAAAACCGTAAAAAGCTAATTAATAGCTAATTACGATTTTTAAAAGTACTCAAGGTGGGAATCGAACCCACACACCCGAAAGTACTGGATTTTGAATCCAGCGCGTCTACCAATTCCGCCACTTGAGCATTTTATTGAATACAAAATTACAATTTATCTCTTAACAATCGTAAATTTTCTTTGCCAATACCAGACTTCCAATATTTTTCTCTTAACCTAGCCGATTTTCTATCTGGATGCGTTTCAGTATAAATTATCTTGAAAGGGAAATAAGGTCTTGTTGTCTTTTCTTTACCTGTATTATGTTCATTAAAACGCCTATCCATATCACTGGTTAAGCCTACATAAATGTAATTCTTAGTTAAACTTGATATTGCGTATACTATGAACATAATATTTAGATCCAGCATTGAATCCAGCGCGCCTGCCTGCCGGTAGGCAGGTCTACCAATTCCGCCCTGCCTTCGGCAGGCAGGCACTTGAGCATTTAAATCATTGAACACCGGACAACGAGCACCGAACACTGAACACTAATCTAAAACGGATGACAAAATTATAAAATATTTTCTTTTAAACACTAAATAAGCAGTAAATATACTCCGTTGATTGAAAATATTTTCTAAATTTGCACCTCGTTAAGAAAAACACCTAGTAACCAACTATTTTACAACACCTTAAGCAATGTCTGATTTAATTCCAGAACCAAAAATATTTGCTTGCTCACAAAGTGAAACCCTAGCAACAGATATTGCTAAGTATTTTGGTAGTGATTTGGGCAAGGTAATCACTTCACACTATAGTGATGGTGAATTTCAACCCTCGTTTGAAGAGTCTGTTCGCGGTAGTCGTGTTTTTCTTATTGGTTCTACTTTTCCTAATAGCGACCACTTGATGGAATTGCTTTTGATGATTGATGCTGCAAAACGCGCTTCTGCCAGACATATTACTGCTGTAATGCCCTATTTTGGCTGGGCAAGACAGGACAGAAAAGACAAACCCAGAGTGCCTATAGCCGCAAAATTAGTTGCAAAAATGCTGGAAACAGCCGGCGCAACTAGAATTATTACTATGGATTTGCACGCAGACCAAATACAAGGATTTTTTGAAAAACCGGTAGATCACTTATTTGCATCTACCATCTTTTTGCCATATTTACGCAATCTAAAATTAGATAATTTAACGATAGCTTCCCCAGATATGGGTGGTTCAAAACGGGCTTATGCATATTCTAAATTTTTAGAAAGTGATGTGGTTATCTGTTACAAACAAAGAGAAAAAGCAAATATAATTTCCCACATGGAACTTATTGGCGACGTAACCGGAAAAAATGTAGTGTTAGCAGACGATATGGTGGACACAGCCGGAACCCTTGCCACCGCAGCCGATTTGATGATGGAAAGAGGAGCCCTTAGCGTAAGAGCCATTTGTACACACGCCATTCTTTCGGGAAATGCTTACGAACGTATCGAAAACTCCAAATTAGAAGAATTAATCGTAACCGATTCCATTCCGCTGAAAAGAGAAAGTAAAAAAATTAAAGTAATTTCCTGTGCCAAACTATTTGCTGATGTAATGATTAGCGTAAACACAAATAGATCGATAAGTTCTAAATTTTTAATGTAGAAGGAAGTAGAAACAACAATCATTACTATTTTTAGCATAATGGTAATTGTAAAAAACACATAAATAGTAATTACAATTTTTAAAAAAACGCCTATAACTATAACTTAATTTAAAAGAAAAGATGCAAAAAGGCGTTCCATCTTACTTTTAAAAAACAAATGAAAATAAAAAAATGAAATCAATTACAATCAAAGGATCTCAAAGAGAAAGCGTGGGCAAAGTAGCAACTAAGGCCTTACGTAATGCTGGACTGGTACCTTGCGTAGTATACGGAGGAGAAAACCCAATTCACTTTACCGCTGAAGAAATAGCATTTAAAGACTTGGTATATACTCCAGATGTATATACAGTTGTGCTTGCTATAAAAGGTTCAGGAAAAATTAATGCCATCCTTCAGGACATTCAATACCATCCTGTAACCGACAAAATTATTCACGTAGATTTCTACCAAATTTTTGACGACAAAGAAATCACTATGGAAATTCCTTTCAAAACCACTGGAAATGCGCGTGGTGTTAAAAATGGAGGTGTTTTACGTGTGCCTAGACGTAAACTTAAAATAAAAGCTTTACCTAATGATCTTCCTGACTTTATTGAGGCAGATATTACAGAACTTAAAATTGGAAGTAAATTATATGTTACTGCCCTTAAAAATGATGCCTACAAAATTATGCATCCTGACAATACCGTTATTGCTCAAGTTAGAACCTCACGTGTAGCTGTAGCTGACCTTGGAGAAGAAGAAACGGAACATGAAGATACTGTTGAAGCAGAAAATCCAGAAGAAGCACAAACTACTGAATAAATTGTATAAATTTTTTAATATAAAAACATCCCAACGTATAATTGGGATGTTTTTTTTTATTTTTACAAAAAAATGATGCTCGCTTTCTTTGGAAGAATTTTAACTCGTAAAAAAAATGCCCTTCTTGACGAAAAAAAACCAATGAAGAAATACCTAATTGTTGGCCTTGGAAACATTGGCCCAAAATATGAAAATACCCGTCACAACATTGGGTTTAAGGTTTTAGATCACTTTGCATATAAAGAGAACCTGGTTTTTACTCCCGGCAGATTGGGCGATATTGCCACTTATAAATTGAAAGGAAGAACTTTTTTATTCCTAAAACCAAGCACTTATATGAACCTAAGCGGTAAAGCCGTTTACTATTGGCTGGACAAAGAAAAAATACCTTTGGAAAACGTATTGATTATTACCGACGATTTAAACTTACCTTTCGGAAGCATTCGCGTTAAAACAAAAGGTAGCGACGGCGGTCATAATGGATTAAAAGATATTCAAGCGCATTTAGGTACAACAAACTATAACCGTTTTCGTTTTGGCATTGATAATGAATTTAGTAGAAAAAATCAAATTGACTTTGTTTTAGGAGAATGGGAACCTGAGGAAGCAAAACAGCTTCCTGAACGATTGGATCTCTCTCTTGAAATCATTAAATCCTTTGTTTTGGCAGGAATTACAAACACCATGAATTTGTTTAACGGAAAATAAAAACAATTTGAAAATTCACCATTCCTTAGCTAACTACCACAACGATAGAGCTACTGTCGTAACTATAGGAACTTTTGACGGCGTGCATATCGGCCATAAAGAAATTCTAAAAAAACTAATCGCAACCGCCGAAAAAAACGATTTAGATTCCGTCATCCTTACTTTTTTTCCGCATCCGCGCATGGTATTACAAAACGATAGTAACATCAAACTCCTTAATACCATTGAGGAACGAGAAGCTATTTTTTCTAAAACATCGCTCCATCACTTAATCATTCATCCCTTTACCACACAATTTTCAAGACTCACAGCTTTAGAATTTGTTCGAGACATCTTAGTTCATAAATTACATGCCAAAAAAATAATCATAGGATATGACCACCGTTTTGGAAGAAATAGAAATGCAAACATCGATGATTTAAAAGAATTTGGTAAAACCTATAATTTTGAAGTAGAAGAAATTTCAGCAAAAGAACTAGATGAAGTTACCGTAAGCTCCACCAAAATAAGAAAAGCACTAGAAGAAGGCGATATAGAAAAAGCCAATGATTATTTAGGATACCCTTTTATGCTAAATGGTACTATTGTAAGGGGAAAAGGCATCGGAAAAACCATTAACTACCCAACGGCAAACCTACATATTGAAGAAGAATATAAAATAATTCCAAAAAACGGCGTCTATCTGGTTCAAGCCATTTTAGACAATAAATTAACTTATGGATTAATGAGTATCGGCACAAACCCAACTGTTGGCGGCACTTCAAGAACCATCGAGACCTTTTTTTTAGACACAACTAGCAATTTGTATAACAAAAAACTTCAGATTGAACTAATAATAAAAATTCGAGATGAAGAAAAATTTCATTCTTTAGAGGCACTACAAACCGCCATAAAAGATGACGAAACTTTTGCAAGAGACTATCTTCAAAAACATCATGCTCAATAAATATTTATTTAAACAAATAGACAACAGCGGACTTATACTTTTTAGGGTTGTTTTTGGGTTGCTTATCACACTGGAAGCCTTTGGTGCCATCGCCACAGGATGGGTACATGATGTTTTTATAGAACCAGAATTTACCTTCTCCTTTATAGGTTTTGAATGGTTGCAACCACTTCCCGGAAATGGTATGTATTTTTATTTTGCCCTAATGGGAATTTTTGGCTTTCTGGTGATGATAGGGTATACATACCGCTTTAGCATTATTTGTTATACTATTATGTGGACCGGTGTTTATTTGATGCAGAAATCAGCTTATAACAACCACTACTATCTATTAGCATTGTTGCTTTTTTTAATGAGCTTCCTGCCCGCTCACAGATGGCTTTCGGTAGATGCATTGACGAATTCAAAAATAAAATCATCCTCAATGTCTAGGTGGTGTGCATTGGTTATAATTTTACAAATATGGATTGTTTATACCTATGCCTCTATAGCAAAATTATATCCAGACTGGTTAGACGCTTCTATGGCAAAAATTTTAATGAGCAGTAAGGCAGATTATTGGATTATTGGTGGTTTTTTACAACAAGATTGGGTGCATTGGAGCATTGCTTATACCGGAATTTTATTTGACCTGCTCATCGTCCCGCTTTTGCTTTGGAAACATACCAGAATGTTTGGGTTTATTATTTCTATATTTTTTCATCTGTTCAATTCCATCGTGTTTCAGATTGGAATTTTTCCTTATATGTCCATCGCTTTTGCCTTGTTTTTCTTTACGCCAAAAATTCTTCAACACCGATTTCTTCCCAAAAAAGAATTTTATACTAAGGGGGAGTTTCTTGTTCCAACCTACAAAAAACCATTGCTTATTTTATTTTCCATGTACTTTCTGGTGCAAATTGCCCTTCCATTGCGGCATTGGGCAATAGAAGATACTGTTTTGTGGACCGAAGAAGGCCATCGATTGAGTTGGCGTATGATGCTTCGCTCCAAATCAGGCTCTGCAAGAGTGCATGTGGTTGACAAAAAAACTTGTGAAACCACCCGCATAGATATATACAATCTTTTAAGCAAAAAACAATATCAATCTTTACCTACACATCCTGATTTTATGTGGCAATATGCGCAACGGCTTAAAAAACAATATGCTGCTATAGGAAAAGATGTTGCCGTTTATTTTGATGTAAAAGTAAGTGTTAACCGCAGACCTTTACAACAATTTACAAACCCAAACGTAGATTTAGCAGCAGAAAAATGGCATCCTTTTAAACACCATAACTGGATTTTGCCTTCCAATTTTGCAAAAGAATAAAGGATAAGTTGTTAAGCCTTCACAAAAAAAATTTAAACTTTCTTATTCAAAAATATATTACATCCTTTCCACTCATTTCC
>MNYN01000024.1 GCA_001873105.1 Flavobacteriaceae bacterium CG2_30_34_30 | reverse complement strand
TTGTAAATACAATAGACTTACTGAAACTAGTAGTAGCATGTCAATAGAAGTGGCTTCTACAAAATGACTTTTAAAAGTTCTCATAATATTGATTTTTTAGTTGATAAATGGATTCATATTTTATATAACAGCCTTTCACTGTCAAACAATTAAAATAATAAAAAAATATACTTCAATTTGAGTAAAGATAAAAAAAATCAAAAACTATAAGCGATGCTATCAAACCATGCCAAGCAGGACGTGCATCAGCTGAGTTTTAACATGAAATCTCAAACATGGAATATTGCATGTCTAATTTTGAAGGGATATTCTTTATTTTTAAGTTTGGTGTATTCACTTCCTGACTTTGCATTGATGGGTGGGGTTGTAAAAATAGATTTTGCTGAAAAACTCTCAAGTGCCCGTTAAGCAACCCGGGAAGTTTTATGTCCTGTGTATGGGTGCGAAGTTATAGAATTTGCATCGGGGTATTATTCAGTCTTTTTTATCCTTGAGTTCTAAGTGGACTTTTCTTCCCACTCTTACTACAATTTCAATTATTTCTTTAATGTCGTTTATTGATGTCCTAAAATTTACAATACAAGCACGTAAACAGTATTTATCATTTACAATGGCATTAGATAGAAAAACTTCCCCTCCAATTTGTAATTTATTCACTATTTCTTCATTTAGTTTATTGAGATAGCTTTCCTTTTTCTCTAAGTCTTTTTTACAATTAGCAGGGATATATCGAAATGTAGTTATACTTAAATTTTGAGTGACCGCGTCCAATTCTTGATGTTTTTTAGCCAGTTGAAATAATAGTTTTGATAATTCAATATCTTCTCCAATCAATTTTACGTAACCACTTCTACCTACTTGTTGTAATGTTAACCACACTTTTAAAGCCCTGAAGCCTCGTGAGTTTTGCAGCCCGTATTCATAATAGTTTTGCGAAATTTCATCTTGATTCTTGTTAAAATTATAGTACTCGGGATGAGAACTATATGTGTTGAGTAAATGTTGCGGGTTCTTTACCAAAGTGCATCCGGCTTCGAGCGGGCTATAGAGCCATTTATGTGGGTCAAGAGCAATGGAATCAGCATCTTTAATCCCATCAAACAAACTTTTGTATTCGGGATTTACTGCCGCAGGTATGCCATAAGCACCGTCAACGTGAAACCACAAATCATATTTCTTACTAATTACGGAAAGATTCTTTAGGTTATCAACTACTCCAGTACTTACATCTCCTGCTGTTCCAATGACTATTATGGGTTTGCAGCCATTTTTTATATCCTCTTCGATAGTTGCTTCCAAAATTGTATCATCCATTTGATTTGATGGAGTTGTCTTTATCCATCTAATAGATTTAGTGCCTAATCCACATAAAATGACCGCTTTCTCTATCCAGGCATGTGTGGTTTTAGAGCAATAAACAGTTAATCTTTTTGAGGAGCTTAAAATTCCATCTTCCTTAAAGGAATCAGGAGCTTTTGCTGTTCTAGCTGCTAAAAATGCAGTGAAATTTGCCATATTTCCTCCACTGACCAATATTCCTCCATAGTTTGTAGAAACTCCAATAAACTCAGCCAACCACTTTACGGTTTGTTTTTCAATTTCAGTAGCCATTGGACTTAAAATATGTGCACCTACATTTGGATTGACTGATGCCGCCAGCAAATCTGCTATTGCTCCCATTGGGGCTGCAGAAGAAGTAATGTATCCTAAAAATTTAGGGTGACCATTAAGTAAAGAATGATTGAACAATAAATCCGTCGCTTTTGCAATTAACTCATTTGCAGGACTGCCATTTTCGGGTAAGGAGGAGTTTCCTAATATATTTTGCAATTCACCCGGACTTTCATTTGGAGTAACGGGTCTTTGACGAATTGAATTAGTAAAATTAGAGATATCATCTATTAATTGATATCCAATTTTTCGAAATTCTTCCTGATCCATTTCGATAGATGATCTTCTAATTCTTGTCATAGTGTTCGATTTTACTCAAGTGTTATAACGTTTTTGTGTTACACGCATAAGACAGTATAAGGACTAAGGTAATTAAAAATCACATACCTAAACGCTTGCTAGCCAATAAATTTAGGGGTTCCTATAAAAAAGCATCCTGAGATGCTGAAACGTTTTGGATAAAGAATGTAATTTGGATTACGCCGAAGGGAGGATGCTTTGGAGAACTTGTTGTACAGTATTTATTTATCTCTATTCCAATATACTTTAATAATTTTTGGAAAATATATATCCTCATTGCTGATTAACCTCCCAAAATCCCCATTGTTTATATTATAAGTTACAACAAGTCCATCAGACTTAATTTCAGGGTGTGCATTTGCGGTGTAAACAAATTCATTGTCCTCTTTTAAAATTGGTGTATAGAATAATATTGGTTCAGACCAAGGACCATAAAGTTGATCGGCAAGTCTGTATCCAATTGAAGCTTGTCCAAAACCATAAGTCTGTATCTGAATAAATTTTTTAAGTTCTTTGTCAAAGTGTACAGAAAATTCAGTTTGACCAATAAATAAAGAAGATGATTTTGGCACCTCATATACTTTGTTTGACCACGTATTATTAGTCCACCATTCCATATTTGACAGGTCTCCGTTTATTAATTCCTCTTTTTTAAATCGAAGTAAATAAGTCTCATGTGTCGAAGGCTCTTTTACTCCAAAAGCATAAATGTAATTTTCATCTTGCAAGACTGCAGAAGAGCCAACGATAACTCCAAAAGTATCTGATCCCTTACTATATCTGACATTCCAATTAAGAGGATTATCTAATGGATTATCAATTAAGGCTATGTACCATCCTATTGCTTCAAATCCAATGCCTGTTTTTATGCTCTTTTCTTCAATTAAGAATATAATTAGCTTATCCTTTGCTAGAATGCCATGTCCAGTCCAAAACCATGTTTTACCTCGCAGCTCAAAGAATGATTTGGGTTTTCTATTTTTTCCTTTATAGTAAAAAGAAATTTTCCCTTTATCTAAAGAATAACCTTCTTGAATAGCAATACTATTGTTGATCACTTTTGAATTACTTCTTTTTCCTGTACCTTGAGGATCGATAAATGTATCACTAAATAGCCATAAGATTTTCCCATTTTCTAAATCAATTGATGCCGCGCCATCTGCACCTCTCCAGTAGTTATCCTTTTTAAAGATGGCATTATCAATTTCCGTTATATCTATTTTCTCTGCCTGAGCTATTAAAAAACCAGGCGTTGAAAAAAGTATAATTAGTGTAAATAGTATCTCTTTCATGTTTTTAGTTTTGTTGCCAACATTAGTATATCTAACAAGAATTAAAAATTCATACCTGATATATTTCATATCTAAAACAAGCTTTGTTTATTTATAACTAAAGTAGCGCCTTACTCCAAAATAGCAAAGATATTCTTTTATCTTATGTTATTTATGAACCTTTAACAATTGCGATTTCCTCCTCACTCAAACCATACAACGCATAAACCAACAGATTAAATGTAAGTCTTCAAACTAATTTGGACTTTTCCTTAAGGAGTGTTTGTTAATTATTTCAAATATAAATGATTTTTTTTATTAGTTGATTTTTTTGATTTTAGATACTCATTTCTTCGGTTTTCAAAGGCTAATTTTTTCAATCGATTTCTTTCTTTAAGTATTTCTTCACCCCTTCCAAAATAAACATCTGCTGGCGTTAAATTTTTAAGTGATTCGTGATATCTTTCATTGTTGTAGGTATGCACAAACTTTTCTAATGCACTTTCCAATTCTTCTGGTGCGTAATAATTATCAAGCTTTACCACGTTTTTCATTGTTCTGTGATACCGTTCAATTTTTCCCTGGGTCTGTGGATGATTGGGTCTTCCGTGGACTTGGTCAATTTGATAATTGTCTTTTAAATAAGACTTTAATTCTGTTGCAATGTAGCAGGATCCATAATCAGACAAAAGCTTGGGTTTTTGCTTTGTAACCAACTTTGCCTTGATTATAGCCCTGTCAACAGATCTTTTCACGTCATCTGCCTTCATTGTTCTACAAAGCTCCCAGTGCACAATATATCGACTGTAATCGTCTAAAACGGTGCTTAAGTAATACCAGCCCCAACCAAGGATTTTAAAGTAAGTAAAATCGGTTTGCCACATTTGGTGAACAAAAGTGGTTTTATCTTTAAATTCATCGCTTGCGCTCATAAAAATATGTGCAGGTGCTGTAATTAAACCTCTTGCTTTTAATATTCTGTAAACACTGGATTCCGATATAAAAACCTGTTGTTCATCGGTGATTTTATAAGCAAGTTCCCTAGATGATAATTCTGGATGATCCAATGCTACTTTAACCACCAGATTCTTTTGTTGCTGGGGGATACTGTTCCATTGTCTGTTTCTACTACGTTTATTTGGAATCAAACCGTCAACACCATTTTCACTATAGGCATTATACCAGTTATAAAATGTGCTTTTATTAAGGCCGATTTTACGTAAGGTCTTGTTAACTCCAATTTCTGAACGGGTCACCATGTGTATGATTTCTTGTTTTTCTGATACCGTAAAACGCATATACTTTTTGTATTTTTCAGTTACTCCAAGTTTTGCAAGCTTTTTTTTACAATATCAGACCTTAAGACTAGGTCAGCAACCATCTCTTTTAAACGTTGGTTTTCTTTACGTAGTTCGGCTACTTCATCACTGGTGGCTTCTCTTACGGTATCTCCGGATAAACGGCTTTTACCGGCTTCTAAAAACTCTTTGTTCCATTTGTAAAACTGGGATTCAGCAATGGAATACTTTCTACATAATTCTGCAACACTCATTTCTGCACGCAATGCTTCCATCACGATTTGAATCTTCTGCTCAGATGAGAAAATCCTTCTTGTCTTTCTACGGATTTCTTTAATGTAGTTTTCTGTGGTTTGTTTCTTTGGTGTTTTCATAGTTATTCAAATTTAGTGATTTTGAAAACACTCTCTTAATTATAGTCTAAAGTAGTCCACTTTTTGCTGACGATTTACACCCAAAGAAAATTTCTTTAGGGATTTTTTTGTGGGCGATGAGAGCTTGTTCCGAATTAACTTCGGAAGGTTCGAACCCCTGACCCACCCGACTTTACGTCGGGATGCTCTGAACCAACTAAGCTATCCTATTAGTTTTTCTATAATCTTTCTGCTTTTCCACCTTTTTATTTGCACTTCCCTTTTTAATGCTAAGGATCTCGTGGCTAAAGATTCAACATATTTTAACTCCCAATCTTTTGCCAGCGATGTAAATCCCTGGGTGGAAAACTTATTCTCCTCTACCCGTTGGGAAACATCTTTTGTGGAACCTATATAATACCTATCTAAAGACTTTGAATAAATTATGTAAGTAAAAAAATATATCTATTTTTAAATATAAAAATCCCCAAAGAAAATTTCCTTGGGGATGTTTTTGTGGGCGATGAGGGGTTCGAACCCCCGACCCCCTCGGTGTAAACGAGGTGCTCTGAACCAGCTGAGCTAATCGCCCGCTCTTTGATTAAGCGGATGCAAATATAGAGGACTTTTTCTTTAAGAACAAAAAAAGAGGCATAAAAATTAAATTATTTCTGCTACTACAAAAGTACTGCCTCCAATAAAAATTACATCCGGTATTTTTGCAGCTTTTAAGGCTGCGCTATAACCGTCTTGAACGGAAGGGTAAAAATTACCCTTCAACCCAAATGGCATAGCTTTTTGCATTAAAACAGATGCATCTAAGCCTCTTGGTATGTCTGGTTTGCAAAAATAATAGATGGCTTTTTTGGGAAACATTGGTAAAATGGCTTCTAAATCTTTGTCTGCTACCACTCCTAAAACAATATGAAGTTTTATATACCACTCTTCTTGCAGCTGTTTTAATACATATTGCAATCCTTCCGCATTGTGTGCGGTGTCACAAATTACTTTCGGAAATTTGCCTAATACTTGCCACCTTCCTTGTAATCCTGTATTTTTTGCAACGCGTTTTAACCCATTTTCAATATTGCTCTCTGCTATTGTAAAGTTACTATATTGCGTTAAGGTGTTTATGGCTACAACGGCAGTTTTGTAATTTTTTTCTTGGTAGCTTCCTAATAAATCCAAACTATATTTTTTTACAGGTATATTTTCAGCAAAAACGATTGGCGACAGTTTTTCTAATGCTATTTTTTCGAAAACAGGCTTTGTTTCTTCTTTTGTTTCTCCAATGACTACTGGAATATTCGATTTTATAATTCCCGCTTTTTCAACGGCTATTTCTGCAAGAGTGTTGCCTAAAAATTGGGTGTGGTCCTTTCCAATGTTTGTGATTACTGAAACTTCAGGAGTAATAACATTGGTACTGTCTAATCTTCCGCCTAAACCAACTTCAATGATGGCAATATCTACTTTATGATTACTAAAAGATTGAAAAGCTAAACCTACGGTCATTTCAAAAAAAGAAAGGGAATGGTTTTCAAAAAACGGTTTGTTTTCTTTAACAAAATTAATAACTTCTCTTTGGGAGATTGGTTTTCCATTAATCCGAATGCGCTCTCTAAAGTCTAATAAATGAGGGGAAGTGTATAAACCAACTTGGTATCCCGCATCTTGTAATACCGATGCCAGCATATGCGACACAGAGCCTTTGCCATTTGTTCCGGCTACATGGATACTCTTAAAGTTCCTTTCAGGATTTCCTAAATAATTGGTAAGTGCTATGGTATTGTTTAAATCTTTTTTAAAAGCAATCGCACCTACACGTTGGTACATAGGTAATTGAGAAAAAAGCCACGCAATGGTTTCTGAATATTTGATGGTGAAAGTTTTTTTATTTAATAATCAGTTTTTTAGTAATACTTGCATTCTCGCTTGAAATTTTTACAAAATATGTGCCCGTAGTAAATTGCTCTACTGAAAGTTTTAAGTCTTGTTTTCCGGATACTATTTCCTTTTTCAACACCTCTCTGCCCAATGGGTCAAAAATGGAAATTGTATGATTTTTATTTCTATCCTTTATGGAAATTGTAACAAAATCTGTCGCCGGATTTGGATACACCGTGACATTGGTTTCTAGTAAATAATTTTCTGTGCTGAGAATATTACCGGAAATATCCATTTTATAGCTGGATCTTCCATAGGTTGCCACAAACAGGGTTTCTGTTTGTTCGTGAATATGAAGGTCTGTAACTACCACTGAAGGTAGATTTATTCCTAATATTTCCCATTGTACTCCTTCATTGTTAGATGCTAAAACACCAATATCAGTACCTATATACAGGTTTCCGTAGCTGTCTTTTTCAATATCATTGATTGGAATATCCGGAACATTGGAAGAGATATCTACCCAATTACTTCCTAGATTGGAACTTTTATAAATATGTCCAAAATCTTCGCCATAGCGATAACCGGAAAAAGTAACATACACATCATTACCATTTGTTCTGGATGCTAAAACTTTAGTCACCCATCTATTTGGTAGATCGGCTGAAATATTTGTCCAAGTTCCGCCCCCATTTTGAGTTATCCAAACATTTCCATCATCGGTTCCAACGTAAATTATATTACTATCTAAGGGCGATACACTAATAGATATAATGGTTCCAAAAACTAAATTACCTGTGTAAGGACCATTGGTTAAATCAGGACTGATAGCCGTCCAGTTTCCTGCTGCATTGGTGGTTTTGTACAATCTATTTGCTCCATAAAAAAGGATTTGTGAATTGGAAGGATCAAAAGCGATAGGAGTATCCCAATTTTTTCTATCTCCGGAGGCAATTCCGTTCATGGCTGAAAAAAAAGAAACACCATTATTGATGGATTTTCCAAGATTTCCATTTTGTGACAAGGCATAAATTACATTCGTGTTTGTAGGGTCCACCAAAGGCTGAAATCCATCACCGCCGTTTATTATTGTCCAATCGTTTAAACCATCTGTAACAGTGCGCATCGTACTGTTATCTTGTGCGCCGCCATACACTTTATTTATATTTTGTGTGTCCACATGAAAACGATAAAACTGAGTAATGGGCAGCGTTGCATCTTTACTAAACGATACCCCATCATTAGCACTTTTATATAGGCCGCCATCGTTACCTAACAGAATTTCTCCGGGAACAGAAGGATTAAATGCCAAAGCATGCTGATCGACATGGGCATTTTGAAAGGAGTTAAACCAACTTGCTCCACCATTAGTAGATTTTTGGACATTTAAACCTAGGTAATAAATAATATCTTCATCAGAGGGATCTACAAAAATGCCCTCAAACCACCAATGAAATCCTACATTGATTAACGAATTTGAATTTACTGAAACCCAATTATTCCCACCATCATTGGTGCGATATACTCCCTGTACATTTCCAATAGCATCAGCATACATGGCATACAACACATTTGGGTTTGATTTTGAAATATCTATACTTATTCTTCCTTTTTGTGAGGCAAGGGTAGGTAATCCATTTGTGAGTTCGGTCCAGGTAGTACCTCCATTTGTAGTTCTATAAATTCGGGAAGTTTCGCCGCCATATTGTCTGGCATTGGGTCTTCTTATGCGTTCCCAGCTTGTGGCATACACTATATTTCCATTTGTTGGGTGAATAGCCATATCAATTACTCCTGTGGAATCGCTAACAAAAAGAACTTGCTCCCATGTATCCCCTGCATTTGTGGTTTTATATACTCCTCTATTTGTATCTTTTCTGAATAGCGGCCCCATAGCAGCAACAAATAATGTGTTATCATCATTAGGATCTATTTTAACTTTTCCAATGCTCCCCACTGCTGTTAATCCTTTTGCTTGCCAGGTTATGCCCCCGTCCTCACTTTTATAAACGCCGTCGCCATCATAAGCTAAGGAACCTCCGCCTGCGTTTGGCTCTCCGGTTCCTACCCAAATTAAATTGTTATTTGTTGTGGAAATATCAATATCACCAATGGAAAGCATAGGTTGGTCGTCAAAAATAGGAATCCAACTTACACCGGAATTGGTAGATTTAAAGACACCTCCGCTTGCTGCTCCTACATAATAGGTGTTGGGTTGGTTAGTTGGAATTTCAATATCGGTTATTCTTCCCCCAATATTTATCGGTCCGGTAAAGTCCCATATAAGCCCTGAATAATTATTTTGTGTTCTTTGTTTTTTCCATTGCAAGGCATTGGCATAAGCATTTGGTTTAATTTCTCCGTTAGGATATGCGCGTTGGATAAAAAAGATATCCTTAGGAAGTTTTGCAGGTTTTTTTTCAGAAGAAGGTCCTTCTGTTTTTTCTGCACATCCTAAAAGGAGAATACTAAAAAAAAGTAAAAATAATCGAGTCATACCCTAAATATTTAGAGCCTAAAGATAAAAAAAAATACAGAAAAAAAGGGGGAAAAGAAAACTATTCAGAAAGGCTGAACCTATAGATAATACGCCCCACCTGGCGTGCAGGCGCATTGGCATCGCTGTTAAATTTTGTTTCTAAAGCGGCTCTTTTTGCGGGTTCAAGTAAGCATTTAGAGTTATTAGTTGTTCCCTTAACACCAGGAATGGCTTTGGTAACATTACCGTTTCTATCCACATCAATATCTACAACCACAATTCCTTCCTGATTGCAATCTTGAACAATGATTTTTTTATGAATAGCTCTTCTTCCGCCCAACAAATAATTTCCGTCGCCATCTAGCCCTTTTCCTATGCCATAGTAACTACTTGCATTTGGGTCGCCATCGGGACTTCCTTTATCGCCTGCTTTGTTGTCATTGCCTTCACCGCTTTTAGCTGTTCCATCTTGTTTAGGGCCGTTCATTAAACTGGATAAGGCATCAGTTGTGGATTTGTCTGGTTTTGGTTCTGCTTTAACCTGTTCTTTGGGTTTCTCAACAACGGGTTTGGTTACTTCTTTAGGTTTTTCTTCTTTTTTAATAACTGGAGCGTCCTCGATTTCTTGGGTTACCACTTCTTCTTTAACTTCTGTTTCTGGTTGCGATTCGGTTTGTGGTGTTGTTTGTGAAGGTGAAGTTTGTACTTGTTCTAAAGGTTGTACTTCACCACTACCAAAGTCTGTAGTTCCAAAGTTTATGGCAATTCCTTGTTCCAAAGGTGGATCTAAATATGTAAGCCCAAAAATGAAAAGCAACAACAAAACAACCACGTGGATTACCACGGTTATTGCAAAACTTTTTTTTTCGTGTTTTGTTTTTAAGAAACTCACTCTTGCTTAATTATTATATATTATTTGATATAAGATACTGCAAAACAGATTAAAAAAATCACCTACTCATTTCGATTTATCCTCTTTTTCTTTTTTCTTTATTCTTTATTCTCTATTCTCTATTCTTTATTCTAATTTGGTCTTACTGCAAGAACAATTTTGTATTTATTTCTATTAGCAATATCCATTATTTTAACGGCACTTTCTATTGGCACTCCTTCTTCTGCTCTTAAAATAATTGTTGGATTTTCAACGCCTCGTAATTGTATTTTAATATTACTTTCCACCGCATTTTCTGCAATGCGCTCTTTGTTTACATAATAATCTAAATCTTTAGTGATACTTACGGAAAGATTTTGCTGATTAGAAGTTTTTCCTTTTGCTTTTGGCAAAATTAAATCCAAGGCATCGGGAGTTATAACCGGCGAGGTAAGTAAAAAAAACACCAACAACAGAAAAACAATATCTGTCATGGAGCTCATACTAAAATTAGGGTCAATTTTATTTCTTCCGCGTAAATTCATATTAAGAAGGCTCGTTAAGTAAGTCTAAGAAATCCACTGCATTTGCTTCCATGCTATGCACTACTTTATCTGTGCGTACTACAATGTGATTGTAGCCTATGTAAGCTATAATACCCACTATAAGTCCGGCAACAGTTGTTGTCATTGCGGTATAAATTCCTTCTGCAAGCACTCCCATTTCTGCTTGACCACTGCTGGTAGCAAGAGCGTGAAATGCAAGTACCATTCCTATAACAGTGCCCAAAAAACCAATCATAGGAGCTGCTCCAGAGATAGTAGCAAGTATGCTTACGTTTTTTTCTAGCTCATAAACTTCTAGTTTGCCTGCGTTTTCTATAGCAGTATTTATATCTTCTAGGGGGCTTCCAATTCTGGAAATACCTTTTGCAGTTAATCTAGCAACAGGAGAATTATTTTGAGCACAAAGAATTTTGGCTGCTTGAAGATTTCCCGATGCCACATTTTCACGAATTTGATGCATAAAGTTTTTATCTACTTTTGATGCTGCTCTAATGGCAAATATCCTTTCAAAATAGATGTAAACTGCAACAAAAAGCAAAACAAAAAGTATTGCAATGATAATGATACCACCTGTACCACCGCTTAAAACTAAATCTATTACAGAAAGCGTTTTTTCAACTGACTCCGGTTCTATTTCTTGTAAGGCTTCTTGAACCCCATCTTGCATAAAAGTTATAAGCATAGTGTCTTAGTGATTAATGAGTTTGTTTAATAACGGCGTGAAGATATAAAAATTGCTTATCTAACAAAGTGTTCCATTAAAATAAAAGTTATCGCTCCCGCCATAAATCCAGCAAAAGCCAGTAACGTAATATTTTTAAGATACCACATAAAATTTATCTTTTCCATTCCCATAGCGGCAACTCCTGCTGCTGAACCAATTACCAACAAACTACCTCCTGTTCCTGCACAGTAAGCAATAAAGTGCCAAGCAGATGCATCTCGAGGAAAATCATACATAGCCATAGAAGCTGCTACCAATGGCACGTTGTCTAAAACAGCAGATAGCAATCCTAAAGAAACGATAACAATATCCATATTTGGCAAAAAAGCGGATAAAGACTCTGCAGCATACCTTAGGGTGCCGACGCTTTCCCCATTAATACTACCAAATTGCAAACTTTCTAAAGCAGAAACGGCAAGTAAAATTCCTAAAAAGAAAAGTACACTAGCAAATTCCACTCTAGATAATGCTTTATGGGTGGAATATTGATGGTTGACCCTTTTATTGAAGTTTTTTACGGGTTTTACATATTCAGAAACTAACCAAACTATAGCTAAACTAAATAACATACCTATATAAGGTGGCAGTCCGGTAACTCCTTTAAAAATTGGAACAAAAAGTATGGCTCCCAGACCTACATAAAGCATTTTTTTACTGCTTAATAACCTTTCAGATGCCGTATCAACTATATTTACTTTACGAATGGTTTCTCCCTTAAAGGCTTTCATTCTTGAGGCCATAATAAAAGGAACAACAAAGCATAAAATAGAGGGTATTATAACATATTCTGCTAAACCCACTGCCGTTACTTTTTGATCAATCCAAAGCATGGTAGTGGTTACGTCACCAATAGGTGACCAAGCTCCTCCAGCATTTGCTGCAATAACAAGCAAGGAAGCATACCACACTCTATACTCGTGTTTTGGTATCAGTTTTGTTAATAAAGTTATTAAAATGATTATAGTGGTTAAATTGTCAATAACTGCTGATAAAAAAAAGGCTAAAATCCCTAAGGTCCAAAGTAGTTTTATTTTACTCGTTGTTTTTATGGCACCTTTTATAATATCAAAGCCGCGATGCAAATCTATAATTTCAACAATGGTCATCGCTCCAATTAAGAAAAATAAGATTTCGCCAGCTTTACTAAAGTGATGCATTAAGTTATTTTGAAACCCTAATTTTTGTACTACTTCATCGCCTTGCAACATATTAAATACATTGCCGTGATAGTCAATAATTGAAAGCCATCCTTGATTAAAACCAAGGGCGATAATTGCCCAAAGAACCGTTGCCATCAGTAATGCGGAAACAGTTTTATCTAATTTTAAGGGATGTTCAAGGGTTATGGAAATGTATCCTATTACAAAAAGGGAAATTATCAGTAAACTCATTAGTTTTATGGTATTATAAAAGAATTTTCAAAGCTATCTCAAAAGATGTTTTTGATATATGATATTTATCATTATTTTGGTTAAAAGTGTTTTGAATGGCATTTTTAATAGTTATAGAGGTATCATTAAAAATGGCTTCATCGGTCATTTGTACTCTTCGCTCCATAAAATAGGCAAAAACTCTTGCCATACCACAGTTTGCAATAAAATCAGGAATTACACTTACTTTCGCATCAGTATATTCCATGGTGCTGCCAAAGAAAATTTCTTTATCGGCAAAAGGTACATTTGCCCCGCAGGATATTACTTCTAATCCGGAATCTAATAAAGCGTCAATTTGTGATTTAGTTACTAATCTTGATGCGGCACAAGGAGCAAAAACCTCAGCCTTTAACTGCCAAATTTTTTCATTGATTTCTTTAAATGGCATCATGTTTTCGGCAACTAATGAATTGCCATTTTTATTTAAGAAAAGTGCTTTAATTTCCTCAAAATTGAAACCGTTTTCATTAATTACACCGCCTTCTCTATTAATAATTCCAACAATTTTCGCACCCATTTGCGCTAAATAATAAGCAGCCGAAGAACCCACATTGCCAAAACCCTGCACAATGGCACGTTTGCCTTTAATATTTCCTCCATAAATAGCATAGTAATGACGAGCTGCCTCAGCAACACCATAGCCAGTTATCATATCGGCTACTGTGTATTTTCTGGTAACATCGGGTGAATATTTGGTATTTTCTAAAACTTTTATAACCCCTTGACGCAATTGACCGATTCGGTTAATTTTATCAGCTTCTGTAGGGTGAAAATGTCCCGTAAAAACACCCTCTTGCGGATGCCAAACACCACAGTTTTCGGTTATAGGAATTACCTCATGTATTTCATCTACATTTAAATCGCCACCGGTGCCATAATAGGATTTTAAGAGTGGCGATACCGCTTTGTACCATCGTTCTAATACGCCTTTTTTTCTTGGGTCGTTCGGGTCAAAATTAATTCCTGATTTTGCACCGCCAATTGCCGGTCCGGAAACAGTAAATTTTACTTCCATTGTTTTTGCTAGGGATAGCACTTCATTTTTGTCTAGGCCTACTCGCATTCTGGTTCCTCCTCCTGCAGCTCCTCCGCGAAGAGAATTTATCACAGTCCAACCTTCTGCTTCTGTTTCTGGATCCTTCCAGTGGAAAACTATTTCGGGTTCTTTTTCTTCGTATTTTTTTAGTAAATCTTTCATCTAATATCTTTAAAATAAACAGCGCAAAGATAAGGAACTTAAAGGGTGTAAATTTCTTTTTTATTGGCTTATTTTTTTTTGTAAATTACTCCTGATACATGGTCTTTTCTTGCACCGGTAACGCTTGCCCAACAATTAATTTCGCCCCGTAATTTCAGCACACCTAATAACCCAAAAATTAGCGCCTCTTTATACTCTATAATTTCCTTATTAGGGATACTTATTTTTAAATTTTTATGAAATTTCAGTCGTTTGAGCAAATACGTATTAAAAGCACCGCCTCCTGTAATAAGAATAGTTGCATCTTCTATAAAATTTGCGGCTAATTGCATCGCCAGATGTTCTGAAAAGGTATGAAGTAAATTAGGTATCGTATGTATTTGTGAATTTATCAATGGAAAAACATATTTAATAACCCATTCTAAACCTAATGATTTTGGGGGTGTTTTTTGATAATAGGACAATGCATTCAAATCATTTAAAAGCTCTGGAAGTATTTTTCCTTTTGCAGCAATTTTACCTTTGTCGTCATAAGAAAAACCAAGTTTTTCGGCTAAAGGGTTCATTACAATATTTACCGGACAAATATCATAGGCTATTCTAATATCCTCACTTTTAAATGATACGTTAGCAAATCCGCCAAGATTTAAGCAATAATCGTATTCACTAAAAAGCAATGCATCGCCAACGGGAACCAAAGGTGCTCCCTGCCCACCCAAAGCAACATCTTGTTTTCTGAAATCACAAACCACTTGCACACCAATTTCATCAGCCAGTTGCGGTAGATTACCAATTTGAAGGGTTAAACCCTTTTCCGGTTGGTGTAAAATAGTGTGACCATGCGAACAAACGGCATCTAAATCTTTTATTTGATGTTTTTGTATAAAAGTAGAAATAACGATTGCCAAATAAGAAGTATATGCGGCATCTAAAGCTTTTAAATCCTTAGAATTTAAACGAATACCATGCTGTAATTGCTCTTTCCAAAGTTTTGAATAAGGAACAGTTTCAGAATAATGCATCTTAAAAGTCCACGTTTCTCCTTTGTAAAAAGAAACATGAACCAAATCAATGCCGTCTAGTGAAGTGCCGGACATCACTCCAATAACGGTATAGGTATTTTTTATCATGAAGTTAATTATGTGCCTTTAAAATAATACAAACAAAGAAAAGTAAAGTTTTGCATATAGTATAAAAATTGTAGACATTAATCTTTCTTTCCAGTAATTACTTTCAAACTCACACACTAAAATTATCAACTATAATTGAATATTCGCTATTTTAAAAGTATCTTTGTTCCTTGTATTTTAGAAATTTTATTAGCACAAAACTATTATGGATTTTAACCTATCTGAAGAGCACATAATGATTCGCGATGCTGCTCGCAACTTTGCAAAAACTGAATTACTTCCCGGCGTTATAGAACGCGATAATCTTCAAAAATTTCCGGCGGAACAAATCAAAAAAATGGGCGAATTAGGCTTTATGGGCATGATGGTTCCCATAGAATATGGAGGAGGAGGTATGGATACCCTGGCATATGTTTTGGCTATGGAAGAGATTTCTAAAGTAGATGCATCGGCATCTGTAGTTATGTCTGTAAATAATTCCTTAGTTTGTTATGGTCTTTATGCATTTGGAACAGAAGCACAAAAACAAAAATATTTAATTCCGCTTGCCACCGGCAATAAATTAGGAGCTTTTTGTCTTTCAGAACCGGAAGCAGGAAGTGACGCTACCTCACAAAAAACTACGGCTATTGACAAAGGAGACCACTATATTATTAACGGAACAAAAAACTGGATTACTAATGGAGGAAATGCCGATTATTATCTTGTAATTGCTCAAACGCATAAAGAAAAAAAACACCATGGCATCAATGCGTTTATCGTTGAAAAAGGCTGGCCGGGTTTTGAAATAGGACCAAAAGAAGATAAAATGGGAATTAGAGGAAGTGACACCCACTCCCTAATTTTTAACGATGTAAAAGTTCCGAAAGAAAACCGCATAGGCGAAGATGGCTTTGGATTTAAATTTGCAATGAAAACCCTAGCCGGTGGACGAATTGGCATAGCAGCGCAAGCTTTAGGAATTGCCGGTGGTGCTTATGATTTAGCCAGAGAATATTCTAAAGTTCGCAAAGCCTTTGGTACCGAAATTTGCAACCACCAAGCCATTGCCTTTAAACTTGCAGATATGCTAGTAGAAATTGAATGTGCCAGACACTTAGTAATGAAAGCCGCATGGGATAAAGACAACGGAAACGATTATGATTTGAGCGGTGCAATGGCAAAACTAAAAGCCTCTGAAGTGGCAATGAAAGTTGCTGTTGAAGCTGTACAAGTGCACGGTGGTAACGGCTATGTAAAAGAATACCACGTGGAACGATTCATGCGGGATGCTAAAATTACTCAAATCTATGAAGGCACAAGTGAAATACAAAAAATCGTGATTTCTAGAGCACTTTTGAAAGATTAAGGTCTATAAATTCCAAATTTTAAGCACCAAATTCTAAAGATTTGTTTTGTAATTTGGTGCTTGTTATTTGGTGATTATAAAAAAACTACATAAAGAAGTTCCAAACCAAACCAAATCGAATCTTCCAATCGCGATAGGGATAACCGGGCGCTGAAAAATAATTTTTCTCCCCAAAAATAGAGTTGATATGTTCTAATTTAAGAAAAATTCGAGTCTGACTAACTTTTGCATTCACAAAAAAGTCTACCATTGGGAAGTTGCCAAGTTTTTGGTCATTTTGTACATAAAATTCAGCTAAAACAGGGTCATAAGCATCCATAGTATATTCGGTAAAATACTTTGCTGTAATACCTGTTTGTAAAAACATAGCACGTTTAAAAAAATGATCTGAAAAATAAATACTGCTTCTTCCTAGTAATTGCGGCACATTAAATACCTGTTCACCGCTTAGTACCTCTTGATAAGTCAAGGTGTTGTTCCAAGCAAATTTACCATAAGCAATTTCTTTATCAACTTGAATTTTAAGGTAATTTACTCTTTCGTTATGCTGAAACGGGGTTGTTGTGGTATCGGTTGCATTTCGGGAAAAATAGGTATAATCTTCTATACCCGTATAGCTAACAGAAGTATTAAATAATTTATTAGATTCTAAATCAAATTGAAGATGTTGGGATTTTATATTTTTAAACGAGTTTTGCCAATTATAATTTACATAATCACTTTGATACAGCATAAAATTGTAGTTTGGAGCAACTGATTTAATGTGCACCGTTGCTTTTGCCATATTATCTTTGTTTAATCTATAGGAAGCAGTACCTAAGATATAATTTCCCTCAAAATCTCCGGAAACATTGATAGCAGCTTTGCCATATAACTCAAACCCGCGATATTCTTTTTGATATTCTGCTCCGGCTTCTAAAAGAGTGCCTTTTAATCTGTTAGTGATACGCCCTTCCTCCAATATCAAAACTGAATCATAGCCATAATTATAATCAGTATAGCCTGCAAAAACTTTTACATGCCCTAAAAGATTGTTATTAAATGCGGCATATACTTGTGAATTAAAATCTCTTAATGTTACTCTATCTAATAAATCGGTTGAAGCATAGGAAGGTCCAAAATCTTCAAAAGGTGTTGTTTGCTTGTATTGATAAAACTTGTCTTCAAAATTTATACTATTCCCTAATTTCAATGTAGTATAAGAAGTAGAATCGCTAAGCTGAATAAAAGCATACTCGTGCTCCAAATAAAAGCGTTTTCCTTCTAGAGTGTTTTCGGCATTTTCAAAGTTGACTTCTAGCCTGCCTCGATCTCTAAAATCAGGTGCATCATTAATAAAAAATGGCAAAAAATCTTCCTTTACACCTCCGTTTTCCTCATTTAATAAATCCTGAAAAACAATATGTGCTCTGGCATTATACCGTTTATTTTTAGATTGGTAATTTGTTGTAAAACGAAAATTGCCGGTGCTTGTGAGCAAATGTTGGTAGTTTCCTAACGATCGTACCCCTTTATATGCTATAGAAAGATTGAGCCTTTCTGAAGTATTAAGCGTAAAAAAAGCATCTAGTTGTTGCCCTTGTTCAAAAGCGGTTTTAAAATATAATTCGGTTAAAGGAGTTGGCACATGGTAGTAGTTTATATCTTCCACTTCCATAAAATTAAAATGACGTGCTCGTGCTCCAAATAGCGGTTTTAAATGTACTTCATTAAAATCATGTACAAGAGTAGTATAGGTTTGGCCAACATTTGAAAACGGCATTAGTGCATAGTCATCTCGTCTAAGATAGTTGTATTTATACTCCTTGACAATTGAAAGTGTAGTATCTTGATAGGTAGTATCTCTTTGATAAGATATTATTTTATAATCGGTAATTGGTGGTTTATCGCCATCTAATTGTACATTTACATCTTTCGTTTTTATAGGTTTTTCATTACCTATATTTGCTGGAGTTTCTTTTTTTTCCTTTAGAAGTCTATCTTGTGAAAATACACTCACTGCACTTAAAAAAAGGAGTAAAATGGCAAGTGTTTTTTTCATATTTTTTTTATGCTACACGATGGAGTGGAAACCAATTATTTTTAAATACTAAATTTTAAACCGCAAAGTTATTTATTTTAATGCAAAATGGTACTTTTAATTTTTTAAATGTTACAATTAAAACTACATACCCATTTATTAGAATGCGGCACTGACGAAGCCGGTAGGGGCTGTCTTGCAGGACCTGTAACAGCTGCAGCTGTTTTACTACCGGATAGTTTTATAAATGTACTGCTTAACGATAGCAAACAACTTTCCGTATTAAAGCGTAACCAGCTCAAACCACTCATAGAAAATGAGGCTATTTGTTTTGGTGTAGCACATATTTTTATGGACGAAATCGATAAAATAAACATTCTTAATGCCTCTATAAAAGCCATGCACCTATCCATTGCCCAATTAAAAACCATTCCTGAGTTTATTTTGGTGGATGGTAATCGATTTAAAAATTACAAAGAAATTCCACACCAATGTATCATAAAAGGTGATACTAAATTTTTACATATTGCAGCTGCTTCGGTTTTAGCAAAAACCTATCGAGATGCTTTTATGGAAAAAATCCATGAGGAATACCCTATGTACAACTGGAAAAAAAACAAAGGCTATCCCACTTTAGAACATAGAGAAGCCATTAGAAAATACGGCATTACAAAATACCATAGAAAAAGTTTTCGGCTACTGCCTGAACAATTAGAAATTCCTTTTATGGAAAATAAGGAGAGACCGCGTATTCTTAATTAGAATTTATGTCATCCCCCTTTCGTTCTTCTAACTTCTAATATATATCTTTGTTTTAAACCTTTACAATTAATGAAAAATTTATTTTTATTTTTACTATTCTCCACACTGATTTCTTGTTCCTCTGACAAGGAAAAAACTGGCAACCTCATTAATTTTATTCCTGAAAACACAGCTTTAATTGTAAGAAGCAATAGTATAAAAACATTGGAAAGTGATTTAAAAAACAATACTTTTTTGCAACAATTTTCAACAACTTCTTTATACTCCTATGTATCAAATGATGTCCTATATACCCAATATCTGAACCCTATTTCAGAAGTCTTAATTGCTTTTAGCAGAGATGTGGATAGTAGTTTTAACTACACTTTTATCACTCGGCAGCATGCTAAATTATTTTTATTGGATTCTTTAAAAAATAAAAAAGTAGAAACGTTAAGCTATGCCAATTTTTCTATTCAAAAAATAACTACGGAAAAGGGTATATTATTCAGCAACACAACAGACAGTGTGTTTATAGCCAGTTCGTCTGAACCGTTGTTGAAAAACATCTTAACTCAAAACCTTTCAGAAAAAAAGAAAAAAGAAGAAAAAACTTTTGAAAAAATATATACTTCAGGCATTAAAAACCCCCTTACTATTTTTATAAATGGCAAGAAATTTCCTAATCTATTTTCTCAATTTTTACCTAATTCTTCTCTAAAAATTCAAAATTTTACTACTTGGTTGGCATTAGATTTTAGTGTTAATCCGGATGAACTGAAACTTAATGGTATAGGAATATCGCAAGACACAGCACCTCAATTATTGGATGTTTTTAAAGGCACTATTCCGCAGAAAAATGAATTGGCAAAGGTAACTCCTACTTCCGTTTCCGGTTTTGTATCTTATACGTTTGATGATTTTGAAGTCCTTTCAAAAAATTTAGAAGCTTTTCAAACAGAAAAAGACACTTTACCCTATTCACAGTTTTTTCAATCGCTAAATGAAGTAGGTGTTTTATTTAAAGGAAATGAAAAAATTATTGCCATACACGCTTTGGATGGTAATATTGCCAAGGAATCCTTAGGAAAGCTTCAAACCGAAGAATCTGAGTTTCGAGGTATTCCTATTAAAAAAATTTCAGATTCTACCCTGTTCAACCGTGCATTTCAACCTCTTATAAAAGAAACAAAACCTACCTATTTTGCGCAACTGGACGATTTTTTTGTTTTTACAGAAACCGAAACTACATTACAAGAAATCATTACAGATTATTTAAACAATACCTCTTTAGCAAATCAATCCTATTATGTAAAACACATGGTAGATTTAAGTAGTGCGTCTTCCATACTTTTAGTAAGCCTCAATGCCAATTTAAAAAAAGAAGTTAGCGCGATGATTTCTACTGAAAATGCACACATTATTAATGATATAAAGTTTAATAAACATCCTATGGCGGCAATACAATTTGTGTATGATAGTCATTTTGCTCACATAAATGGCATTGTAAAAGAAAGCCAAGAAGGTCTATCCGGCAGTGGAATTACACAGGTCTTTGCCATTACTTTAGAAAATGATGTATTGACCAACCCACAATTAGTTACCAATCATCTTACTAAAGGGAAAGACATAGTGGTACAAGATATTGCAAACAAATTGTATGTAATTTCTTCTAGCGGAAGAGTACTTTGGAACAAACAGTTAGACGCTCCGATATTAGGCAAAATACATCAAGTGGACTTACTTAAAAACGGCAAATTACAATTGGCTTTTGCCACTAAAAAAACCTTTTATATTTTAGACAGAAA
This sequence comes from Flavobacteriaceae bacterium CG2_30_34_30, assembly GCA_001873105.1. Lineage (GTDB taxonomy): Bacteria > Bacteroidota > Bacteroidia > Flavobacteriales > Flavobacteriaceae > Planktosalinus. The sequence goes on along the minus strand of MNYN01000024.1, from coordinate 8,694 downwards.
CGGCAAAGATGTGGCTCCTTTTCCTCTAAAATTTAAAGAGGATATTACACAAGCATTAGCAATTTTTGATTATGATAATAACAGGGATTATCGATTTATTATTACACAGGGAAATACCGTAATATTGTATGATAACAAAGCAAAACCAGTATCCGGATTTACCTTTAAAAAAGCAAATTCAAGGATTTTGCTTCCACCTAAGCATCTTAGAATAGCAAATAAGGATTATATAATCATTGCCGAAGAAAGCGGAAAACTCCACATATTGCATCGATCTGGTGCATCAAGAATAAATATAAACGCGACTTTTACTTTTGGCGAAAGTGAAATTTATATAGAAGAAAGTAAGTTTGTTTTCCTCACTTCCGAAAATGTTAAAGTTTCTATCGATACCAACGGAAAAGTAAGTAGACAAAAGCTTAATACCACGTCAAAATTGGTATGGGAAATTATGGGAAAAACCAAAGTAACACTAGACGATAATATATTGAGAATAAACGATAACCGCATCGAGCTTCCTTTTGGTGTTTATACCAATCCAAAAATTTCAGTAAGCAACCAACGAGTTTTGGTATCTATAACCGATTTACAACAACAACGCACTTATGTTTATAATTCTCTAGGCGAATTATTGCCCAACTTTCCGGTGTATGGCACTTCTGTAATGGATTTAGGCGACGCCACAAACAACGGAAAACCTAATGGTGTAGTAAAAGGCGAAGGAAATGGCGTTGTGCTTTATGAAATAAATTAAAAATATACGTTTTGACTTCTAACTTCTAACTACTTTCTTTACAAACTCAAGTATGTAATTCACGCAAAGCCGCAAAGGCAGTAGTAATTTAAAAGCATCGACTTCTTAATACTTTGTACTCAATACTATTTTCTAACTTCTAACCTCTATAACTTCTAACCCCAACCTTGTTAAAAAATTCAGCTTCAAAAAGGGTTGCAAAATGTTTGAGAAGCTTTTCTTTGACTTCTTGAAGTGGAACCTCTTTAATGCCGAGCTCCACATTTAATGACGTTACTGCTTTTTCTCTAATTCCACAAGGAATAATATTATCAAAATAACCCAAATTAGTATTCACATTAAAGGCAAAACCGTGCATCGTTACCCATCGGCTAGAGCGCACCCCTAACGCACAAATTTTTCTGGCAAAAGGCGTTCCAACATCTAACCAAACTCCTGTTTCACCTACAGATCGTTCCGATTTTATGCCATATTCTGCTAAGGTAAGAATGACCATTTCTTCTAAAAACCGAAGGTATTTATGAATATCTGAAAAGAAATTTTCTAAATCTAAAATTGGATAACCTACAATTTGACCCGGACCGTGGTAGGTTATGTCACCTCCTCTGTTAATTTTATAAAACGTGGCGTTTTTTGCTGCAAGTTCTTCTTCATTGACTAAAAGATTCTCTATGCTACCACTTTTACCCAAAGTGTACACGTGTGGATGCTCGACAAATAAAAAATAATTTTCGGTTTCTAAACCGGCGTCTTCCCGACGATTTTTTATTTTAGTTGCAATAACCGATTGAAACAAAGATTCTTGGTATTCCCATGTTTCTTTGTAATCTTTTGTGCCCAAATCCTGAAGTTCTACTCTTTTGTTCATAGGTGGCAAAGATAAGATAGATATTAGATTTTTAAAGGAAAGAAGAGAGATAAATCCAATGCCCTTTAAATACAACTACTCTTCAAGAACTACTTCTAAATCCAACAAATCCGGATTTTTTATATAGTCTAAAAAAGCCGTTTCAAAATGCACTGATTTTCTGTCAAAACTAAATGTTGCTGCTTGCTGAGAACAGGATTTTATAGGTCTTGGAAAAGTATAATGTAATGCATACATCATCTCACCAAGCATCATTTCCATTTCTTTTAAACTGTCTAATTTTCTTAGATGCAATGTGGGTTCTGCAATATAGGCGTCTCGTTTAAATACATTGTTTTCAAAAGAAAAAGAAACCTTTATGATTTCCTCCTTTTGGGTTGAGGAGCTACTTGATAAAGCGCCAGACTGTTCTAGCCCTTGAAATAAATTGTTTGCTTGGCTAATATTTTTAAAATCTACAAAAACATCATATAAAAATTGTTGTTTCTCGGAACTCATTAGTATTCGTAAATTAAAATTTTCTAATTTTTGAAGTCTTTCCTGTTCTTTCATTGGAAGTAAAGCAATGCTATCTCTTTTTTCCTTAAATAATTCTTTAAAGGAAATAATGGTATCTAAATCCTGAGGATCTTCTTCCTTTATGCTATCACTACCAAAAGACATCGTTTCTGATGCGTCTAAAAGTATAGACATCCTTCCAGAACCATCTTCTTGAAGCACTAATGTTTCTGTAAAGCTACAACTCATGAATGCTAACAAGAAAAACAAGGACAAGAAAAAATAAAAGGGTTTCATAATATCAATTTTTAGGGTTGTTTAAAATGATAAGTGCGGCTATAACACCCGGTATCCATCCTAAAAGTGTAAGAATTAATACAATTAAAATAGAGCCACAACCTTTATCTATAACGGAAAGGGGTGGAAAAACTATGGCTAAAATTACTCTCCAAATACTCATAAAAATAGTTTAAATTGCATACCCAAATAAGTTGTACTACATGGTGTTTTGTTACAGTGCAATATACTTGATTTTATCCTTTTTTTAATTAAAAAATAAACCTTAACTTAGTGATATGCATAAAACCTTAATACTATTTACTATTCTGCTTATATCCTTCTGCGGATCGGCTCAATATTCATTTTCAGGATATGTCAATTTAGAAGAATGGCAGGATCATGTATATTTATCTGTGGTAGATGATTATCGGAAAATATCTGCTGTTTATGAAGAACAAATTTTATGTGAAATAAAAGCAGACTCCACAGGATATTTTGCTTTTACAGGTAATGACCTAGTAAACGAAAATAAAATATATAGAATTCACGTTAGCAAATGCAAAAGTGATATTCAAAAAGAAAATCCTTACGATGTGAGTTGCAAAAACATCAAGCAAGTAGTATTTATTGCTAAAAACAAGGATTCTATTTTCTTTCCACTGTCTTTTGATAACCAAGTTTTTTGTAAAATAGAAACTAACAATCCTAAAGCCTTAACCATCATGCGAGTCGATTCTTTAAAAGAAGAGATGAAATTTGTTTATAGTGAATTTACAAATGAGGAAAACAGAAAAGAAAATAGTGAAAAATGGTTTAAAACCCTTCAAGATATTGGCTCAAAATCGCAAGAACCTCTCGTAGAAATTTATATTTATGCTTTTTTATCTGACAGAGCAAATAACTTCCATACCTACTATTTGCAAGATTTAAAAACGAGTTCCTACTATAAAGAACTTCAAAAAAGATTAGAAGATACCTATCCAAATTCTACTTATACAAAACAATATCAAGGGGAACTTTTAGGCGACACTTTTACACAAACCGGTAAAATTGAAAGTAAAACTACCTTTTGGGAGTATCTAATGTACTTTCTTATCCTTGTTTCATTAATAGGAAATTTAGTGTTCTGGGTTTTTATTAAAAAGAAAACTCCGGAAGAAACGGAATAAGTACTTTTTACTATTGCTTTAAAAAGAAAAAAGTACAATTCCCATTGTACTAACTAAAAAGAAGGTAAACCAATCCAAAAGAATTCTCCATATTTTTAACAAATAATGTAATTTTGCAGCTGTCTGTAAAAAACACAGCTATTAAATAAAAAAGCATGCAACTATCCGAACAAGAACTTGTAAGAAGAGAAAAGCTCTCACAGCTAAGAGCCTTAAACATCAACCCATATCCGGCGGCTTTGTTTCCATTAGACCATACTACCAAACAGATAAAATCTGCTTTTGAAGAAGGAAAAAAGGTGGTAATTGCCGGAAGATTAATGTCCAGACGCATTCAAGGAAAAGCTTCTTTTGCAGAACTTCAAGATAGCGAAGGACGCATACAAGTGTATTTTAACCGCGATGAAATTTGCAAAAGCGAGGATCATACCAAATATAATGAGGTATATAAAAAATTGCTTGATATTGGCGATTTTATTGGTATTGAAGGAGTGCTTTTTACTACTAAAGTAGGCGAAAAAACAGTAATGGTTAAAGAGTTTACTTTATTAAGCAAATCGTTAAAACCTCTTCCGTTACCAAAAACAGATAGTGAAGGAAAAACCTACGACGAATTTAACGACCCTGAAATGCGCTACAGGCAGCGTTATGCAGACTTAGTAGTTAACCCACATGTAAAAGAAGTTTTTATAAAACGAAGTAAGTTATTTACAGCCATGCGTACCTTCTTTAATAACAGAAACTATATGGAAGTAGAAACCCCTATTTTACAATCCATTCCAGGTGGTGCTGCAGCAAAACCATTTATAACCCATCACAATGCATTAGACATTCCTTTATACCTTAGAATAGCAAATGAATTGTATTTAAAAAGACTAATCGTTGGTGGATTTGACGGAGTATATGAGTTTTCAAAAAACTTTCGTAATGAAGGTATGGATAGAACCCACAACCCTGAATTTACCGCTATGGAAATTTATGTGGCCTATAAAGACTACCACTGGATGATGGAATTTACCGAGCAATTATTAGAGTATTGCGCAATAGCTGTAAATGGAACCACAAAAGCCACTTTTACCAAACATGAAATCGATTTTAAAGCACCTTACCCTAGAGTAACTATGACAAATGCCATTAAGCAATTTACAGGATTTGACATTAGCGGAAAAAACGAAGAGGAGCTTCGCAAAGCAGCCAGAGAAATGCATGTTACCGTAGATGAAACTATGGGTAAAGGAAAATTAATTGATGAAATCTTCGGTGCAAAATGTGAAGGAAATTTTATACAACCCACCTTCATTACAGATTACCCGAAAGAAATGAGCCCATTATGCAAAGAACATCGTGACAATCCGGAACTTACCGAACGTTTTGAATTGATGGTTTGCGGAAAAGAAATAGCCAATGCATATACTGAGTTAAACGACCCAATAGACCAATTACAACGTTTTGAAGAACAAGTAAAATTAAGCGAAAAAGGCGATGATGAAGCCATGTTTATCGACCGCGATTTTGTGCGTGCTTTAGAATATGGCATGCCACCAACCTCAGGATTAGGAATTGGAATGGACAGATTGATTATGTTTTTAACCAACAATCCCTCCATTCAAGAAGTACTTTTCTTCCCTCAAATGCGTCCGGAGCGAAAAGTAGAATTAACAGAAGAAGAAAAAATGGTATTGCATATTCTTAAACCATTAAAGAAAATGAAATTGGAAGACTTGAAAACACAAGTTGCTTTATCTAACAAAAAATGGGATACCGCTATAAAAGGCCTGACCACAAAAAAAATGGCTCAGGTTGAAAAAACAGAAGAGGGTTTGTTTGTAGAGTTAAAATAATAGAAGTATTTATTTATTCAATAAAAAAGGAATGCCCGCAATGGCGTTCCTTTTTTTTAAAAGAAATTTTATGGTTTCGTTAAATTTTATATAATTTCTTAAACCCTATTAAACTAAAATATCTTTTTGATGTCCAAAGGCAGATAACTTTAAATAATACTATTATGAAAAAAATAATGATTCTAGTACTTGTCTTTGGTACAACCTTTGGGTTTAGTCAACAAAGAGAACAAAGAAACGAGGCGCGAAAAGCCATGCTCCAAGAAAGACAAAACCTTACTGCTGAGCAAAAAGCTGAACTGAGCACAAAAAAATTAGCATTGCAATTAGATCTAACCGAAGCGCAACAAAAAAGTGTGTACCAAGTGCAATTGGAAATGGCTAAAACACGTGAAATTAATATGAAAGACCGAAAAGCAAATGCAGATAAAACGGATTTTTACCACAAGGCAAATACACGTTTAGATCACCAAATGGCACATCAAGAAAAAATGAAAGCCATACTTTCTGAAAAACAATATGCCTTATGGAAAGAAAACATGGGTAAAAGAAAAAGAGGAAAAGCGAAAGGGATACGTAATAACAATTAAAATTAGCCCATTGTTTTATAAGCCAAGAATGGTTGTTTAAAATTAAACTTCTATTTTTGGCTTAATTATTGTTCTTAGTTTCAGAATTATTACTATTTTAGTAACCTAATATTTTAAATCAGATTAAAATGAAAAAAATAATTACTCTCGGATTTTTTGCTATCGCTTTATTCTTTAGTACACAAACTATTTCTGCTCAAGAACGTGTTGAAGATATTGCTAAACTACAGGTGGCAAAATTGAGTGAAGCCGTTCAACTAACAGGAGAACAACAAAGAACATTATTTCGTGTATTTGTAGCCAAAGAATCCGGTTATGCAAAACAAATTAAAGGAAAAGACTTGAATAATACCGATGTGGCTAAAGCAAAAACAGCTATCGATGCTACTTTTGAAAAAGAATTAAAAGCAGTACTTACTGCAGAACAATTTAAAAAGTATCAAGATATTAAGCAATAGCTTTAAGTATAAGAAAATAAAAAAGGGAGCAAAATTTGCTCCCTTTTTTTATGCCTAATTTATAATGATTTTGCCACTGTATCGCAAGCGGCAATGGTTTTGTCTAAATCGGTATACGTAAGTGCATCGGTTATAAACCAAGTTTCAAAAGCACTAGGAGCAATATAAACCCCTTCGTTTAGCATGCCGTGAAAAAACCTTTTAAAGGTTTCGTTATTTCCCTTTACACTAGAAGCAAAATCAATAACTTTTTCTTCAGAAAAGTGAACAGACATCATGGAACCTATTCGATTTATGGTATGCACTATTTGGTTTTTCTGAAACACTTCGCTTAGTCCTTTATGTAAGTATGCTGTTTTTTCTTTTAAAGAAGTAAATATAGACGGATTATTGTTTAATTCGGTTAACATAGCAAAACCAGCGGCCATTGCTAAAGGATTTCCACTTAAGGTACCTGCCTGATAAACCGGACCTATAGGAGCCAAATAATTCATTATTTCCTCACGTGCAGCAAAAGCACCAACAGGAAGCCCGCCTCCAATGACTTTTCCATAACAAACAATATCGGCTTGAATACCAAAAAGTTCTTGAGCACCACCTCTAGCTAAACGAAAACCTGTCATTACTTCATCAAAAATAAGTAATACATTATGTATATCACAAAGATTTCGAAGCCCTTCTAAAAAACCATTTTTAGGAGGAATGCAACCCATATTTCCTGCAACCGGTTCAATGATAATACAAGCTATTTCATTTTTATTTGCAAGAAGAAGTTCCTCAACATTATTTAAATCATTATAGGTAGCAAGTAAAGTATCTTTTGCGGTGCCTTTAGTAACTCCCGGACTATTTGGCGAACCAAAAGTAATGGCACCACTTCCCGCCTGGATTAAAAACGAATCGCTATGGCCATGATAACAACCGGCAAACTTGATAATTTTATCTTTTCCGGTAACCCCTCTGGCAAGTCTAACAGCACTCATACAAGCCTCGGTGCCACTGTTTACAAACCTTATTTTATTGATATTTGGCGCCATTTGAATTGCTAATTCGGCAATTTTTGTTTCTATTTCGGTGGGCATTCCAAAAGAAGTACCATTTTTTGCTTTATCAATAACAGCGGTTACAACCGGCTCATAAGCGTGGCCTAAAATCATAGGTCCCCAGGAATTTATATAATCTAGAAACACATTTCCATCAGCATCATACAAATAGGCACCCTTTGCGCTTTCAACAAAAATTGGCGTTCCTCCTACTGCTTTAAAAGCCCTTACCGGTGAGTTAACACCACCGGGAATTACTTTTTCAGCCTCTTTAAATAAAGCACTACTTCTTTGATATTTCATCTTAAAAAATTAATTTTTGGGGTTCATATAAAGAACTTGACCTACACTAATGTCATTGGATAAAAGTCCATTATATTGTTTAAGTGTATCAACTGGGATGTTAAATCTTCTTCCTATGGAATATAAAGTGTCGCCGGGTCTAACGGTATAGGTATTTACTTTATCGGTATCCGTAACTAGAACACTAATTTCTTTTCCCATTGCTTCCCTATCTAATTTATAAAGTTCGTAGCGTTCTATAATGCCTATTATCTTTTCCGGATATTTAGGGTCTGTGGCATATCCTGCTTTTCGAAGCCCAATGGCCCATCCTTTATAATCGTCTTTTTTTAATTTGAATAAATCGTTATACCTTGGTCTGCTGGTTAAAAATAGGGAATGATCTCTAAAAGAATATTTTGGGTCGTTATATTTTCGGAAACATTCCTGCGCCTCATCGTCATCGTGATGCACCTTATCACCTGACCAACCGGTATGACATTTTATACCAAAATGATTGTTTGATTTTAAAGACAAATCGCCTCTACCAGCTCCTGACTCTAATATTCCTTGTGCTATTTTAATGCTTGCCGGAATGCCATAAAGCACCATTTCTTCTTTGGCAATTTCCTTAAAATTATTTATGTAAAGTGCTACAATTTCAGCATAGGAAGCATTGGGGGTTGGTTCTTTAACTATTGTTTTAGGGGCCTCTTCTTCGTTTATTGGTTCAAAAACCACTTTTTTTGGAATTTTTCTTGTCATTTCCTTTCGGTCAACAACTTTCTTTGATGTTTTCTTTTTAGCACCACAAGAGGATATCATCAAAGTAGAAAGTATCAATAAAAAAAATACGGTAATACGCATATTAGATTTCAATAAGAGGTAAATTTTTAATTTTTAATTTTTCGT
>MNYN01000010.1 GCA_001873105.1 Flavobacteriaceae bacterium CG2_30_34_30 | reverse complement strand
ATTTTCGGGTGCTGAGCAACTTAATAGTATCAAAAAAGCTGCTATAAAAGTAATTTTTTTCATAATAAATTGTTTTTAAGAATTAAATTTAATTAACGAAGATACTATTTTTTTATGATTTGTCAAAAACAACAACTTATTATTAACACCACATTTTTATTTATCTTTGTCCTTATATGAAGGTAGTATCCCAGATAAAATTGCCTATTGAGCAGGAAATGGATCTTTTTGAAAAAAAGTTTACTAACTCTATGGTTTCCAATGTTTCCCTGCTCAATAGAATAACACACTATGTAGTAAACCGCAAAGGCAAGCAAATGCGGCCAATGTTTGTTTTTCTCATCGCAAAAATGGTGTCAAGCGAAAGCAAGGTGGAAGAACGCACGTATAGAGGTGCCTCCGTTATTGAACTAATTCATACCGCAACTTTAGTACATGACGATGTGGTGGATGATAGCAACCGCAGACGAGGTTTTTTTTCCATCAATGCCCTCTGGAAAAATAAAATAGCGGTTTTAGTGGGGGATTATTTACTTTCAAAAGGGCTTTTGCTTTCTATTGATAACGGCGATTTTGACTTGTTGCAAATTATTTCAGTAGCCGTTAGAGAAATGAGTGAAGGAGAACTCCTGCAAATTGAAAAAGCCAGAAAACTCGATATTACCGAAGAAGTTTACTACGAAATTATACGTCAAAAAACAGCTACACTCATTGCAGCTTGTTGTGCTATGGGAGCAAAATCAGTAAATGCTTCGGAAGAAGAGGTTGAAGATATGCGTAAGTTTGGGGAACTTATAGGTATGGCTTTTCAAATAAAAGACGATCTTTTTGATTATGGCAATGAAAAAATTGGAAAACCCACAGGCATTGATATTAAAGAACAAAAAATGACGCTACCCTTAATTTATACTTTGAATCACTGCCAAGAAAAAGATAGAAAATGGCTTATCAATTCCATTAAAAATTATAATAAAGACCATAAACGTGTAAAAGAAGTAATTGGTTTTGTAAAAAATGCAGGTGGCTTAGAGTACGCAGTAGCAAAAATGATATTTTTTAAAGAAGAAGCGTTACAAATCCTTGACAATTATCCACAATCTCCCTACAAAAATTCCCTAGTGTTGATGGTGAATTATGTTATTGACAGAAAAAAATAACAACTCAGGCAACCATTTCAGTATTTTTAGCGTCTATAGTATTAGAAGATGCAAATCCATTGAAAATAATCCAACTCCATAAAAATCATACAGCATTAATTGCAGCAGCTGCCAAAAACAGTCGGCAAGCGCAACATGAGCTTTATCAGTTATATGCGCCAAAAATGTTAAGTGTGTGCAGAATGTATATAAAAGACTTGCAATTTGCCGAGGAAGCAATGCTCAACGGCTTTTTTAAAGTGTTTACGCACATTAAAGAGTATAGAAATCAAGGAAGTTTTGAAGGATGGATTCGCAAAATTATGGTGAGAGAGTCTATATCTTTTCTTCGAAAAAAATCAAAAATTATATTTCAAGATTCCACCTTAGAGGAAGTACAAGACCAGCCTCAGTTTATGCATACTAAAATAGATGTGGAGTATCTTCAAAATGCCATAGACACCCTTCCGGAAGGCTATAAAATCATTTTTATAATGTATGCCGTAGAAGGGTATAAACACCACGAAATTGCAAAGTTGCTCAATATTAAAGAAGGCACGTCAAAGTCGCAATTGCATAAAGCACGAAAAATGTTACAAGAAAAATTAATGCAAAAGAACACTGGTTATGGAATCAAATAAATTAGATACCCAAATAAAAAAGCAACTCAGTCTGAGAGAAATTGCACCAACCCCTAAAAGTTGGGAACAATTACGAAAGCAATTAGATGCTAACGACAAAAAAAGCACTATTTCCTTTTGGTGGTTAGGAATTGCAGCTTCTATTATTGCCGGAATTGTTGTGGCAAGTCTTGTGTTTACAGATATAACCAATCAAAATGAACCTACGTTGGTTGAAACAAAGCAAGAACCACCCATTACAAACAAGCAACAAATGCAAGTAGTTACAAACGACACAAAAACTGACGAAAAAAAGGAGAGAACCCATCCCATTAAAATTTCCAAAGAAAAAAGCACAATCCCTGTTGTGTTACCTGAAGAAAAAGAAAACAACAAAGCAACTTTACTAGTTGTAGAAGATGCCAAGGCGTTACAGAAACCTGACTCAAAAGAAGCATTAGAAATCAACCAAAAAGTAGAAGAAATCTTTGCAAGTATATCCAATCAAGACACGAATAATGCAGCATTGACAGATGCAGAAGTAGATTCTTTACTAATGGATGCTGCCACAAAAATTTGGAAAAAGAAACAAGGAAGTACCAATAGAGAATACGTTTCTGCTTCCGAATTATTAAACAGTGTGGAAGAAGAACTAGATCAAACCTTTAGAGACAGAATATTTGAAATGCTCAAAGAGGGTTTCTTAAAAACCAAAGAAGCCGTAGCAAACAGAAACAATTAAAATTTTACCAAACCTTAAACATCATTCATCAATCCTTCTTTTATTGTGCATCTCCACACCCGGAGATGCCGGTAAAAGGGGTTAAATCAATCCTTATGAAAAATATTTTTACGTATCTCAGTGTATTGGCATTAGTACTTGCCTTCAACCTTTCGCAAGCACAAGAAAAAGAAAATTCTGTTTTAGAACAACAAAAGGAACTCGTAATTCAAGAAGAGCGCAGCGCACTTAAAAATGAAGTTGAAAAAATTAATAGCCGTTTGGAAAATAAGGAAATTACCCTTGAGGAATCAAACACTTTGAAGCAAGATGCCGCACAAAAACACGCATTAAATATAGAAAATCGAATTGCCATTCTTGAAAATGAATTTGCTTTAAGCGAAAGAAATAAAGCAAAAGTAGGCTATGAAAATGAAACAAATTCCATCAGTATTATTGGTGATGGAAAAATTTTGAGTATTAAATTCAGAAAAGAAAGACCGTATGATCGCCGTACCACTAGCGATTTTGTTTTTGCCTTTGGATTCAACAATGTCATTACACAAAGCGAGACTTTGGATGATAGCGATTTTAAAATAGGAGGCAGTCGTTTTGCCGAATTAGGTTGGGCATGGAAAACCAGAGTCTTTAAAAACACCAATTGGCTGCGAGTAAAATATGGAATATCCTTTCAATTTAACGGACTAAAACCCACAGAAAATCGAATTTTTGTAGATGAAGGCAAGGTAACAAACCTGCAAGATTTTCCATTTAAATTAAAAAAATCAAAGTTTAGAAATGACAACTTAGTGTTTCCTGTCCATTTGGAAATAGGAACTTCTAAAAAGAAAGAATATGACGATTATTTTAGATATTCCACTAAAAACCATTTTAAATTTGGGATAGGAGGATATGCCGGATTCAATATAAGCACCCGGCAAAAATTGAAGTTTACAGAAGATGGCGATAAACGAAAAGTAAAATCAAAAGAGGATTTTAATACCAATAATCTTATTTATGGTGTAAGCACCTATTTAGGATGGAGTAACGTAGGGCTATATGCCAAATACGATTTAAACACCATTTTTAATGACAATCCCTTAAAACAAAGAAATATTTCGTTAGGTGTCCGGTTTGATATGGATTAATTTTTACATCTAATTTGTTTTAAAAACCTGTGGTATTTACTTTTTTACTTTATTTGAGTACTTTTACATTCCATCAATAAAGAAACTCTTTTGATTTCTAAAACCACCGTAGATAATGTTTTTGAAACCGCCCGGGTTGAGGAGGTGATTGGCGATTTTGTTCAGCTAAAAAAAGCTGGAAGTAATTACAAAGGACTAAGTCCGTTTACTGACGAGCGTTCCCCTAGCTTTATGGTGTCGCCTGTGAAACAAATTTGGAAAGATTTTTCCAGCGGAAAAGGTGGAAACGTGGTTGCTTTTTTAATGGAACACGAACACTTTACCTATCCGGAAGCCATCAAATTTTTAGCGAAAAAATACGGTATAGAAATTGAAGAAACTGAACAATCTTCCGAAGAAAAAGAGCAGGCAGACGAGCGCGAAAGTATGTATTTGGTAAGCGATTTTGCCAAAAAATACTTCCACGAAACGCTTTTAAATAGCGAAGAAGGAAAAGCCATCGGGCTTACCTATTTTAAAGAAAGAGGTTTTTTGCCCGAAACCATCGAAAAATTTCAACTAGGTTATTCTCCAAATGCCTGGGATGCATTTACTTTAGAAGCCCTAAAAAAAGGCTACAAACAAGAATATTTAGAAAAAACAGGTTTGACCATTGTAAGCGAAGCAAAACAATTTGACCGATTTAAGGGGCGAGTAATGTTTCCCATTCTTAGTATGAGCGGGCGAACCCTCGGTTTTGGAGGAAGAATATTAACTAATGATAAAAAAGCGGCAAAGTATCTCAACTCTCCGGAAAGCGATTTGTATCATAAAAGCAAGGTGCTCTATGGTATTTTTCACGCCAAGCAAGCCATCGCCAAAGAAGACAATTGTTATTTGGTAGAAGGATATACCGATGTTATACAATTTGCACAAACCGGAATTCACAATGTAGTTTCCTCCTCCGGAACGGCGTTAACTTCTGAACAAATTAGACTTATAAATCGTCTTACAAAAAATATCACCTTGCTTTTTGATGGCGATGCGGCAGGTTTACGAGCTTCCCTTCGCGGTGTCGATTTGATTTTAGAACAAGGTATGAATGTAAAAATTTGCACCTTCCCCGAAGGGGAAGACCCGGATAGTTTTGCTAGGAAAAACTCGCTAGAGCAGCTCAAAGTTTATTTAGAGGAAAACGCCCAGGATTTTATCAATTTTAAAGCTTCGGTATTAATAAATGAAAGCAAAAACGATCCTATAAAAAAGGCGGATACCATAAGAGATATGGTGGCTAGTATTTCTAAAATTCCCGATGTCATTAAAAGAGAAATTTATATTCAGGAGTGTTCGCGCATTATGGATATTTCAGAAGTTGTGCTTTTTAATGCGTTGGCGCAACTCCTTTCTAAAAATAATAAAGAAGCTTTTAAGGCATCAAAACATGCTGAAGAACCTTTTGAAATCGTTAGTAAAAAATCAGAACTTTCTGAAAAAATTGATGTACAAAAGCAAATTGAAAATAAAATAATGGAAATTCTCTTTCTTTATGGTGAGAAAGAAGCTGTTTTTAAAGAAACCTTTTTGAAATTTGACGAGCACGGAAAAGAAATTTCTTTGGTTGAAGAAAAAAGCATAAAAGTGTATCAAAAATTATTTCTGGATTTACAGGAAGATGAAATGGAATTTGCAAACCCTACTTTTCAGGAATTATTTACAGAGGTAATAAACCATTTTCAAAACGATGCCTCTTTTGAAATAAATGCCTATGCGAAACGATTAGAAGACGAAAAAGCAAAGATTGTCACCGATATTTTTATGGAAGATGGAAAATATCAGCTGGACGATTGGGAGCGCAAAGATGTGTATGTAAAACAAAAAAAAGATGCCGTATCACAACTGTTAATGGAAACCATTTTGAGCTTAAGAAACTATTTAATCTCCTCAAAAATAAATAGTCTGTCCCAAGGAATTAATGAAAAGGAAGAAAAAGAACAAAATGAAATAATACGATTGATTATGGATTATCAAAAATTAAGAACAAAACTTTCCAACGAATTGCAAACCGTAGTTAGAAGATTTTAAAAATAAAAAAAGTAGTACAGTTTTTTGCACTACTTTTTTTTAAATTTCATGAAGTAAAAATTTGTTTTAGCTAAACTGAAACATTCTCGATTGGTTAATCAAATCAGCTAAATTATCTACTTTCAATTTTTTAAGCAATCTTGTTTTATAGGTGCTTACTGTTTTTTCGTTTATTTCTAATGCATTGGCAATATCTTTATTTCTTTTGCCATTGGACAGAAGATTAAGTACTTCAATTTCTCTGGAAGACAGTTTTTTGTATCTGTTTAATGCACTACTTTCTCCTACATTCCTGCTAGTAAACGTTGTAGTCAATTCATCGTTTAAGAAAATACCACCTTTTGCCACTTTTTTTAATGCTTTTTTAAGAAGTTTTACAGAGGCTGTTTTAGAAATGTACGCAGAAGCCCCTGATTTAATGGAGCGAAGCGCATAAATTTCCTCCGGATGGCAGGAGTATATCAATATTTTTAAAGCGGGAAACTCTGCTTTAATAGTTCTTAAAACAGTTATGCCATTTACTTGTGGCATATCGATTTCCATTATTAAAACATCCGGCTGGTACTTTCGTATGGATTTAAATAATTCTTCCCCATTGTTTACTTTATCTACAATTTTATATTCCGGATTTTTTTTAAGTAAACATGAAATGCCTTTTGTGGCAATTGGGTGATGGTCTGCTATAATTATTGAAGTCATAAGTGTGAGGTTGGCATATTTATTAATAATTTTTCACTTAAAATTTTGTAGGAAATACAAATATTCCTTGTAAATATAATACTACAAAAACCAAATGTATTAAATTACAACAATGTTAAATATTCTTTTCGTTAAAACCCCTGAATAATCGATAAAATACAATTACTATTTCATATTTGGTGGAATTTTGCAGATAGGTATTGGTTTCATCTTGTGTTGATTAGAAGAATTAAGTTTTTTATAAATTTTCAACACCTCTTTTTCTCTTTCTGAACAAGTACTTAAGGACTTTTTTGTTTGTAAAAATTGCATTGCCCATTCCAGTTCTTTGTAGGAAGCCCCTAATTGTTCTTCATCGGTTCGGTCATCGCCATATAATCCATCAGTAGGAGCTGCAGTTAAAATAGAATCAGCAATTTTCATGACTTTACCCAGCGAATATACCTCACTTTTCAATAAATCTGCTATCGGACTTAAATCTACACCTCCATCGCCATATTTGGTGTAAAATCCTACGCCAAAATCCTCCACTTTATTTCCAGTTCCTACTACCAAATAGCGATGCATTCCAGCAAAATAATATAACGTGGTCATGCGAAGTCTAGCTCGGGTATTTGCAAGAGAAAGATGTACTAAGTGCTTATTTTCAATGACAGGTACTTGCCTTTTAAAAGAATCAAAAACAGAGGTTAATTCAATGCAAATAGAACTTACATTTGCATATTGTTTTTGCAGGGTTTGTATGTGGTGCTGCCCTCTGCTTACTTGTTTCATGTCTTGATAAATGGGCATTTCCACACATAAAGTAGGTAAACCGGTTTTTGCACAAAGCACAGAAGTTACAGCCGAATCTATACCGCCGCTTATCCCAATAATAAAACCTTCCATTTTTGCTTTTGTGGCATATTCTTTTAACCAGTTTACTATAAAATTAATAATGTTCTCTGTTTGCATAAGTGTGGTTTTTCACATCGTTTAGTACTACCTTTGCACTGCTAAAGCAAACCAAATATAAAATTAATAAATCATACTTTCGTTAAAGCAATGGTAACTCTAAGAATTAATGTACAAATGAAGTATTTATTTTCCTTGTTTTTTCTGCTAATTTTACTTTTTTCATGTACTACAGATAAAAAAATTAATCCTGAAATAGAACAGATTCCTATACGTGTTACGGTGGAACGATTTGATGAAAAATTTGCAGCTGCAACTCCTGAAAGTTTACAGGATTTAAAAAAGGAATTTCCTTATTTATTTCCAAAACAATATGCCGATTCTATTTGGGAAATAAAAATGAAAGATACCTTACAAGTAGAACTACAAAGGGAAGTTAATACAGTTTTTTCAGATTTTTCAGATTATGAAGTAGAAATAAAATCTCTTTTTCAACATCTAAAATATTATTTTCCTTCGTTTCAAGAACCTAAGATTGTAACCGTAATTTCTGATGTGGATTATCGAAATAAAATTGCAGTGACCGATAGTTTGTTAGTAATTGGGCTGGATAACTTTTTAGGAAAGGAGCATTATTTTTATGCAGATATACCTCAATATTTGACTAAAAATTTCACACCGGAACAATTGACACCAAGCATAGCCGAGGAGTATGCAGAAAAATTAATCCCTATGACATCTAACAGGACTTTTATGGAAGCATTGGTTTATTATGGAAAAATAAATTATGTAAAAGAAACCTTACTTCCTCTTTTTGATGAAAATCAAATTTTGGGTTATACCGAAGATGAAATACTTTGGGCAAAAGAAAATGAATCAGAAATTTGGAGGTATTTTGTAGAAAAAGAATTGTTGTACAGCACAGACCCACAATTGGCATCAAGATTTTTGAATGCAGCACCTTTTTCAAAATTTTATTTGGAATTAGATAATGAATCTCCTGGTCGATTAGGGCAGTATATTGGTTGGCAAATTGTACGCTCGTATGCTAAAAATAATAAGGTTTCTTTGCAACAATTACTTACAACCAAAGCAGAAGATTTATTTAACAATTCAAAATTTAAACCACGCAAATAATGGCAAAAACACATAAATCAACCATTGAAATTGATGTCACTCTTGACGATAATAAAATTCCTGAAAAATTGTATTGGACCGCCGCTGATGGAGGAATTTTGCATCAAGAAACCAAAGCCGTGATGCTTTCCGTTTGGGATTCTAAAGCTAGGGAGTCGCTAAGAATGGATCTTTGGACCAAAGACATGCCACTGGATGAGATGAAAATTTTCTTCCACCAAACCTTACATGCTATGGCAGACACCTACCAACGTGCAACTAACGACGAAAAGATGAGTGCCACCATGCGTGATTTTACCGATTATTTTGCAGAGAAACTGGATATAAAAAAATAAGATATTTTGAAAATGCTTCTCTTTGTTTATAACGCTAACTCCGGCAAGATTAATGGATATTTAGATGCGCTGCATAAAGTGGTAAGCCCCAAAACCTATGCTTGTAATTTGTGTGATATTACGTATGGTATTTTTAAGGAAAAAAAAGATTGGAAAAAGTTTAGAGAAACAAGTAAAACGCCAATGGAATTTTTGCATGCAGACGAATTTAAAAAGAAATATGCCTCAAAATTCGGACACAAGTTTACCTTTCCTATTGTTCTTTTAGACAATGCAAACGATTTAGAAATTTTCATCCAAACTAAAGAATTGAATGAAATGAAGGATGTTGATGCACTTATTCAATTAATTACAGAAAGAAATAAAAACCTTTAAGATTCTTTAACGTTTTTGTTGATATGGTCAATGTATTTTAAGAGTTCTTCACGCCCTAGGTTGTTTGTGGCTGAGGTGATAAAATAAGTAGGTATTTCTGTCCAAGTTTCTAAAAGTTTTACTTTATAGGTTTCAATATTTCTTTCTAAAGCTTTCGGTTTTACTTTGTCGGCCTTTGTAAAAATAATTCCAAAGGGGATATCATTCTCTCCCATCCATTCTAGAAATTCTAAGTCCACAACTTGTGGCTCATGCCGGCTATCAATCAAAACAAAGGCACAAACAAGTTGTTCGCGTTGTAAAAAATAATCGGTAATAAACTTTTGAAAGGTTTTTTTGCTGCTTTTAGAAACGCGCGCATAACCATAACCTGGCAAATCTACCAAATGCCAGTTTTTGTTAATCAGAAAATGATTTATTAATTGCGTTTTTCCAGGTCTTCCTGAGGTTTTTGCTAAACCTTTACGCAACATTAACATGTTGATAAGCGAGGATTTCCCCACATTAGAACGACCAATAAAAGCATATTCCGGAATTCGGTTTGCCGGACAATTAG
This sequence comes from Flavobacteriaceae bacterium CG2_30_34_30, assembly GCA_001873105.1. Taxonomy (GTDB): domain Bacteria; phylum Bacteroidota; class Bacteroidia; order Flavobacteriales; family Flavobacteriaceae; genus Planktosalinus. The sequence continues at coordinate 20,605 of MNYN01000010.1, read as the reverse complement.
AGACTTCGCTATTGCTCATTAAAAATTCAGCCGATTTGATTTGCATGCTTATTTATTAGTATGATTTATAAAAAAGTCAGGTTTAAAGAAAATGTAGCGGTTGTTAGATACCTCTTTTTGTAAGCCAATTGTAAAGGAGGGTATTAAATTCGTTAGGATGTTCCATCATAGCAGCATGCCCACATTTATCAATCCAGAACAAATCAGAATCGGGTAATAATTCATCAAATTCTTTGGCTACTTCCGGTGGCGTAACGGCATCGTTTTTTCCCCAAATAATACACGTTGGAATATACATTTTTGGTAAGTCTTTAGACATATTATGTCGAATTGCGCTTTTTGCAATAGCAAGAGTCCTTATAAGCATGGTTCTATCATTTACCGTGGCATATACTTCATCAACAATCTCTTTGGTTGCAATGGCAGGGTCATAAAACACCCCTTGCGCTTTCCGTTTGATGTATTCATAGTCACCTCTTTTCGGGTAACTTTCGCCCATGGCACTTTCATATAAACCCGAACTTCCAGTAATAACAAGGGCTTCCATTTTTTCTGGATATAGTTTTGCACATAAAAGTGCAATATGTCCCCCCAATGAATTACCTAAGAGAATTACTTTTTCTAGTTTTTTAAAATCGATAAAATCTCTTACATAATTAGCAATATTTTTTACGTTTGTTTTTAACAAAGGTAAGGAGTAGATGGGTAATTCAGGAAGGATTACTTTGTACCCTTTGACAGCAAAAAAATTGGTAACGGAATCAAAGTTACTCAAACCTCCCATCAGGCCATGTAGGATGATGATTGGTTTTCCTTCACCTATTTCAAAATAGCTGAATTTACCCTCTTTTTTTAAGTTTTTAATCATAAAATAGGTAGCTTTTACTTTAGCAAATATAACCATTTCAATGTTATAAATAATTTTTCAATTTTAGATATTTTGAAAGATTTATTTCCCAATATTTTATTTAATTGGGTTAAAGTTATTCACAAGTAGCAAATTCTCTTTCCAATAATTTTCTAAGTAGCTACCTATTAAATCATTGCTCATTTACTAAAATTTATCAACAATGTGGTAAAATGTGGTAAAATGTGGTAAAAATTAAATATATTTGAAGTTATAATCGGAATCAGTTTTAATATTATGTACAATTTCATAGGAACATTTGAATGTAAAGCAGACGTCAAAGGACGTGTAATGCTGCCTTCTGTGTTGCAAAAACAGTTGGCATCTATGTTGGAAAAAGGTTTTGTGTTAAAACGATCTGTTTTTCAGCCTTGTCTGGAGTTGTACCCTATGGAGGAATGGGAAAAGTTGATGCAAAATGTAAATAAACTAAATCGTTTTAACCGAAAAAACAATGATTTTGTAAGACGTTTTACTGCAGGTGTAAAAGTGATTGAATTAGATGCAACGGGTAGATTACTAATTCCGAAAGATTTAGTTGCTTTTGCCGGTATTCAGAAAGATTTAGTGCTTTCATCGGCAATAAGTATTATAGAAATCTGGGATAAAGATAACTATGAAAAAGCCATAGACGACGCTGCAAATGATTTTGCCGACTTGGCAGAAGAAGTAATGGGAGATAAAAATAATGAGGACAATGATGTATCATAATCCGGTATTGTTACAGGAATCTGTAGAAGGACTTTGCATAAAACCTAACGGAATTTATGTAGATGTAACTTTTGGAGGTGGAGGTCACTCTAAAAAAATTTTAGAAGCTCTTGGGGAATACGGAAAACTTTTTGCTTTTGATCAAGATGCAGATGCTATTGAAAATAAAATTGAGGATGATCGTTTTTTGCTTATCCCTCAAAATTTTAGACATATAAAACGGTTTTTGCGCCTTCATGGTATTACAAAAGTAGATGGGATTTTAGGTGATTTTGGGGTTTCTTCCCATCAGTTTGATGTAGCAGAAAGAGGATTTTCCACACGATTTGAAGCAGACTTAGATATGCGAATGGATCAAAAAAGCGCATTTTCTGCTTATCAGGTTGTAAATCAATATAACGAGAAGGATTTACAAAATGTGTTTTGGAATTACGGGGAGCTTAAAGCGGCTAAAGGAATGGCTAAAAAAATCATAGAAAAAAGACAAGAAGAACCAATAAAAACAACGGAACAACTTAAAAGTGCACTAGGAAAATTTTTACCAATACACAGAGAAAATAAAATTTTAGCACAAATATATCAAGCTATACGCATTGAGGTGAATCAAGAAATACAAGCACTCAAAGAGTTTTTATTGCAAACCACTGAGCTATTGCAAGTGGGGGGCAGGATGAGTCTTATTTCTTACCATTCATTGGAAGATAGATTAGTGAAACGATTTATTAGAAGTGGACTTTTTGAAGGAGAACCTGAAAAAGATGTCTTTGGTAATATACATGTGCCTTTTAAAAAAGTGGGAGGTTTACTAATTCCATCACGAGAAGAAATAAAACAAAATAGCAGAGCGCGAAGTGCAAAGTTGCGAGTTGCGGAACGAATTGAATTTACTAAGTAGCACAATATCTATTAAGATATTTACCATATAACTAAACAGGATGAAAGAAAAAATGTACCAACTTTTAAAAGGAAAGTTTTTAGTTAGCGAAGATGCTTTTAAAAATTGGAAGTTCATCATCTTTCTTTCCCTTTTGGCATTAGTGATGATTTCAAGCTCCCATAGTGCAGATAGAAAAGTACACCAAATATCTAAAATAAACACACAGGTTAAAGAATTACGCAGTGAGTTTGTTGATGTTCGTTCCAAATTGATGAAAGTGAAAATGGAAAGCAAAGTAATAGCCTCTTTACAAAGTAAAGGGTTAGTACCATCCAGTAATCCTCCACATAAAATTAGAATAGTAAAAAACAAAGAATAACAGTGGCCATACAAGAAAAAAACATATTGAACCGCTTATATATTGTCGCAGGATGTTTGTTCCTATTTGCTATAGCTGTTTTATTTAAACTAACCGATATTCAATTTGTAGAAGGGGATAAATACAGGGAACTAGCAAAAATTAATACCACAAAAAACTTTATTATTCCCGCAAATCGTGGCAATGTATATGCAGACGATGGAAGTTTACTAGCTACTTCGGTGCCTAAATATGATGTACGTTTTGATGCAGTTACCGTAAGTAGTGAAAATTTTGAAAAATACATAACACCACTTTCAGAGGCACTTTCTAAAAAATTTGGAAAAACGGCTCTGCAATATGAATCCATTTTGCGAAAAGCTAGAGCAACACAAAATAGATATTTGCTTTTATTAAGAAAACTAGGGTATTCTGATTATATGGAAGTAAAAAACTTTCCATTATTTAATCTTGGCCCTTATAAAGGGGGAATTATCGTTGAACAAACCACTTTTAGAGAACATCCTATCGGAAAAATAGCCGAAAGGATTGTAGGCTATGAACGAATTGATGAAAATGGCTTTTCAACGCGAGTAGGTCTTGAGGGAGCTTATAGTGAATATCTACAAGGCATTGATGGGAAACGTCTCAAACAAAAAATAGCACAAGGACAATGGAAACCCATTTATGATGAAAACGAAGTAGAGCCGAGAGATGGTTATGATGTTATTTCAACCATTAACATCAATATTCAAGATATTGCACATCATGCACTCTTAAAACAATTAGAAAAATATGACGCTGATCATGGAACGGTCATAGTTATGGAAACAAAAACCGGTGAAATTAAAGCGGTAGCAAATTTGGGAAGGACTGCAGACGGAAAATATTTTGAAAAACTAAATTATGCTATTGGTGAATCCCATGAACCTGGCTCTACCTTCAAATTAATGGCTTTTGTTGCGGCTTTAGAAGATAAAGTTATTGATACCGGCTCTGTAGTAGATACCGGAAACGGTAAGCACATTTTTTATGGAAAAAGCATAGGAGATTCCAGACGAGGAGGTTATGGGAAAATATCTGCTGCCAGAGCACTTGAGGTTTCTTCCAATATTGGATTGGCTAAAATTATAGATGATAATTACAGTAAAAATCCAAAACACTTTGTTGAATTGCTTCAGGGTATGCATTTAAACCAGCAAATTGGATTACCCATAAAAGGTGAGGGGAAGCCAAAAATACCGCACCCTTCAGACAAAACCGGTTGGAGTAAAAACGCATTGCCTTCCATGGCTTATGGTTATGGCGTATCCATAACGCCACTGCAAACACTTACTTTTTATAATACAATTGCAAACGACGGTGTAATGGTAAAACCCCGATTTATAAAAGAAGTAAAAGCTTGGAACAAAGAAATATACAAATTTGATAAAGAAATAATTGATCCGCAAATGGTTTCCATGGAAACCATAAAAAAAACAAAGGAAGTTCTTAAAAATATTGTGATAAGAGGAACCGGGAAAAGTTTGTACTCTCCTGATTTTTCCATGGCAGGTAAAACAGGAACTGCTCGTGTAGAATATTGGATGCCGGATTGGGCTTCTAATCCTAGATATATTTCCTCTTTTGCAGGCTATTTTCCTGCAGAAAATCCAAAATATTCGTGCATTGTCATTATCCATAAACCTAAAGTAAGCACCGGTTTTTATGGAGCGGATGTGGCAGGTCCGGTTTTTAAAAGTATTGCCCAAAAAATATACATCGATTCACCCAATGTAGATGTAGTTAGAAATCTAGAAGTGTTGCAGACTGCTGTAGAAAAAGATTTTGACAGCTATTTTTCAAACGCACGAAAAACCTATTCGGCGGTTCCCAATGTTAAAGGAATGACAGGAATGGATGCTGTTTCACTGTTAGAAAATATTGGATTAAAAGTCCAAATCATTGGTAATGGTAAAGTAAAATCACAATCGCTTCCGGAAGGACAAAAATTAGAAAAAGGAAAACAAATTCTATTAGAACTTTCTTCATGAATTTAAGAGATATATTATATAAAGTTACCCTCAATGCTGTTGTTGGAAACACCGATGTTTCTATTAACAACCTGGAATTTGATTCCAGAAAGGTTTCTTTAAATGATTGTTTTGTAGCTATCAAAGGCATCGCTTCTGATGGGCACGAATTTATAAAAATGGCTGTCAATCAAGGAGCTTTAGCAGTAATTTGTGATGTCATTCCGGAAAAAATTATCAATGGCATAACTTACATACAAGTAGAAGATTCAAAAGAGGCATTGGCGATTATGGCATCCAATTATTTTGGTAATCCTTCCGAAAAATTAAGCCTTATAGGCATAACAGGCACTAATGGAAAAACCACTGTTGCAACACTTTTATATCATTTGTTTAAAAATGCCGGTTATAAAGTAGGGTTGCTTTCTACGGTAAAAATTATAGTAGATGAAGAAGAATTTCCATCTACCCACACCACGCCGGATTCCATGACTATCAATTACTATTTAGCGGAAATGGCGCTTCAAGGTGTGAACTATTGTTTTATGGAAGTAAGCTCTCATGGCATTCATCAAAAACGTACAGAATCTTTACGATTTATAGGAGGGGTTTTTACAAACCTTTCTCAGGACCATTTGGATTACCATAACACTTTTGCAGAATATAGGGATGTAAAAAAAGCATTTTTCGATCATTTGCCTAAAACTGCATTTGCACTAGTGAATGAAGATGATAAAAATGGTTTGCTAATGCTTCAGAATGCAAAAGCAAAAAAATATACTTATGCTTTACAAACGGAAGCCAATTTCAAAGCTCAAATTTTAGAAAATCAATTTAGCGGATTACTTCTAAAAATTAACAACAAGGAAGTGTGGTCTAAACTTATAGGAAAATTTAATGCCTATAATATCTTGGCAATTTATGGTGTGGCCACTATTTTAGGATTAGAAGAACGGGAAGTTTTACGATTAATCAGCACACTTGAAAGCGTTAGTGGAAGGTTTCAATATCAAATTTCTAAAAATAAAATTACAGCAATTGTAGATTATGCCCATACTCCTGACGCCCTAAAAAATGTTTTAGAAACCATCAACAGCATCCGTACAGGAAATGAATCAATCATTACCGTAATAGGTTGTGGAGGAAACAGAGATAAAACCAAACGGCCTATAATGGGACATATTGCTTCAACGTTAAGCACCAAAACAATTTTTACCAGTGACAACCCAAGAAACGAGAATCCGGATACCATAATTGAAGAAATTGAAAAAGGGGTAGAACCACAAAATTATAAAAAAACAATGGCTATAACCGATAGAAAACAGGCCATAAAAACAGCTTGTCAATTAGCCCATACCAACGATATCCTTCTCATAGCGGGAAAAGGACATGAAACCTATCAAGAAATCAAGGGTGAGCGATTGCACTTTGATGATTTTGAAACAGTAACCCATTTTTTAAAGCAATTAAATAAATAACAAATGCTGTATTACTTGTTTGAATATTTAGACCAAAACTATAACTTACCAGGAACAGGACTTTTTCAGTTCATTTCCTTTCGGTCAGCTTTAGCTATTATGTTCTCTTTATTTATTGCAACGATTTATGGTAAAAAAATCATCAACTATTTAAGAAGAAAACAAATAGGAGAAACTGTTCGCGACCTTGGTTTAGAGGGACAAAATGAGAAAGCAGGAACACCAACTATGGGAGGTGTAATTATTATTTTGGCTACATTAATACCTGTTCTATTATTTGCACGATTAGATAATATTTATGTCATTCTTTTAATTTTTACCACCATTTGGATGGGAATTATCGGTTTTATAGACGATTATATCAAAATTTCCAGAAAAAACAAAGAAGGTCTCCCCGGAAAATTCAAAGTATTTGGGCAAGTTGCTTTAGGTATTGTAGTGGGAGCGACGATGTATTTTCACCCGGATATTACCGTAAAACTTGACAGCCCTACAAAACAACAATCCTATCAAGTGGCAGAGTTGAGCCCAAAACAAATGGCTAATAATGAAACTAAAGCACTAGTAACCACGATTCCTTTCGTAAAAAATAATGAGTTTGATTATTCGTTGCTCATTAGTTGGATGGGAGAAGATTATCTTAAATATGCATGGTTACTTTTTATTCCTATAGTCATTTTCATCATTACAGCAGTTTCAAATGCTGCTAATTTAACAGATGGGATAGATGGTTTAGCTGCAGGATCTTCAGCTATAATTGTTTTGACTTTAGGGTTATTTGCTTGGGTTTCCGGTAACGTTATTTTTTCAGACTATCTCAATATTATGTATATCCCTAGGACAGGCGAAATGACCATTTTTATCACGGCCTTTGTAGGAGCACTTATAGGTTTTTTGTGGTATAACACCTATCCTGCGCAAGTGTTTATGGGCGATACAGGAAGTTTGACCATAGGAGGCATTATCGCAGTAATCGCTATTGCTGTAAGAAAAGAACTTTTAATTCCAATTCTTTGTGGGGTGTTTTTTATAGAAACACTTTCCGTTGTAATGCAGGTTGGATGGTTTAAATACACTAAGAAAAAATTTGGAGAAGGAAGGCGAATTTTCAGAATGTCCCCCATTCATCACCACTATCAAATAAAAGGATTTCACGAAAGCAAAATTGTAACCCGATTTTGGATTGTTGGGATTGTATTGGCGGTTTTGGCAATAGTGACCTTGAAAATAAGATAGATGAAAAGATTGGTGATTTTAGGGGCTGGAGAAAGTGGTATTGGTACCGCACTTTTAGGGAGACAAAAAGGATATGATGTGTTTGTTTCAGACAAACAAATTATAAAAGAAAAATACAAACAAGTTCTTATACATAATGAGATAAACTGGGAGGAAAACGGACATACAGAGGCGAAACTATTTCAGGCAGATATTGTAATGAAAAGTCCAGGAATTCCGGATGCCATTTCTTTAATAAAACAACTTAAGAAAAAAGGAATTCCAGTCATTTCTGAAATTGAATTTGCTGCGCAATATACCAATGCCATCATAATAGGAATAACAGGAAGCAACGGAAAAACCACCACAGCAACGTGGCTACATTATGTATTAGCTAAGGGTGGTTTAAATGTGGGCCTAGCAGGAAACATTGGCGACAGCTTTGCAGGTCAAGTGGCACAAAACCAACGGGATTATTTTGTGTTGGAGTTAAGCAGTTTTCAACTAGACGGTATTGTGGATTTTAAACCACACATTGCAGTTTTAACAAATATTACGCCTGACCATTTAGATCGATACAATTACAATTTTGAGGAATATGTAGCATCAAAATTTAGAATTACTCAAAATCAAACTGAGGTAGATTATTTTATTTACGATGCAGATGATGAAGTGTTAGTAAAATGGTTGGAAAGCCATCCCATAAAAGCACAAAAATTACCTTTTTCCATTTCCAAAAAAATAGAACGAGGAGCTTGTATTAATAAAAAAAATATAACAATAACCATAGATAACAAACCATTTAAAATGCCAATAAAAACTTTAGGATTACAAGGAAGTCACAATGTAAAAAATGCAATGGCAGCAGCAACTGTAGCAAGAATATTGTCTATAAGAAAAGCGACAATAAGAGAGTGTATGGAAAATTTTCAAGGGGTAGAACATCGGTTAGAAACGGTTTTGAAAATTCAAAATGTAACCTATATCAATGATTCCAAAGCAACTAATGTAAACGCCACATTTTACGCATTAGACAGTATGACATCGCCAACCATTTGGATTGTTGGTGGCGTGGATAAAGGAAATTTATATGAGGAGCTTCTTCCTTTAGTAAATGAAAAAGTGAAAGCGATAATCTGCTTAGGATTAGACAATAAAAAAATAATGAATGCATTCAGTAATGTAGTGCCATTAATGATAGAAACTGATTCCATGCAGGATGCTGTCAAAGCGGCATACCGAGTTGCAGAACATGGGGATACCGTTTTACTTTCTCCGGCTTGTGCAAGTTTTGATTTGTTTGAAAACTATGAAGCCCGTGGAAGACAATTTAAAGAAGCAGTAAGAAATTTATAATAGTTTAAAACGTAAAGATGCACAGAATTTTAAATAAAATAGAAGGAGACAGAGCAATTTGGGCTATTGCCGGTCTATTGGCTTTATTTTCCTTTCTACCTGTTTATAGTTCTAGCAGTAATTTGGCCTATATATATGGTAATGGCAATACAATAAGTTATTTGCTTAAACACTTAGTACATCTTAGTTTAGGTTTTGGTATTCTTTATGGGGTGCATAAAATACCATATAATTATTTTAAGGGGTTATCTATTATTGGACTGCCTATTGTAGTTTTGTTGTTAATAGTTACTATAGCAGAGGGTACAACCATTCAAGGAGCAAATGCCAGCCGATGGATTCAAATTCCTCTAGTAGGTTTTACCTTTCAAACTTCCACCCTTGCGATGGTTGTATTGATGGCTTATGTGGCTAGGTATCTCTCAAAAATACAGAACAAAATCATCACTTTTAAAGAAACTGTGCTTCCGCTTTGGATCCCTGTTTTTGTGGTTCTAGCACTTATTTTACCTGCAAATTTTTCCACTACTGCCATTATATTTTTTATGGTTATTGTACTTGTTTTTCTAGGAGGATATCCATTGAAATATTTAGGAATAATTTTAGGAGCAGGTGTCATTATGTTGTTGCTTTTTGTGCTTACAGCTAAGGCTCTTCCAAATTTATTTCCAAATAGAGTGGATACCTGGATTAGCAGAGTAGAAGATTTTACCGATAAGGATATTATTGAGGAAGGATACCAAATTGAAAAAGCTAAAATTGCCATTGCCACCGGAGGTATAACTGGCCTTGGTCCTGGGAAAAGTGTACAAAAAAACTTTTTACCACAATCGTCTTCTGATTTTATTTATGCCATTATTGTAGAAGAATGGGGTCTTATAGGTGCCATTTTTTTAATGTCTTTGTATTTGTGGTTGTTGTTTCGATTGGTAATTATTGTGTATAAATCTACCTCAGCCTTCGGAAAATTATTAGTGATGGGTGTAGGTCTTCCAATTGTTTTTCAGGCATTGATTAATATGGGTGTTGCAGTAGAATTATTTCCGGTTACAGGCCAAACGTTACCCCTAATAAGTAGTGGTGGCTCCTCCATTTGGATGACCTGTTTAGCATTAGGAATCATATTAAGCGTGAGTGCGAAAAGAGAAGAAATTAAAAAAAATAATGAGGAAGAAAATCCTTTAGATATATTAAGTGAAGCCATATAAATTCATACTATCAGGTGGAGGAACCGGAGGACATATCTATCCGGCAATAGCAATTGCTAACGAACTAAAGGCACGGCACCCCCAAGCCTGCTTTTTGTTTGTTGGTGCACAGGACCGAATGGAAATGCAAAAAGTGCCAAAAGCCGGGTATGAAATAGAAGGATTATGGATTGCAGGTATTCAACGCAATTTGTCTCGAAAAAATCTGATGTTTCCTTTTAAATTGTTACACAGTTTGGCTAAAGCTAAAAAAATTATCAAAACTTTTAATCCAGACGTGGTAATTGGCACCGGTGGCTATGCTAGTGCGCCATTATTACGAGTTGCCTCTCTAAGTAAGATTCCTTGTTTGATTCAAGAACAAAATTCTTACGCCGGGATTGCCAATAAATGGCTTGCAAAAAAGGCACATACTATTTGTGTGGCATATAAGGGAATGGAACAGTATTTTCCAAAAGAAAAATTAGTATTTACCGGAAACCCGGTGCGCAATGATATTTCTGAAATAGCATCAAAAAAAGAGGAAGGTCAAAACTTTTTTCAACTTAAAAAAGATAAAAAAACTCTCTTGGTTTTAGGAGGTAGTTTAGGCGCTAAAACCATCAATGAGTTGGTTGCTAAATCGTTAGATTTTTTTATAAAAAATGAATTGCAAGTGCTTTGGCAAACAGGTTCTTTCTATTTTGAAACATACAAAAAACACAATGAAAATTCAAATATCCAAGTGCACGATTTTATTTATAAAATGGACTTGGCCTATGCTGCTGCAGACTTTGTCATTTCAAGAGCTGGAGCATTATCTGTATCTGAATTATGTATGGTAGGAAAACCCGTAATTTTTATCCCATCCCCTAACGTGGCAGAAGATCATCAAAAGAAAAATGCTTTAGCTATTGTTCAAGAAAATGCCGCCATTTTATTAGAAGAAAAGAATATAGAAACCCAATTTGAAAAAGTATTTTTTGAATTAATTCAAGCAGAAGAAAAACAAAAATTGCTTTCCCAAAACATAAAAAAATTAGCAACACCTAATGCCACAAAAGCTATCGCTGATGAAGTGGAAAAGCTTTTACAAAAAAAATAAATGAAAACACTGGAAAACATACAAAATATATACTTTATAGGGATTGGAGGTATCGGTATGAGCGCGCTCGCCAGATATTTTAATACCAAAGGAAAAGTGATTTCTGGTTATGATAAAACACCTTCTGAAATTACCAAGGCACTAAAAAAAGAAGGAATTACTATTCATTTTATTGAAGACATTTCCATTGTAAATGCCTTATCAAATAAAAACACCTTAGTGGTTTACACCCCAGCCATCCCTACCGAAAGCATATTGTTAAACGGTTTTAAAAATCAAGGATTTAAAATAATGAAAAGAGCATCGGTTTTAGGATTAATAACCAAACAATCCAAATGTCTTGCCATAGCCGGAACACACGGAAAGACTACTACTACTGCTATTTTGGGACATTTACTTGCAACTGCTAATGAGAAGGTAACTGTTTTTCTTGGAGGAGTTTCAGAAAATTATAATTCTAATTTAATTTTAAATGGAAGTAAAATTACCGTAGTAGAAGCAGATGAATTTGACCGTTCTTTTTTACAATTACATCCGTATATCGCAGGAATAACTTCCATGGATGCAGATCATTTAGATATCTATGGCGATAAAGCACATCTTGCAGAAGCCTTTACTTCCTTCGCAAATTTGGTGCAGAACAAAGAATTTTTATTACACAAAAAGGGATTACCACTTGGCGGAAAAACAGTTGGAATAGAAAATAATTCCGATTATGAAGCCCAACATGTTCGTATAGAAAACGGCAGTTATGTGTTTGACTTAAAAACACCACATATAAAACTTAAAAACTTAATACTTAACCTCCCGGGGCGTCACAACCTTTTTAATGCTACACTAGCTTTGGGCATGGCTATTTGTCTTGGTTCCCCAACCAGTGGCATGCCTGAAGCTTTATTTAATTTTAAAGGGGTAAAACGTCGGTTTACTTACAAAATTAAAACAGAAAATTTAGTATTGATAGACGATTATGCACACCATCCGGCTGAAATAAATGCTGTTTATCAGGCGGTTATTGAAATGTATCCCAATAAAAAAAATCTGGTGGTGTTTCAACCACATTTATTTAGCAGAACTCGTGATTTTGGCGATGCTTTTGCAGAGAGTTTGTCACAATTTGATGAAATAATTTTATTAGATATCTACCCTGCCCGTGAAAAACCATTAGAGGGTATAACCTCGCAGTGGCTATTGCATAAAATAAAAAATAAAAAGAAAATATTAAGTACCAAAACCCAGCTTGCTACAGAATTAAAAAATTCAGATGCAACGGTTATTTTAATGCTTGGCGCCGGTGATATTGGAGAGGAAGTAGAAACCATTAAAAAAAAATTAACCATTGAAGATTAATTGGATTTACATAAAGTTTAGTGCTCTTGCCATTTTGGTGGTGTTTCTTTTTGCATTCAGTTCTGACCGAAATTCAAATAGAAAATTACAAGGCAAAGACGTTTTTTTTGTAGAGGATGACAACCACTTTATAACCCTAGCCATGGTTAATAAATTGTTAATACAAAGTAATGTGGAGGTAACGAGCATAAACAAAGAAACTTTAGATTTGAATGAGATGGAACAGAGGTTAAACAAGAACCCAATGATTTCAAAAGCGGAAGTATATGTTACCATTGACGGCATATTGGGGGCAAAAGTCAAACAAAGGAAACCTATAGCAAGAGTGAACGCTGCAACCCCTTTTTACATAGATGAAGACGGTAAAGAAATGCCCCTTTCAAATGAACATGCAGCAAGAGTGCCTTTAATTTCAGGAATTGCCATAAAAGACTATAGTCATTTGAAAGAATTGTTATTAAAAATTAAAGCAGATTCTTTTATGAAAAATCATGTGGTGGGTATTCAAATAGAAAACAAGGAAGAACTCATCCTTCATTTAAGGGTTTACGATTTTAAAATACTTTTTGGAAAAGCAGAAAACATCGATAAAAAATTTCAAAATTTCAAGGCATTTTATCAAAAAACAATAATTGATAGTACTCTTTACGCATACAGTTTGGTGAATTTAAAATTAAATAGTCAAGTTGTAGCAACAAAAAAATAAGGTATGGAAAAGAAAAATATCGCAGTAGGATTGGATATTGGAACAACCAAAATCGTTGCCATGATTGGTTGTTACAATGAATATGGAAAAATGGAAGTACTTGGCATAGGCAAAGCCAAAAGTTTAGGGGTGCATCGAGGTGTTGTAAACAACATTACCCAAACGATACAGTCCATTCAACAAGCTGTGGAAGCTGCTGAAATTTCTGCAGACATGAAAATTACAGAAGTAGTAGTTGGTATTGCCGGACAACACATCAGAAGCTTACATCATAGCGATTACATCACTAGAAAAGATGGCGAAGAAGTGATAAAAGAGCAGGATATCGAAACACTTTGTAACCAAGTGCATAAATTGGTAATGCTTCCCGGAGAAGAAATTATCCATGTATTACCACAAGATTTTAAAGTGGACGGACAACCGGAAATAAAAGAACCAATAGGTATGTATGGCGCTAGATTAGAAGCCAATTTTCATGTGGTAGTGGGTCAGGTTTCTTCCATCAGAAACATTGGCCGATGTGTAAAAAGCGCAGGATTAGAACTTGCCGGAATTACTTTAGAACCATTAGCTTCTGCTAACGCAGTTTTAAGTCAGGAAGAAAAAGAAGCAGGGGTAGCACTCATTGATATAGGAGGTGGCACCACAGATTTGGCAATTTTTAAAGATGGAATTATCCGTCATACCGCTGTAATTCCTTTTGGAGGTAATGTAATTACCGAAGATATTAAAGAAGGATGCTCCATCATTGAAAAACAAGCAGAAATGCTTAAAATACGATTTGGCTCTGCTTGGCCCGGGGAAAACAAAGACAATGAAATAGTTTCAATACCAGGACTAAGAGGAAGAGAACCTAAGGAAATTACGTTAAAAAATCTATCTAAAATCATTCATGCACGCGTAGTAGAAATTATTGAACAAGTATATGCCGAAATAAAAGCCTACGGTCATGAAGATCAAAAGAAAAAGTTAATTGCTGGTATAGTAATAACAGGTGGTGGAGCCCAATTAAATCATCTTAAACAGTTAGTTGAATATACCACTGGCATGGACACCAGAATTGGGTACCCCAATGAACATTTAGCAGGAAATAGCGATGCCGAAACAACCAGCCCAATGTATGCAACCGCGGTAGGTCTTGTGCTTAATAGCCTAGAAAAGGTAAACAAAAACCAATTTAAAGAAGAATTGGTTGCGGAAACCTCAAAAAATAATGTAATAGAAAAGGAAAATACAATGGAAGACAAAGGCAAAGAACTGCCAAGAGCACGAAAAAGTTTTATTGATAAATGGGCAGAAAAATTTAAAGACTTTTTAGATAACGCCGAGTAAAAAAATAATCTCACAAAAAAGAATACAATTTAAAATAAAGAATTATGAGCAGCAACACAGAATTCGAAAACATAGCATTTGATCTTCCTAAAAACCAATCCAATGTTATAAAAGTCATTGGAGTGGGAGGTGGAGGCAGCAATGCCATCAATCATATGTTTCGCCAAGGCATTAAAGGAGTAGATTTTGTAATTTGCAATACAGACTCTCAAGCTTTAGAAAACAGTCCGGTGCCAATAAAAATACAACTCGGACTTTCTTTAACGGAAGGACTAGGAGCAGGAGCAAATCCTGAAGTAGGTAAAGATGCAGCCATTGAAAGCATGGAAGAAATTAAATCTATGCTATCCACAAATACAAAAATGATTTTTATCACTGCCGGAATGGGTGGTGGAACGGGTACCGGAGCTGCACCCATAATTGCTAAAATGGCTAAAGATTTAGACGTACTTACGGTAGGTATTGTAACGATTCCTTTTCAATTTGAGGGTAAGATGCGTAATGAACAAGCGCAAATAGGGGTTGAAAATCTTCGAAGAAATGTGGACTCATTAATTGTAATCAACAATAACAAACTTCGTGAAGTATATGGAAATCTCGGATTTAAGGCAGGTTTTTCCAAAGCCGATGAGGTGTTGGCAACAGCATCCAGAGGAATTGCTGAGGTAATCACCCACCATTATACACAAAATATTGACCTTCGAGATGCTAAAACGGTTCTTGCTAATAGTGGCACCGCTATCATGGGAAGCGCAAGTGCCATTGGTTCAAACCGTGCCCATGATGCTATTTCAAAAGCATTAGATTCTCCTTTACTTAACGACAATAAAATTGCAGGAGCTAAAAACGTATTGTTGCTTATCGTTTCCGGTTCCGAAGAAATTACTATCGATGAAATTGGAGAAATAAGCGATTATATTCAAGCGGAAGCGGGACATGGAGCAAACATCATTATGGGAGTTGGCGAAGATTCCTCCTTAGAAAATGCTATTGCGGTAACCGTTATTGCAACAGGATTTAATGTAGAACAACAAAATGAAATTGTAAATACGGAAACCAAAAAAATTATTCATACCCTAGAAGACGAACAATGTGCAGAGCAAGTGTTGATTTCTAAAAACAATAAGTATTCGCCCAACAATTTTGATAAGCCTTTATTTCAGGAAACCAAATCGCCAATAATTAAACACACTCTTTTTGATGAAGAAGAGATAGAGGATGTAAAAGCAGAGGTAGAGGAAGTTCCTTTTGAAGGTTATATTAAAACTTCTGAATTTTTGAGGAATATTCCTATAACTTATGATGAAATAGTTCCAAATAATTTAGCAGAATTTGACCAAAATTTCATTAATACTATGGAAGTTAATGACTTCATTATCGTTGAAGTAAAAGAAGAAATACCTCATGAAAATAAAATGGAAGAAGCGCCTTTAAAAGAAGAAAATCAAATGTTGATGTTTGATTTGCCCTTGAACCAAAACAAAAACGAAAAAATAGAAAATGAAGTGCCACAAGACACTTCCATTATTAATAATTTAGAAGTTAAAGACTCTATAGAAATTATACCGGTAACCGAAATTTCTCAAGACGGGATTAAACATTATAGTCTAGATGATTACCAAGAAATGGAAGATTTGTTGTTGCACTCAAAAGCACCTCAAAAAGTAGTTAAGGAAGATATGGATGCAGAGTTGGTTTTTGAAAAAAGAACGGTTGCAGAAACCCCGGTACAAGAAAATATCCAAGAAGTGGATCCAATAAATTCCTCCATTTCCGACTTGTTAAAAAAACGTACCGAGGAGCGTAAACAAAAAATGAAAGCCTTTAATTATAAGTTTAATAATAGTTCTTCCCGATTAGAAGAATTAGAAAAACAACCTGCATACAAACGTTTAGGAATTGAGCTGGATGACACAAAAAATGATAAGAGTCCTTTTTCTAGAACGACATTGTCCACAGACGAAAATGATGAAATTCAATTCCGAAATAACAATTCTTTTTTACACGATAATGTAGATTAAAACATAAAAATATTTAAGAATAAGTTTAGTGTTAGAGTTGCTTCAAAACCTCAAAAACAAAAATTGTTTTTGGGGTTTTTTTCTTAAATATTTAGGTTTTTTATTTATTACATTACTACTCTCATTGCTCAAATCTAAGAAATTATTGTACCTTTGCAGACCTTAAAAACAGTAAATGATGAGTTTGCAAGATAAAGTAATGGCAGCATTAAAAGATGCTATGCGAGCAAAAGACACTAATGCATTAGCATCCTTACGTGCTATAAAATCGGAAATACTTTTGGCTCAAACAGAAACGGGAGCTAAGGAAGAAATAACAGTAGAGCAAGAATTTAAATTATTGCAAAAATTGGTAAAACAACGCAAAGATAGTGCTGCAATTTATCAAGAACAAAATAGAGAAGACCTAGCCCAGCCAGAAAGAGATCAGGCAGCTGTGATTGAAAAATTTCTTCCCAAACAAATGAGCGAAGAAGAAGTTGGAAAAGTAGTAGATGCCATTATTGCAAAAACAGGCGCAAGCAGTATGAAAGATATGGGTATGTTGATGGGAATGGCAAATCAGGAACTTGCGGGTAAAGCAGATGGAAAAACCATTTCTAGTATTGTAAAACAAAGACTAAGTTAATATAACAAATCCCATTTACTTAGGAATAATTAATCGCGTAGTGTAATGGAATAGTCCGCCTAAGATAAATCGTTTTTGAGGGAATTGAATAGAAAGTATAAAAGAAAATTTTAAATATTGTTTAATGAAATTCCCGTTTTCACGGGAATAATGGCCGCGTAGTTCAACTGAATAGAATATCAGATTTCGGCTCTGAGGGTTGGGGGTTTGAATCCCTCCGCGGTCACAAATAAAAATTAAAAAAAGTGCTAAAACCACGTTAACCTTAGGAATAACGTGGTTTTACAACACTTTAGACGTTCATTAAATTTGGTTTGTTTTAGTTCAATTCGTCAGGTATACGTCAGTTATTTTTTCAAACTGTCAGTTTAACTGACAGATTCAATTTTTTTAAACTTACCATCTGGTACTGTAGAATTTTGACTTTCGTCGAACAATGTTTAACCATTTAAGACGATTATTATGCGTACCAAAAACACCTTCTCAATTTCGTTTTGGGCTGATTTAAAAAACGCCAAAAACGACAAAGCTCTCATTTATGCCAGAGTAACTGTTAATTCCAAAAGAGTAAACATTAGTCTCAAAAGAAAAGTTTACATCTATGACTGGGATTCCAAAAAAAGCAAAGCCAAAGGAACATCACCACACGCAAGACAAACAAATCTTTATCTTGACCAGGTACACGCCAGGTTGTTCCAGATCTTCCAGGACTTTAAGTTTAAAGGAGAATTCATCACTGCCCAATTAGTCAAAGCTGCCTATAACGGTGAAGCCAATTCAGACAAAACCCTACTCAACATCTTTAGCTACCACGAGATAAAAATCGAAAACACACTTGCCGTGGGTACCATTAGAAACTTCGAAGTTTCCACCCGTTACGTGCTCAGGTACCTGAATGATGTACTAAAAACATCAGACCTCTACCTCAAGCAGCTCGACTACAAGTTTATAAGCGACTACGAAACCTATTTGCACAATTACTATCCAAAAGGTCATCCCAAGGCGATGAGCCACAATACGGTAATGAAGCACATACAAAGGCTCAGAAAAATCATTACCCTTGCTTATCACATAGAGTGGATTGACAAAGACCCATTCGTAAGATGGAAACCAACCTTCGAAAAAAGAGAACGACAATTCCTCTCTGAAAACGAACTCTCAAATATTGAATCCTATTACTTCCCGATTGAAAGACTTGACCGGGTGCGTGACCTTTTTGTTTTTAGTTGCTATACCGGTATCAGCTATGTAGACGTCATCCATTTAACTCCAGATAATATTGTAAAAGACATCGACGGTCACAATTGGATTTACACCAAAAGACAAAAAACAAAAACCCTGGTAAAGATTCCCATCCTGGAGAAAGCCGAAGAAATTATACAGAAATACAGTGATCACCCAATCACTCAAGTAAGCGGCACTTTACTTCCGGTGATAACAAACGAGAAATTAAACCTCTATCTAAAAGAAGTCGCTGATGCCTGTGGCATATCAAAAAACCTGACCTTTCACATGGCGAGGCACACATTTGCCACCACAGTAACGCTCACAAACGGAGTGCCCATAGAAACCGTTTCAAAACTCCTGGGCCACACCAAAATCGCAACCACTCAAATCTATGCAAAGGTGATTGACAGGAAGATTGCAGGAGATATGAGCACCCTTAGAAATGTGCTTTCAGCTAAAAAAACGGAAGAAAAGACCAAAAAAGCTCAAAGCTGATAAAATTTTTAGCAAACTTAAACCCATTGAAAACCAATTATGTACTACTGTACACAATTGGTTTTTTATTTATAATTTATAGTGGTATGTTAATTTTATGTAAATTTTTTAATAAATTGCAAGTTATCCCCGGTTTTAAAGCATAAATATTTATAGTTTAAAATTAGGAAATAGATGAACATTAGACAGTTTCTAATTTCATTTGAAAATGAAATTACCGAAATTAAGTTAAGGGAAAGCAATCAAAAAACACAAGCATTAGAGACCATTAATTACTGTGAGGCTCAGCTCATTTCTCTTAAAGCACATATATTGTCAAATGGCTTTCAAGCCCCTGATGACGAAATTCATTTCTTCAAACACATCAAACCCATTGTACTATCTGAACACATCTATTGTGAGGAAGTTTTAAAATACATCTTTAGATTTCCATCCATTGATACAGAAACTCAAAGGGTTTTCATTCTTAAGCAAATAAGGACTAAAGAAAAATTCATATTAAAACATCAAGATTTGTTAATCTACCTGGATTCCGGTTGTACAACATCTGATAATTTATTTTTCTTAAGAGAAAATAAAACATTTGCAATGATGTTAAATGGAACATCAAAATTTATGGACCCGGGATTTATCACTAACAAAGATGTTATCCTGGCAAAACTACTTGCCTATAAAAAATTTAAAAACCATTTACATAATGAATATTACAAAATAACCAAATTAGACAAGTACCAACATCAAGATAACAACATCCCCACTTTAAAATGGACCGCAAGCAAAACCGACCTAGTCGAACTCGCCTATGCACTTCACACTTCAAAAGCATTTAACAATGGCAATTCAGACATAAAACAAATTACAACCGCATTTGAAAACTATTTCAATACAGAACTTGGTGACGTTTACAAAACCTTTTCAGAGTTAAAATACCGTCAAAAATCACAAACCAAATTCCTTGACGATATCAAAGCAAACCTGAAAGAATTCATCAATAAATCCTTCCGCTAACATCCCCGCGCACTAGCCTGCCGAAGCTTTAGCGTAGGTTGGAGCAGGTATCACGTCATTCTCTCTACAATTAGAAAAATAATTCACTTGGAATTTGGAATTTGGAATTTGGTGCTTCTCCATTTGGTGCTTCTCCATTTGGTGCTTCCCCTTTTTGGTACTTGTTAAAAAAACACCCCACCTCCGGTCATCTTACGAAAAATCAATACAAATCATACCAAAGTAAAGGAATGGATGCCTTTTTCTCATTTCTGAGAACCTCCGGGCATTAATTCCCATACCAAATTTTTCAAAAGCTGAAAAATAAATCCAATTCCATCAATCTAAAAACCACTTAAAATCAGAAGATTAGATTCTGATATCCAATTTTAGCTTACGCAAAAATGTTAAAAAAACACCCGACCTCCGGTGAACTTACGGTTTTCCCACTTAGCCACTCCCCAAATTTGCAATACGAAAGTCAAACCATTCTATGAACCCAAAGCCGGGTCGCAGCCAAAAGCTGATATCCCCCTTCCCGGCTTTATTTTAAAAAAATGAATTATGGGAACACCTATCATCACCCAGGCAGACCTCGACCAATTCAAGGCAGATGTCATTAACGAGCTCAAACTCCTGATGTCCAATGAAAA
>MNYN01000064.1 GCA_001873105.1 Flavobacteriaceae bacterium CG2_30_34_30 | reverse complement strand
AAAATGTCATTTACACCGGACAAGGTAAAAGCCATCCCGGTCTATACCGAAAAGGACTTTTTGTTAAAAATGAAGAAGTACATTGGGTTCGGGAAGATTTAAGAATCAATGCCGAAGAAAAAATGGAAGTAATGGCACGCATTCGGTATCGACAACCTTTAGAAAAAGCAACCTTATTTCAAACCCATAACGGACTTTTTGTTATCTTTGAGAATGCACAAACAGCAATCACCGAAGGACAATTTGTAGCTTGGTATCAAGATGATGAATTGTTGGGCAGTGGGGTGATATCGTAAGTTGCACTAACCCTTCAAGGGTCGCAAACACCTTTCAAGGGTTAAAAAAGCATAACCTAAATAAACAGAACAAATGAAAAAAATTTCGCTCCTTTTAGTACTACTACTTACCCAATTAGTTTCCGCACAAATAGAAGATGCTTGGGTGTTTTTTGCAGACAAAGAAAATGTACAACAGTCTATTGATAATCCTATTACTATCCTCACACAAGAGGCATTAGATAGAAAAGCAATGAACAATGTGCCTATTGATGCTCGTGATGTGCCTGTAAATGAAAACTACATTTCCCAAATTAAAAACCAAACAGGAATTACCGTATTCGCAAAATCTAAATGGATGAATTGCGTTTATGTTCGCGGAACGGTAACCAATATCGAAAATCTTTTAAATCTTCCTTTTGTGACGGTTTTAGAATATGCCGATAAAAGCATGAATTTTTCCGGAATAAATACTCCCATAGAAGATAAATCTGCAGAACCAACTACTTCTAAAACCATATTTAATTATGGTTTTGCAGCAAACCAAATTGAAATGCTTGCTGGCGATTATTTACACCAACAAGGTTATACCGGTACTGGAATGCGTATTGCTTTTCTTGACGCCGGTTATCCGGGAGTGGATACGCAACAAGGTTTTGCTTATGTAAGAGATGATGGAAGAATTTTAGGCACTTATGATTTTGTGGATAGAAGCGTAACGATTAATAACAATAGTACCCATGGCACCAAAACCTTTAGCGATGTAGGAGGTTATATTGAAAATCAATTTGTGGGTACCGCTCCAGATGCGTCCTTTTATTTGTTTAAAACGGAAGATGTTACAAGTGAAAACCCAGTTGAAGAAGCCTATTGGGTAGAAGCCTTAGAGCGCGCAGATAGCTTAGGCGTTCATGTAATAAATACTTCCCTAGGATATCGTGAATATGATAATCCGGCATATTCTCATACTTATGAGGATTTAGATGGGCAAACTACATTTAGTGCCCGTGGCGCAAATATTGGATTTGAAAAAGGATTGCTTTTAGTTACTTCAGCAGGAAATAGCGGTGGTAGTGGTTTCCCTTGGGTAGGAACTCCAGGCGATTCTCCTGGAATGTTAACCATTGGTGCTGTTGATGCTGATGGCAATTATGCTGGTTTTAGCTCTATTGGCCCAACCGTTGACGGCAGAGTAAAACCGGATGTAATGGCACAAGGGGCTTCTTCTTATGTCATTAGTGAAAACAACCAAATCGTAACCAATAGTGGCACTTCCTTCAGTTCGCCTATTACTGCAGGTGTTGTTGCTTGCTTGTGGCAAGCCGGACTTCAATTAACCAATGCACAAATTATGCAATTGGTTAGAGAATCGGCGCATTTATATAACAATCCTACAGCACAAATGGGGTATGGCATTCCTAATTTTCAAACAGCATTAGAAGCATTAGTATTAGCAGTAGAAGAACAAGCCCAAGAAATAGTAACCGTGTATCCAAATCCGGTTTCCGATTATGTATATTTTTCTTTTCCAAATAGTATTTCTTCTGTAGAAGTTACTTTATTCAATGTTTTAGGAAATTTAGTACAAGAAGAAACCATATTTATTTCTAATAACTTTATGGATGTTTCTTCCTTAAGAAGGGGTGTTTATATAGCTACTTTGCGTTTTGATAATAGAATGCAAACCATAAAAATCATCAAAAAATAAATGGTTCCAAACCGAATAACACAACTTTTTCAAATTAAATACCCAATCATTCAAGCTGGAATGATATGGAACAGTGGTTGGCGACTAGCAAGTGCAGTAAGTAATGCCGGTGGATTAGGAATTATAGGTGCCGGCTCTATGTATCCCGAAATATTAAGAGAACACATTCAAAAATGTAAAAAAGCAACTAACAAACCTTTTGGGGTTAATATACCCATGCTATATCCTGATTTGGATAAAATAATAAAAATCATCATAGAAGAAGAGGTGAAAATCGTTTTTACTTCTGCCGGTAACCCTAAAACTTATACTTCCTTTTTAAAAGAAAAAGGAATTATCGTAGTGCATGTGGTAAGCAGTGTAAAATTTGCACTAAAATCGCAAGAGGCAGGAGTGGATGCTGTTGTAGCAGAAGGCTTTGAAGCCGGAGGGCACAATGGCAGAGAAGAAACAACTACGTTTACTTTAATTCCAATGGTTAAAGAGCAGTTACACATTCCATTAATTGCCGCAGGTGGCATTGCAACTGGCAGAGGCATGCTGGCTGCCTTGATTTTAGGTGCCGATGGTGTGCAAGTAGGCAGCCGTTTTGTTGCTAGTGAAGAATCCTCAGCGCATCAGGCATTTAAGCAAAAAGTAGTGGAAGCAAATGAAGGGGACACGGTACTTACCTTAAAAGAACTCGCACCTGTTCGTTTACTAAAAAATAAATTCTTTGAGGACGTACAATCGCTTTATACAAAAAAACCTTCGTTAGAGCAATTAAAAGAACTTTTGGGAAGAGCTAGAGCCAAGCGCGGCATGTTTGAAGGGGATGTAGAAGAAGGGGAATTGGAAATCGGTCAAATTTCCGGACTCATTCACGATATTAAACCGGCAGCACAAATACTTCAAGAAATGGTGGTAGAGTTTGAGGTTGCAAAAAAAGAAGTACAAAGTTTATAAAATTTTAAATCAACCCTCTCCCGCTTTAAAACCGGGAGAGGGTTAGAATTTTAATTCAATTCCAAAACTATCTGGTTCTTCAATAAGTCGTCAAAAGTTTCCCTTTGTCTTATCAAATGTGCTTTTCCTTTATACCATAAAACTTCGGCAGGACGGTAACGCGAATTGTAATTACTTGCCATAGTATAGCAATAGGCTCCTGCGTTGTGAAAAGCAAGTATATCACCTTCGGTAATTTCAGTGATTCTACGATTACTTGCAAAGGTGTCCGTCTCACAAATATAACCCACTACCGAATAAAATCTTTCCCTTCCTTCAAGATTGGAAATATTCTCAATATAATGGGTAACACCATACAACATCGGGCGGATTAAATGGTTAAACCCACTGTCGACCTGAGCAAAAACCGTTGAGGTTGTTTGTTTTATGACGTTCACTTTTACTAAAAACTTTCCGGCTTGACTTACCAGGAATTTCCCGGGTTCAAATGCAAGGGTTAATTCTCGGCCATATTCCACACAAAACTCATTAAAGCGTTTGCTTAGTTTTTTTCCCAGTTCTTCAATATTTGTTTCAATATCCCCTTCTTTATATGGGACTTTAAATCCACTTCCAAAATCAATAAATTCTAAATCATGAAAGTTTTTTGCGGCATCAAATAAAATTTCACTGGCATAAAGAAACACGTCGATATCTAAAATGTCGCTACCGGTGTGCATATGTATCCCATTAATATGCATTTCTGTGTTTTCAATTGTACGCAACAACAAAGGCATTTGGTGAATAGATATCCCAAATTTGGAATCAATATGACCCACAGAAATATTGGTATTTCCGCCTGCCATAACATGCGGGTTAATTCGAATGCAAACCGGAATTTTAGGATGTTTTGTACCAAATTGCTCTAAAATAGAGAGATTGTCAATATTGATTTGAACGCCCATTGTGGCAACTTCTTCAATTTCATTCAAGGAAACCCCATTTGGGGTATAAATGATATCTGCGGGTTTGTAACCGGCTTCGAGTCCTAGTTTTACTTCCTGAATGGAAACAGTATCTAGACCTGCACCCAGTGAGTTCATTAATTTTAAAACGGAAATATTGGAAAGTGCCTTAACTGCATAATTAAATTTTACCTGTTTGACCTTTTTAAATGCAGAATCTAAACGTTTATACTGGCTTGTAATTTTTTCGGCATCATACACATACACCGGACTTCCATAGTCCTGGGCAATTTTTAAAAGGTCTTGATTTGTCATTTTTTTATGTTAAAAAATTAATTTTTAGGAGGATCCAAAAATAGTGTGATTTAACCAATGAAAAAAATTGGATTCAATTATTAATATATTTTTTTATAAATACACATAAAATGTTGTACTTTAGACAAGTAATCGTCTTAGGACTTTAAATTAGATTCAAAATGAAAAAACTACTTTGTTTTTGTATAGGGTTAGTGTTTACTTTTTCTTATGCTCAGGATGGCAGTCCGGATGCTTCTTTTGGCACTAACGGGGTTATAATTTATGATTTTGGTGGAGCAGATTATGCTGTTATGGAAATAGATGAAAGTTTGAGTGGCAGGATTATGGTGCTAATTAAAATAATTGATATTAATAGTGAATTCGAGGATAATTTATTCGCATTTAATCAGGATGGCTCATTAGATACTAATTTTGGAACTAATGGCGTGTTAAACATCGATAACCCAACTTTTGATTATTATGGTTTAAAAATACTTCCTGATGGAAGCTATTTTTTAAAAAGCCTAAGCAATTCTCAATTTACAGTTTCAAAATTTGGGGAAGATGGCACCTTAGATACTTCCTTTGGCAACAATGGTATTTTACAACCATTTACAAATGGAGGTGAAGGAAGTTCCTTGATTGTAGATGCAGACCAAACGCTTTATTTTATAGGAAAACAAAACATTGCGGGAGAAACTCATTTAATTATGAATAAATTTCTAGAAAATGGGCTTCCGGACAACACCTTTGGAAATAATGGATCTACTTTATTTTCTTTAGGAACTGTTACTAATGTAATTACTACAAATTTTTTTCGGTCTGGGGATAATTTTTATTTGGGAGTCAATGTACAAGAAAACAATAATCCGTCTAAAAACATATTCCGGTTTTTATTAAATGGTGATATAGACAATTCCTTCGGCACCAATGGCAGAGTAGTAATTCCCATTGAAGAAGAATTTTATGTAGGTTTTTCTGTTTTTAATAATGGGGAAATACTCATTGGTGGCAGTTACTGGGATTGGATTACAGAAACAAATGTAAGTAAAATTATAAAAATCAATGCACAGGGTCAAATCCTTCAAAATTTTGGAAACGGTGGGGTGATAAACGGACGTACTATTCAATATATACAGGGCAACCAACGGTTTATAGCAGATGGCACTTACATTGATTTTGAAGGTGGTGCAATACTATCCTACTCAAGATATTTTGCAAATGGCACTCAAGACAGTAGCTTTCAGTTTTCATCCAATTATAATAGCGAATTAGGAGGCTTTGCTTTGAAGCAATTACAAAATGGTAAAATTTTAATCGTTGGTAGTGATATTTGGTACAACGGTCCTGAAATTAATATCATACTTCAGCTTTTTAACAACAATCCTTTGAGCGTTTCAGAGTTTGATAAAAATTCCATTGCCGTATATCCTAATCCATCTAATGCTATTTTTAAAATTCATTTTGATATGCCAATAACCAATATACCATTTGAAATATTTGATGGCTTGGGTAGAAAAGTAGAGTTGGGAAATTTCAATGAAAATATTACTTCTATAGATCTTAGCAGTCTAGAAAGAGGCGTTTACTTCTTAAAATTAGCCGATATTTCACAAACCGTTAAGCTCATAAAAAAATAGCAATGCTTATTTTATTTGTTTTAATGATAAGAGGATAATTCTCTCTATAACAATAATCATTGGCACTAATTAATCACTGGTTTTACCCTAAACTATAAAGCAAAAACCCCTAGTTGTTTAATATGTTTTTAATTTGTACACGACAAAAATTATTTTTTAAGCTCAAAACGCCTTAGAGAGGCAATATTTAAAATCAAAAAGAATTAAAAGCCAGCGGATAACAGTTGCATCTGCGTCATCCCTGCCTGCCGGCAAAGGCAGGGATGACGCTGATTAAGCGGGTCTTCACGGATTTTTTTGTCATTTATCAAAGTATAGAAAACAAGTAATGCATTGCATTTTTCGCCAATTTTTTTGCTTTCCAATCCAAAATTCCTCAATAAAAAAACCGATTTCTTTTGCGGAGAAACCGGTTAGGATTATTACGAAACTAATTAAGTTTTGTTTACTTTATTACAAAACGGATATTTTGGGTTTGGCTTTTATCATTATATACTTTTATAAAATACATTCCCGGTGATAAGCTTGCAACTTCAATACTATTATCATTTAAATTTGTGTTTTTAAGCACTACACTTCCTTTAGCATCATAAATTTCAAAAGAAGCGATGATGGTATTTACAAAGGTTAATTTATCAGTAGTAGGGTTAGGGTAAAAATCTAGGTTTTGAAAGGTAAAATCTTCAGCAGACAAAGCACAATTTTCAGAAAAAATGGCAGTTGGATCAATTACCCATAAATTGTATGGAAAGACTGTACCTGCAGTGGCTGCCGCTGCATCATCTACTTGGATGCAGGCATTTGGGGCAATCTCGATAGCATCAAAGGAAACAAGTAATGCGTTATTACCATTTTTTATATTGATAAAATTCAAATTTGGATTGACGCTACAATCTAATTCTTCTAAAAGGGAGTTGGCACTTAAATCTAGTTCTGTTAGAAAATTAAAATCTACAAATAAATCCAATAAGTTTGGTTGGTTTTCTAAATTTATTGCGGTTAGTTGGTTTTCGTAAATAAAAACTTGTTCTAATAAAATATTTGAAGACAAATCAATGTCAGTTAACTGATTACCACTTGCAACGAGTAGGGTAAGATTACTATTGTTGCTTAAATCTAAACTTGTGATATTACAATATTCAACATCAAGAATGTCTAAATTCACATTCATACTTGTGTCAATTGAATTTAAGAGCGTTTCAGGAGCAGCAAAAACATAAAGATTTATATTATTTGAAATGTCAATATTAGAGATAGGATTTCCATCTAAAACTAATAACTCTAACGCAATATTTTGTGAAATATCTATGCTATTCATATTGTTGTATTCTATCCATAATGCTGTAAGTGAGTTAAAATCTTCTATACCTGTTAAATCCTGAATGCCAAGATTTGGGATGTCTAACTCAACCACGTTTTGGATATTTGCTGTTAAAACTTGACCATCTATAACATCATCATAACCAAGGTTAATAAGGGCTTGCTCAAAATTAGAATCAGGGATGGTGGTGAATTGGGCTTGGGCTGTGTGAATGATTAAGAAGGAGAGGGTAAAAAAGTAGATTTTTTTCATTGTTTTTTATTTTTTGGTTAAACAATCTTAAAAGGTAATTGGGGAGTATGCATATTATATATCATTATTTTTTTGATTTTTTAAGAAAAACTATAAATTCCAGACCTATATAATCACCAGTCATTTTATAAGTACCTTTGTTTTGAATACTATTATTTGAATCAACTATTTCATAGTTACCCTCTATAAAGGAAGGAATGTTTTTTTGAAATATTAAACTCGTTTGTAACATAAATGGTTTAAAAACAAAATACACACCTGAACTAAAAAGTAGGTTTGGGTAAATGAAATCGGATTGGGGTTTATATACCAAACTAAAATCCTCATAATCGATACTAGCCGAATCAAACCCATCAATAAAGGTGACATTTACACCTGCTTTTGTTGTCCAAATCAAATTTTTAGATACTAGCTTCTTGTATTCAATTTCAATAGGTATAGAAATAGAAGAAGAAGTGCTTTTAAAAGAGATGTTTCTTGAGTCATTTTTAAGTTTAAAATTGCTTTCATCATTAATGTTATAATGAGTACCTATTCTATAAGACCAAGTATTTGCAGGTCTTAAAATGTAGGTAACTCCCAAGCCTAAACCAAAACTAGAATTATGAATAAATGGATCGCTACCAATAGTGTTGTTTGATGTGGACTTAAATTGTAGCCTTGGAGATATATTTATACCAAAATTTGAGTACTCTTTAAAAATCTCAAAAGGATTATTTTCTAACTCAATATCTTGAGCAAAAATGCTTGAAGTTGTGAAAATTAAGACGACTGCTATAATCACCTTTTTAAATATTTTTATATTCATTTTATTCTCCATTTAAAAATTAAAATTAGGTTGTTAAAATTGTAATTCAGTGTGGGAGAAGTATTTGATGAGTAGCACAATTCCCCTTAAAATTGTTTCTTTGGTTCTAAATCATAGGCAGCATCATTTTTACTAGGTATCGAGTCTAGATAATTTTGTACAACAATAAATTAAGGGGGATTTTTCATTGTAAATATACCCCCCCCCCCCCCACATAAACTAATTTTTTTCACTTTTTTTAAGAAATTTTTAAGAAATTTTTAAGAAATTTTTAAGAAATTTTTGAAATAGGGTAGAAGTCAGTTC
>MNYN01000051.1:17089-96156 GCA_001873105.1 Flavobacteriaceae bacterium CG2_30_34_30 | reverse complement strand
GAAAAAGAAAAAAGAGCTGCTGAATTGGTCATTGCTAATGGAGAACTCGCCTTTCAAAACAATGAAAAAGAAAAAAGAGCTGGAGAATTAAGTTTAGCAAATAAAGAACTTGCTTTTCAAAATGATGAAAAGGGAAAAAGAGCAGAAGAATTAGTACTTGCAAATAAAGAATTAGCCTTTCAAAATGAAGAAAAAGAAAAGCGGGCTGCAGAATTAGTACTTGCAAATAAAGAACTTGCATTACAAAACATTAAGTCCATTAAACAAGCAATTACAAATAAAGAACTCGAAGCATATAATCAAGATATAAAATTAGACTCTCAATACTCACTAAGTCTTATTGAAGCAAGTCTTGACCCATTGGTAACCATCAGCCCCAAAGGTAAAATTACAGATATGAATGAAGCCCTAACCAACATAACAGGACTAACAAGAGAAGAACTAACCGATACAGATTTTCTGGATTATTTTACCGAACCACAAAAAGCACGAATGGTTTATCAAGAAGTTTTTGCAAATGAATCTGTAACAAATTCCCCTCTTACCCTTCGTCATAAAAATGGTAATCTGACTGATGTTTTATTCAATGGATCTATTTATAAAGATGATGATGGTAATGTAGAAGGTGTCGTTATTGTAGCTCGTGATGTTACCGAACAAAAAAAAATTGCTTCAGAACTAAATGAAGCCATAAGATTTGCAGAAAAAGCAACTGCCTTAGCGGAGGAAGCAAAAATCAAAGCGGAAAAAGCTACCACTATTGCTGAAGGTGCTATGAAAGCAAAACAGCAATTTTTATCCAACATGAGTCATGAAATACGCACTCCAATGAATGCCATTATTGGATTCACTAAAGTGGTGTTGAAAACCGATTTAACCCCAAAACAAAAGGAATATTTAAAAGCCATAAAATTAAGTGGCGATGCACTCATTGTTCTTATAAACGACATACTCGACCTTGCAAAAGTAGATGCCGGAAAAATGATTTTTGAGTCCATCCCATTCAAAATGTCGATGTCCCTCTCTGCAATGCTTCATCTGTTTGAAACCAAGATTCAAGAAAAGAATTTAACATTGGTGAAATTATACGACAATAACATACCTGATGTTTTAGTTGGAGACCCCGTAAGATTACACCAAATTATTATGAACCTTGTCAGTAATGCAGTAAAATTTACATCAAATGGTAAAATTACAATAAGCACTAAATTACTAGAACAAGATAAACACAACGTAACGATTGAATTTTCAGTTTCAGACACTGGTATCGGCATCCCAGAAAACAAAATGGAAAGAATTTTTGAAAACTTTCAACAAGCCACTAGTGGGACGTCACGTTTGTATGGAGGTACTGGTTTAGGCTTAGCCATTGTAAAGCAATTAATAGAAGCACAAGGCGGAAGTGTTCTCGTAACAAGTACAATGGGCAAAGGCTCCACTTTTACTTTTGTATTAAGTTTTCAAAAAACAAAAGAAAATGCTGTTTTAGAGATGGATCTTGTAAAACTAGATACAGACTTAGTTAATATCAAAGTACTAGTGGTTGAAGATATTGCACTTAACCAACTATTAATGAAAACCCTTTTGGATGATTTTGGATTTGAATCAGATTTTGCTGCTAATGGCATCATTGCCATTGAAAAAATGAAAACAAAATCCTATAATCTTATTTTGATGGATTTGCAAATGCCAGAAATGAATGGTTTTGAGGCTACCGAATATATCAGAAACCAAATGAAATCCAAAGTGCCAATCATTGCCTTAACCGCTGATGTTACAACGGTTGACCTTACTAAATGCAAAGCTGTTGGTATGGATGACTATATTGCAAAACCTGTTGATGAAAGAGTACTGTACAATAAAATGGTGACATTCTTAAAAAAAGCACCAATTAAAAAAGCTCCAAAAAAAAGTAAAGTATCTAAAATTTTAAAGAACAAATATACCAACTTAAAGTTTCTAAAGGAAAGGACTAAATCTAATAAGGCACTGATGATGGAAATGATTTCACTTTATCTGGAACAAACACCCCCACTCATTAACAACATGAGGCAAAGTCTAACTAATAAAGACTGGCAATCGCTTCATACCACAGTACATAAAATAATTCCATCCTTTTCCATAATGGGTATTAGTATTGATTATGAAAACATGGCAAGAAAGATTCAAGAATACGCAAGTAACCAAGAACATACAGAAGAAATTTCAGATTTAGTGACCCAATTAGAAAAAGTATGTTTGCTTGCTTGCGATGAATTAAAAACAGAACTTAATGCAATTAAAAATAATACCCATGGATACTAGAACCAAAAACCCTCTGCAGCCCGGAAAAATTAAACTTTTTCTAGTTGATGACGATGCGGTATCGTTAAAATTATTAGAAATTGAATTTCTTCAACACGGCGATTTTATTATTGAAACCTACCCTACAGGAGAACTTTGTTTAGAAAATTTATCCAACAATCCTGATATAATTATTTTAGATTATTACCTAGATGGCATAGAAAAAAACGCAATGAATGGCATAGAAACCTTAGACAAAATAAAAGCATCACATCCGGATATACCGGTAGTGATGTTGTCTATACAAGATAAAATTGATGTTGCTATAAGTTGTATGCACCACGGTGCTTATGATTATGTGGTAAAAAGCGAAACAGCTTTTATCCGTCTGCAAAAAATTATTTCCTCCATTTTTAGTTTTAAGAAAATAGAAAAACAATTAAACTGGTATATGGATAGGATGTAATGCTTCTTCAAATTTAATAGCAAGCATTAAGCTGAAAAGAAAAAGCATTAGCACATTCTCTCCTTTGCATTATCATCCTTTTTAATACCTTTGTACAACTATAAAACAAAGCTATGATACATTCCATGACAGGTTTTGGGAAAGCAGTAATTCAACTTCCTAATAAAAAAATAACAGTAGAAATAAAATCATTAAACTCTAAAAGTTTAGACTTAAATGCTCGCATACCATCTTCATACCGAGAAAAAGATTTAGTGCTTCGAAAAAAAATAGCACAGGCTCTAGAGCGTGGTAAAGTAGATTATAGTTTATATATTGAACTTAACGGTGAAGAAACTTCAACGCAAATAAATATTCCTGTGGTGGATGAATACATCAAACAACTAAGCTTAGTTGTAAACGGCGATCGCACCGAATTACTTAAAATGGCAATAAGAATGCCCGATGCCTTAAAAACCGATCGAGAAGAAATTGATGAAGAAGAATTTAAACACATTTTGACGGCTACAGACGAGGCTTTATTAGCAATAAATCTATATCGATTAGACGAAGGGAAAGTGCTGGCACAAGACATTCAATTACGCATAACCAATATCTCTCAATTACTGCAACAAGTTATTGCAATTGACCCGGAACGCATTGCCGGTGTTAAAGAACGCCTTCGAAAAGCCGTTAGCGAGCTTAAAGAGCAAGTAGATGAAAATCGTTTCGAGCAAGAATTAATCTATTACCTAGAAAAATATGATATCACTGAAGAAAAAGTACGTCTGGAAAACCATTTAAACTACTTTACTAAAGCCATCAACTCTGAAGATTCTAACGGTAAAAAGTTAGGTTTTATCTCACAAGAAATTGGTAGAGAAATAAACACTATCGGCTCTAAATCAAATTTTGCTAGCATGCAACAACTAGTAGTGCAAATGAAAGACGAACTCGAAAAAATAAAAGAGCAATTGCTCAATGTATTGTAATGAAAAAACAAGGTAAACTTATTGTTTTTTCAGCTCCTTCGGGATCCGGAAAAACAACGATTGTTCAACATTTGCTGGCTCAAAACGATTTGAATCTAGAATTTTCTGTGTCTGCTACTTCCAGAGAACCAAGAGAAGAGGAAGAAGATGGAAAACACTACTATTTTATTACTTTTCAAGAATTTAAACAACACATTAAAAACGACGATTTTCTGGAATGGGAAGAAGTATATCGCGATAATTTTTATGGTACTTTAAAAAGCGAAATTGAACGCATCTGGAAAAAAGGAAAAAACGTAATTTTTGACATAGATGTCGTTGGAGGCTTGCGAATCAAAAAAAAATATCCGGATAGAACATTGGCAGTTTTTGTTAAACCCCCAAGTGTGGATGAGCTAAAACGCCGTTTAAAAGAACGTAAAACAGAAAACGATGATAAAATTAATATGCGCATTGCCAAAGCATCGATTGAACTAGCCACTGCACCACAATTTGACTATATAATTGAAAATAACGACTTGCAAATTGCTTTACAAGAAGCCCACGATTTGGTAAAACAATTTATTGAAAAGTAACCCCCCTAGCAAAAAGAGTGATGAAAAAAATAGGTTTGTTTTTTGGCACCTTTAACCCAATTCACATTGGGCATCTCATAATTGCAAATCATATAGCCGAGCACAGTAATTTAGACGAAATTTGGCTCGTTATTACCCCACACAACCCCTTAAAAAAGAAAAACAGTTTGCTGGAAGATTACCACCGGCTAGAATTAGTAAGAAGAGCATGCGAAGGGTATAATAAATTAAAACCAAGCGATATAGAATTTAAACTTCCGCAACCCAATTATACCGTTAATACTCTAGCACATTTATCTGACACGTATCCTGATTATTCATTTTCATTGATTATGGGTGAAGACAATTTAAATAATTTTCACAAATGGAAAAACCATGAAATTATTTTACAAAATCATGATATATATGTGTATCCTCGCATTGCCAATAAAGAAGAGAGTATATTTTTAAAAAACCATCCAAAAATTCATCCCATAAAAGCCCCCATTATGGAAATAACTTCTACACATATTAGAAAAGCCATTAAAGAGGGTAAAAATATTGTGCCAATGCTTCCGGATGCAGTTTGGAAATACATCGATGAAATGAATTTTTATAAAAAATAATTAAAAAACAAAAACCGCTCCAGTTTAATAAACTAGAGCGGCTTTCAAACTAAATAACCAACCAAAAAACCTATACATATTATCCAAAATATCGGATATTGTACCTTGGTTTCCTTATAGGATAACGCTAAAGACAAAAGATAGATTGTGCTTAAAATGCTAATTCGATGTTAAATTTATAGTTGCTAAAGGGTTTCTAAAACTATAACAAAATGTTACCTTTGCAAAAGCGTAAAAATTATGTACGTTTGTTTTTATAGAATATTGAATTAATGAAGGAACATCCAAAATTTGCTGTTATTGGCGGTGGTAGCTGGGCAACAGCTATTGTAAAAATGCTATGCGAAAATCTAGATACTGTAGGTTGGTATATGCGAAGTGTTTATGCTTTAGAACATATTAAAAAAGAGGGCTATAATCCTAATTATTTAAGCTCGGTAACTTTTAACACCACAAAACTAAAGCTCAGTAACGACATTAACACAACCATAGCAGCGGCAGATATTATCATTTTTGCAATTCCATCGGCATTTTTAAAAGGCGAATTAGACAAACTTTCTGTTTCATTGGAAGGCAAAATAATATTTTCTGCAATTAAAGGAATTGTTCCGGAATCAAGCCTTATTGTAGGAGAACATTTTCACACATATTTCAATATTCCTATAGAAAATATTGGAGTCCTTACCGGACCTTGTCATGCAGAAGAAGTTGCCCTTGAACGTTTATCCTATTTAACTCTTGCCTGCGCTGACAAGCAAAAAGCAAAACTTATAGCAAAATACATAAGTAGCAACAACATTAAAACCACCATTAGCGATGATGTTATTGGTACAGAATATGCCGCAATGCTCAAAAATATTTTCGCAATAGCTGCAGGTATTGCTCACGGTCTAGGATATGGCGATAACTTTCAAAGTGTATTGATGAGCAATGCCATAAGAGAGATGAAAAAATTTATACGAAAGGTGTATAAAATGAAGCGAAACATTAATGATTCTGCTTATTTAGGTGACTTATTAGTTACCGGTTATTCTACTTTTAGTCGAAACCGAATGTTTGGGAATATGATAGGAAAAGGATATACCGTAAAAAGTGCTCAAATGGAAATGAGCATGGTAGCTGAAGGCTATTATGCCACAAAAAGTGCCTGGTTACTCAACCAAAAGAATAAAGCAAAAACACCAATTATAGATGCGGTTTATGAAATACTTTACGAGAATAAAGACCCAAAAAGTGTGTTTAAAAAATTAACAGAAAAATTGAATTAAATTGCCAAAACTCCATGTACATCTAAAATCGGTATTACTTGTTGATTTTTTTCCAATATGGTATTTGGCGGAAAAACAAAAGTTTTCTCGAAGAGGGTCTCACCAATAAAATATGTGACCAAAAATTCATTTGTAAAAGTAAAAACCTCCTCCATTAGTAATTCAATTTTCTTAAAGGATTTTGGTGAAATTAATCCAAATGCGTGCCGTAAGGTTGCCGTTTTTTGATTTTTAGTATAGCCTCTTGAAACAACCATGGTAATTTCTAATGACTTATCACCATCATTAATCAAATACACAAACCAATTTTGAGACAAAAATTCAGTATCCCATTCTTTTACTGCTACAATAAAAACATCTTTAACTTTGGGAATATGAATGTCTTTTCGCATAGATTAGAGCGCATTTCTAAATTGTTCTAAAAACCGAAGGTCATTTTCATAAAACATTCTAATATCGCCTATTTGATATAGTAACATGGCGATACGTTCTATGCCCATCCCAAAAGCAAAACCACTATAAATATCAGGATCTATTCCGCAGTTTTTTAATACATTAGGATCTACCATACCACAACCCATAATTTCTAACCATCCGGTTCCTTTTGTAATTCGGTAATCGGTTTCGGTTTCTAGTCCCCAATAAATATCTACCTCAGCACTTGGTTCCGTAAAAGGAAAATAAGAAGGGCGAAGACGTATTTTTGATTTTCCAAACATCTCTGTACAAAAGTAAATAAGGGTTTGTTTTAAATCCGCAAAGGAAACGTCTTTGTCAATATAAAGTCCTTCTACTTGGTGAAAAATACAATGAGATCGGGCAGAAATAGCCTCATTTCGAAAAACTCTTCCCGGAGAAATGGTGCGAATGGGTGGCTGGTTGTTTTCCATATAGCGAACTTGCACTGATGAGGTATGTGTACGTAAAAGCACATCTGGATTGGTTTGAATAAAAAAGGTGTCCTGCATATCTCTTGCCGGGTGGTATTCCGGGAGATTTAATGCGGTAAAGTTATGCCAGTCATCCTCCATTTCAGGACCTTCAGAAACGTTAAAGCCTATTCTGGAAAACACTTCTGTTATTCTGTTTTTTACAATAGATATTGGATGTCTTGCGCCTATGGTTATAGGTTCTCCCGGACGTGTTAAGTCGCCATAAACCCCTTTTTCTTCCACTTGACTTTCTAATGCCACCTTTAACGCATCTACTTTGTCTTGTGCAACTTGCTTTAGCTTGTTAATGGTTTGCCCAAATTCTTTTTTTTGTTGGTTAGGTACCTCTTTAAATGCGGCAAAATATTCATTAAGCAAGCCTTTTTTACCAAGGTATTTAATTCTGAAATCATCTACTTCCTGTAGTGTTGTGGCTGAAAATGTTTCAGCTTCATTGATGGCTTTGTTTATTTTATCCAACATCATAATACGGCGGTTTAAGCTAGGGTAAATTTAGGAAAAATATATTTATTTAGTTACAGTTTATTTCATAAGGACATCTAGATTCCTTGTTTTGGCCTTAAAGGAAAATAGGCATGAATAAAATAAAGTCTGAAAGCGTGTGTAAATTTTTAAATGGTTATGAAATAACTTCTTTTTCTACAAAATAACTAACAATAGCTTCTTTCATCAAGACAGATTGTTCGCCGGCTTTTAGTGTTGGCAAATGCTCTTTTACGGTATAATGTGGCCAACCATCCTCGTCTTGATAATCAAATGCATAGTAACCATAGGGCTCTAATAATCGGCAAATGGCAATATGCATTAAATCCAGTTTTTCATCTTTTTTAAAACTTCGGTTCAATTTTCCAAATTCTTGTAAGCCTACAAGAAATATAATGGCATCTAAATCG
Organism: Flavobacteriaceae bacterium CG2_30_34_30; assembly: GCA_001873105.1. Taxonomy (GTDB): domain Bacteria; phylum Bacteroidota; class Bacteroidia; order Flavobacteriales; family Flavobacteriaceae; genus Planktosalinus. The sequence goes on along the minus strand of MNYN01000051.1, from coordinate 88,142 downwards.
AGAGGCTCTCCATCTGAAAATTTATTACTAAGAAATTTTACTAAGGTTTCCCAACGTTGTTTTAATTGTTCGTCTCTAGCCATTTATTATGATTAGTTGTTTGTAAATAGTTTATAGTATTTTCTAATAGCTGAAAAAATGATAGAATTACTTTTCAAAAAATAATTTTGGTTATTAGTTTACAAAGATACGAAGCAGAAGTAGTACAATTTACTATATTTACCCTAAATTGATGGGCATATGAATAGTATAGATATTATTATTGGTATTTTTCTTGTAATAGGAGTATTACAAGGTCTTCGAAATGGGTTTTTAGTGGAACTAGCATCGCTTATTGGTCTTGTTTTAGGGGTTTGGGGAGCTATTTATTTTTCGCATTTTGCTTCTGATTTATTGATAAAGTTTACCGATTGGGAAGAACAAACTACAAATTTAGCTGCATTTGCTATTACTTTTATTGTAATTGTTATTCTTGTATCTCTTTTGGCTAGGGCTTTGACAAAAGTAGTATCCTTTGCTGCACTAGGAATGCTAAACAGGTTACTAGGTGGAATTTTTGGGTTTTTAAAAATGGCTTTTTTTGCCAGTGTATTGATTCTTTTTATAAATACACTTGGCAAAGAATTTTCTTTTTTATCACAAGAAAAAAGGGAAGCATCCATGTTATATAAACCAATAGAATCGATTGCTCCAATGGTGCTTCCTAAATTATTAAACGTATTTCAAGAATACTTTCCGGAAAAAAACGAGGAAGATTAGCATATTATTTCAGAAGAAAACGCTCTATAAATTTTTAAAAATCCAATTGATAAACAGTATCCAGCTGGGAATTGTTTTTTAATTTAGAGATTACTTCTTTTACTATGCCATATTTAATAGAATACACCCAACCGTGTAAACTTAATTCCTGACCACTATTCCATGCGTTTTGTATAATGGAAGTTTTAGCAAGATCAAAAACCTGCTCCCAAACATTAAGTTCAACATAACGATCAAAGCGTTTATTTTCATCTTTAATGCTGTCTAATTCCTCTTGATGCAGCCTATAGGTGTTTTTTATATGCCTAATCCAGTTATCTATCAATCCAAAAGATTTACTGCTCATAGCAGCCTGTATGCCGCCACAACCGTAATGACCACAAACTATGACGTGTTTTACTTTTAATACATTTACGGCATAATCAACCACGCTAAGCATGTTCATATCTGTGTGCACAACAAGATTTGCAATGTTTCTGTGTACAAAAACTTCGCCTGGCTGGGCGCCTATAATTTCATTTGCAGGCACTCTACTATCTGCACAACCTATCCATAACAATGGTGGTGATTGCCCTTTTGAAAGTTTTTGAAAATATTCCGGGTCTAAATCTAGTTTGCTTTTAACCCATTCCTTATTTTTATCTAGTAATGATTTATAATAGGTATCCATAGTTTGTGGTTTGATTTAAAGCTCCTTCAACTCTGTTTTTAGCATCCATCCTTCTTTTCCATCTGCTAATTCTATTCGTTGCCATTCTCCATCTTCATTGGTGATACTTACTTTTGTTCCTTGGTGTAAGGTAAAAGACACTTGGCTTCGAAGTAATGGTTCACTTCTTACTTCGGTGCTTTCAGCAAAAATAATGGCAGAACGATTGTTTGTGAATTGTTCATAGGAAACGTAAGCAAAAACAAAACTTCCAATTCCAAAAATCAAACAAAAAAGAGAAGTAGAAAAGTAAAATCGCTTTTTAAATTCAGAATACGCAAAATAGTAGTTCAAAAAAAGAATGACAAATAGGAGGATACATACAATTGAAATCCAAGCCCAACCATTAAATGTAAAGGTGCCTAGACTATTATTATACCATTTAGTAAATATATTTTGCGGTAATGCTTCAACGGCGTCAATGGTCATGTTTTGAGCAAATGCCAGATTGTTTAAAATTTCTTTATCGTTAGGAGCCAACAGTAAAGCTTTTTCATAAAAATAAATGCTTGGTGCTGTTTGATGTAATTTATAATAGGCATTTCCCAAATTAAAATACAATGCTGCAGAATGTTCTCCGGAATCTAAAATAGACTCCCAAACCGAAATGGCTTTTTCATATTGGGCTTCTTTATAAAAATCTCTTCCTTGAAAAAATTTTTCTTCGTTTTGCGAAAAACCTAGCAATGTAAAACCAATAAATAATAGAATGAATATCTTTTTCATGGCTATGCTATTTGTTTATCAATGGTTGATATTACTTGTACCGCCTTTTCATAATCTTGCTGTATGGTGCCATCGGTTGCAGGGGTATATCTGGCGTATTCACAATTTTTTAAAATGCTGATGAAATTTTCGCTTACTTGCGCTTCTACCCTACGTTCTTGTAATAAGCTGTTAATTCTTTCTTTTGAAAATTCTGAAGTTTCTATAGATAATTTTGCTTTTAAATAATTGTGTAACGCACGTTCTAACGACTCATAAAATTGTTTTTGGTTGTGGCTGTTTTTCTTCGCTTCTGAAAGATATTTTCTAGCCAATCTGTTTGCTTTTTTTAAGCGTTTGCCTTCTACATCATTTTCTAATTCTCTGCGTTTTTTTCCTATTAAAATAAATAATGGAATTAATACTAGTGGCCCCGTCAACAAAGACCAAAATAATGGCGATTTAAAAAATTGTGCCGAATTAATAGCTTTTAATTCTGGCTTAAGTTTGATGTATTTGAATTGGTCTTCGGTTAAAATAACTGCTTTTTTGTTGGAATTTGTTGCCGTTATTGAAGAAGAATCTCCGGTAACAGGTCCCTTTTCCACTTCAATTATAATTTCATCGGAAGTGATGGTTTTGTAGGTTTCCGATTCTATATCAAAATAAGTAAACACCAAAGGTTTAATTGGATAATTTCCTTTAAACTGTGGAATTATAGTATAGTTTTCAGAGATACTGCCTCGCATTCCTTTGTCTGTGGTGGTGACTTTTTCTTGAAATTCGGGCTCATAAACCTCAATGTTGTTTGGGGCAACTAAACGTGGTGGTTTGAAGAGTTTTAAATTGCCATTTCCTGAAACTTCTACAAGAATTTCTAAAGATTCTCGGGCGTCTAATTTGGTTTTATTTGCTTTTACTTTAAAATCAAATTTACCTACGGCACCCGAAAAATTTGCAGGCATGGATTCATTAGGTAATGGTTTTACCTCTATTGTTTTTGTACCGGCAGATACTGTTTTATTTACATGAGTCATAAATGGTCTTCCAAAAATGTCTCTGCGGTTGGTACGGACCTCTACCTGAACATCTAGAGATAGAGGTTCTATTTCTAATTTGCCGGTTTTTTGTGGGTATAAAACCGTGCTTCTTAAAATAGCATAGCGGTAGGGCTTGCCCTGATAGGTGCCTTCATATACTTGAAACTGCTTATTGTCTGTGTTTTGGCTCCAGAAATCGGCAAACTTTGGATTGTCAATTTCTCTCCAGCCACTCACAGCTGTTTCTGGAGAAACGTAGAGTTTATAAACCACCGTAATCGCTTCGTTTAAATAAGGGTTGGTTTTAGATATTTCTGCTACAAGGTGAATGTTTTCGCTGGTTAGGTAGTCTGGGTTTTCGCCATCTTTTGGCTGGTCAACAGCGGCTGTAACCTCAACGTTAATAGGTACTGTTTTAAAAGTTTCTCCATCAATTTGTATTGTGGCTTGGCCAATGGTGAATTTGCCTCTAGCAGTAGGAGACAGAAAGTAACTAAATGTTTTAGAGTAGGTTCGCCTACCATTTATCCAAGAGTTGCTTATGGATTGATTAGGTCCGCCCACCACACGAAAACCTTGAAAATTGGGTGGTTGAAAATTATCACCATCTTGATTCATTTCAAAATCTACACGCAAACGCTCGTTTATGCCAAGAGAGCTTTTGCTCACCTTAGCTTCAAATTTTACCTGCGCAAAGACACCGCTTGTTGCTAGTAAAATAAGTGTCGATAGAAGTATAAATTTGAGTTTCATTATTTAATTTTTTTAATAAAATATAGGCTTACCAATCTTTCTCTGGTTTTGTCTTTACTCCTTTTTGTTTTTCTGCATTTATTTTGTCTTGTACTTTTTTTTCTTGATTATTCATAGCCTCCAACAAACTTTGTATTTGTTGTGGCGATAATTGTCCTTCTACTTGTTGGGGTTTTCCTTGGTCATTTTTCTCTTCTTTAGAATCTTCTTTATCTTCTTTGTTTTGGGAATCCTTTTCCTTTTCCTGCTCATCGCCTTTGTTCTGATCCTGATTTTCTTCTTGGTTGTCCCCCTCTTTTTTGTCTTGTTTATCTTCTTGTTTGTCCTTTTTTTGTTCTTCTTTTTCGTCTTCGCCTCCGCCATCATCGCCTTGTTGCTCTAACATTTGTTTTGCAAGAGCTAAATTGTACCTGGTTTCCTCATCAGTTGGATTGTTTCGAAGTGCATTTTTATAGGCTTCTACAGCGGCTTTATAATTTTTGTCATTCATAAATGTATTTCCTAAATTGTGATATACTTTATGTTTTTCCTCTTTTGTAGTAGCTACTTCTGCTGCTTGTACAAAGCGTTTTCCAGCTTCGCTATTTTTTTTATTTTTGTAATAGACATGACCTAAGTTATAATTTGCTGTGGTATTTTTTGAATCTAGTGCAATTACTTTTCGGTAGTTAGCTTCCGCTTCTGAAAAATTTCCCTTTTCAAAATTACTTCTTGCCTTATATAGTAATTTATTAGATTTTTTTTCAAGCGCTAGTTCTTCTTTTGTTTGTGAAGAAACAAAAGCAGTAAAAAGAAGTGCTAGTAAGAAAACTATTTTATGCATTGTATTTAGTGTTCTAATTTTTAGATTTTTAATTTAAACTATCATCAACGTTTTAATTACCTTCTTGCTTTTTATTTTCATTAAATAAATTTAGTTTTTGAAGCCAAACTGTTTTGCGCTCTAAAAAGAATATATCAAAAAAGAGAAAAAAGATTGCCGCTCCAATAAACCATTGAAACTGGTCTTGAAAATCGGCAAACTGTTTTGCTTCAAATTCTTTTTTGTCCATGTTGTTTAATAACTCTTTTACTTTATCTACTACTTGAGAAGTTACATCTCCTTTAATATATTCGCCGCCGGTTTGGTTTGCAATTTCTATCAATGTTGTTTCATTTAGCGCTGTAACGACCCTTTCATTGTTTTGGTCGCGCATATATTCCTGTAAAATTCCGTTTTGTTTTATGGGAATTGGTCCTCCTGAAATAGTTCCTACACCAATGGTTATTATTTTTATTCCAAGTTCTGCAGCTTCCAAGGCTTCTGCTGATACGTTTCCTTCATGATCCTCGCCATCTGTAAGAATGATTAATACTTTATTGGTTTGGTCTTCGTCATTGTAATAGGTTTTTGCTAAGTTTATTGCTTCGGCTATGGCAGTACCTCTGGAAGAAACCATATCGGTATTCATAGCGTTTAAAAACATCCTCGCCGAATTAAAATCAGTGGTAATGGGTAATTGTGGAAATGCGCTTCCAGCATACCCTATGATTCCTACTCGATCTCCACCAAGATTGCTTAATATTTGTGAAACAAGTTGTTTGGATTTTTCTAATCTATTTGGTGCAATATCCTCCGCTAGCATACTTTTTGAAACATCCATTGCAAATACCAAATCTACACCTTCTCGTTTTACTTCTTCTATTTTTGTGCCAATTTTAGGGTTTACCAAAGCGATTACTAATGCGAATAATGCGAGTAAAATAAAACTTATTTTTAATGCCAATTTAAATCCGGAACGATTTGTACTCAATTTTTTTATGGCTTTTTTATTGGCAAAACGATTTTGGGCTCTTTTTTTCCACACCAAATAAAGAGCGAAAAATAGCAATAGGATGGGAAGTATTCCTAAGAAGTAAAAATAATATGGTGCTTCAAATTGATACATTTATATAAAACTTCTAAAAATGGTGAAACGTAAAAGCATTTCAAATGCCACTAAAATTGCTGCCCAAATAGCAAAGGGGCGGTATTTTTCGTCATAATTAGTGTATTGAAATTCTTCAATATCGGTTTTTTCTAATTTGTTTATTTCTTCATATACTTCTTCAAGCTTGGTGTTACTTCCGGCTCTAAAGTATAGCCCGCCGGTTGCTTTAGCTATTTCTTTTAGCAATGCTTCGTCTATTTCAACAGGTACATTAGCATATTGAAAGGTGCCATTAGGGTTTATAGCAACCGGTGAAAGTGCTGTTCCAGTAGTGCCTAAGCCTATTGCATACACTTTAATTTTAAATTCTACCGCTAACTCTGATGCTATTTTTGGGTCGATAAATCCCGAATTATTAACGCCATCGGTTAGTAAAATAACCACTTTGCTTTCAGAGTTGCTGTCTTTTAGTCTGTTTACTGCAGTTGCTAGACCCATACCTATAGCGGTTCCTCCTTCAATAACATCGCTATAGGTTATTTCCTTTATTGATTTTACAATGATAGACTTGTCTGAGGTTAATGGGGTTTGTGTATAGCTTTCTCCGGCATAAATTACAATGCCTATCCTGTCATTAGGTCTATCTAATACAAATCTTGTTGCAACGGTTTTTAGTGCCTCTAAACGATTGGGTTTTAAATCACGCGCTAACATACTGCCCGAAATATCTATTGCCATAACAATATCAATGCCTTGTGTTTTTTTAATTTTAGTAGTAACATCCACATTTCTAGGGCGTGCCAATGCTGTAATTAAAAGCGATAAAGCCATCAAACGAAGTACAAACAAAAATGGTCGTAATTTAGCTTTCCAGTTAGCCCCTGTTTGAAATCCTTTAACTGTGGATAGTTTTAAAGATGCCGTGAGTTTGTTTTTTTTCCACACATACCAAGCTATGGCTATGGGCAGAAGAAGTGCCAACCAAAAAAATTCGGGATTTACAAACTCAAAATTCATTGTTATTGTTTCTTAATTACTTCTAATTCTACTGATTTTAAAATACGTTCTTTTATTTGTTTAGCGTATAAATCGTCTTTTTCATTGACAATTAAAATAACCTGAATTGCTCCATCTTGGGCAAATAATAGAAGTTCGTATTCGCTTTTTTCTTTTTTAAATTTATTATCGGCAACCCGAATATTAAATTCACCATAGGCACGTATTCCCGAAACTCCTTTTTCCGTTGAAAATGGTTCGTTTTTAACAATCAGGTTTGTGGCACCATTGGTTTCTAAAAGCATTAATTTTTCTTCTAAAACAGTTTCTAGATTTACTTGTTGTCCATCTGAAATTTTTGTAGATCCCACAAGTATAAATACTTTGTTTTGAATGTCTCCAAAGGTAAATACATCCTCTAAACCTTTTGAAAGAATGGCGTGGGAGATAGTATCTATTTCTCTAAATAAAACATCTGGGGTTTCTAAAATTACCGCAGGACTTCCATACTCACTTTTTATCCAGGTTGCTTCTGCCAGACTTTTCGTATAGTTTCCAAAGATGGTATCTTTTACCGTTTGAAGTCCAAATACTAACGACAGGACAACATATGCAACGAGGAGTAGAGAAACCATCGAGCCGATAATTATTGTTTGTTTTTTCTTTTTCTTTTTCTTTAAAAGCTGTTCTTGATATAGGGCATCTTGTAATAACTCCTCTTCTGTGGGTTCCGGAATGACTTCATGGGTTTCATTGATGATGTTTTCTATGTCTTTTCTATCTAATTGAGCTTGACCAGACTCCATTTGCATTTTAGCAAATTTTATTAAATCGGCTCTTTTTAGAATTAGATTTAATTTGGCGATGGTTTCTTGGTCAAAATCTAAGTGTCCGGAATCCTTGTGTAATTTTAGTCGGTCAATTAGTTCCTCGGTAGTGCTTTCTAAAGCTGCTTCATCTACTTCTCTATCTAAATATCGTTTTACGATTTCGGTAAGAGTAGAATAGTAATCTTTTACTTGATTGTTTTTTAGATATTCTGAATTGTCAAGGGTTTGTAGTGCAACTAAAGCTTCTTCATAAGGCGGCAATTGTCTTTTGGCTTCTTCTATTTTCTTTTTTCTTTGAATAAGTAAATAAATAATTCCACTTATAACTAGCAATGCCAGTACAATCCAAAGCAAATAACGCAACCAATCTCCTTTTACAGGAGGCACGTCTATAAGCGCTTTAATATCAAACATTTTTTGTTTCGTGGTATCCACAACGACATCAGCAACTTCTACTAAAAGAGAGTCTGTATAGAAAACAGTTTCGTTAATTTTTATTGCTTGACGAGGAAGGACATACTTTCCGGAGTCAAACTGAGTAAGTCCATATTTTTTAATAAGCCGGATTTTTGCTTGTTCAAAAGTGGTGTCTATGCTATAAAATTCGATGACTTCTAAGGGTAAAAAGGTTTGCCCTTCGGGGAATGTTACTCTTGCTGAAGAATCTGCCTCGATAGAGATGCTGAATTTTATTTCTTCGCCTATACGTATGGATGTTGTATCAATACTGGATTTTACTTGAGAGAATCCTGAGAAAAAACCTAGTAAACAGGCAAATAGCACAAAAGTCCATTGCGGTTTAAACATATTAAATCCTAACTCGTTATTACTCATGCTCTTCTTTTAAAATAACCCAATAATTTTTTCACATAACTTTCATCCACTCTGCAATCCATTGTGCCGGCACCACTTCTGCTAAAGGTTTCTTGGAAAAAATTTACTTTCTCGCGATAGTATTTCGCATAGTTATTTCTAACTGTTTTTGAGGTGGTATCAACTAACATGGTTTCGCCACTTTCTTCATCATCCATTTGAACCACTCCTAAATTTGGGATGCTAAGTTCTAATTCATCGTATATTCTTATTCCGGTAAGGTCATGTTTTTTGGAAGCAATCCGCAAGGCATTTTTGTAATCCTCATCAGTTATAAAGTCGGAAATAACAAAAACAATGGCTTTCTTTTTCATCACATTTGACAGAAATTGTAATGCTTTTTCTATATTGGTTTTTTTGCTTTTAGGTTCAAACTCAATCAAATCTCTTATGATGCGAAGTACGTGTGATTTACCTTTTTTAGGTGGAATGTACAATTCCATTTCATCGGTAAAAAGCACTAACCCTATCTTGTCGTTATTCTGTAAGGCAGAAAAGGCAAGTGTTGCGGCGATTTCGGTTACTATTTCATTTTTAAATTGTAGGGTAGAGCCAAAATATTCAGAGCCACTGACATCTACTAACAGCATCAAAGTAAGTTCGCGTTCTTCTTCAAAAACTTTTATAAAGGGTTCGTTATATCTAGCGGTAACATTCCAATCAATATTTCTAACATCATCGCCAAATTGATACTGACGTACTTCACTAAAAGTCATACCACGACCTTTAAATGTGGTGTGGTATTCGCCACCAAAAAGATTGTCACTAAGACGGCGGGTCTTAATTTCAATTTTTCTAACTTTTTTTAGTAATTCCTTTGTGTCCATTTCTGTTTGTAATGATTTTGAAAATTTTAAGCCAGTTTCGTTGATAAAACGACGGTAACTTTTTTCAAATAGCCAAAAACCATTCTCTAAGGCACTTCAATTTGGTTTACAATTTTATTGATAAGATCTTCTGAAGTTATATTTTCAGCTTCAGCTTCGTAGGTGATGCCTATTCTATGACGAAGGACATCATGAACAACTGCTCTAACGTCTTCAGGAATGACGTATCCTCTTCTTTTAATAAAAGCATAGCATTTTGCGGCAATTGCCAGGTTGATACTTCCACGAGGTGAGGCGCCGTAATTAATCAAAGGTTTAAGGTCAGCAAGGTTATATATTTCCGGATTCCGGGTAGCAAAAACAATATCTAAAATATATTTTTCTATTTTCTCATCCATATACACTTCACGCACAGCTGCTTGTGCCCGGTAAATTTGATCTAAGGTAACTACAGGATTAATGGTATCAAAAGCACCTTTTAAGTTTTGTCTTATGATAAGTTGCTCATCCTGCATCTGAGGATATTTGATGACAGTTTTTAGCATAAAACGATCCATTTGTGCTTCAGGAAGCGGATAGGTTCCTTCTTGCTCAATAGGATTCATGGTGGCCATTACTAAAAAAGGCTGGTCTAATTTATAGGTCACTTCGCCAATGGTAACTTGTTTTTCCTGCATTGCTTCCAAAAGAGCAGATTGCACTTTAGCGGGAGCTCTATTAATTTCATCAGCTAAAACAAAATTGGCAAAAATAGGTCCTTTTTTAATACTAAAATCATTGAGTTTCATGTTATAAATTAAGGTTCCTATAACATCAGCCGGCAATAAATCTGGTGTAAATTGAATTCTGCTAAACGACCCATGAACCGCTTGCGAAAGTGTATTGATAGCAAGTGTTTTTGCAAGTCCCGGAACCCCTTCCAGTAATATATGTCCTTGTCCTAACAAGCCAATTAAAAGCCGTTCTATCATATGTTTTTGACCAATGATGACTTTATTCATCTCCATCGTCAAAATATCTACAAAAGCACTCTCTTTTTCTATTTTTTCATTAAGTACTCCAATATCAATAGATGCGCTAGTTTCTTCCATAATTTAATCATTTTATAGGGTTGTATTTTTTGATGCTGCAAATTGGAAAATTATCTGCAGTTATCCTGTTAACAATTGGTTAAAAATAAAAAGCAGCACAAAATTGTGCTGCTTCCCATTTTATATGTGAATAAAAGACTATAGCAATGTTGTTGTACCAAGATCTGTAACCAATCCATTGGAAACTTCAACATTAGTAAGTACAACAGTTTCTAATCCGGAAATGATTTCCGGCTGTATAGTTACAGTATAAATTCCATCAGGAACTCCGTGTAAAAAGAATTTTCCTTGCAGATTAGTATATGCAGAAATAGTAGTGTTTGCATTAGTAGCTGTTACCAGGGTTTGCGTGTTCAGTGGAAGTACAAATCCTGTTATAGCTCCGCTTTCAGCTACCGTACTTGCTCGAATTACCGGTTTCAATACATAACTTCCGTTACCTTGAACAACAATAGATTCTTCTACATCAAAATCTAAAATAAACTCGTAGAATATTCCTGGTTCTAATGTTTCATTAATTTGCAATTTTAAACCGGATTGTTCTGCGCTTGGTGTTGCAAGTGGATATGAAACACCATCAACCACTACACTGTTTTCCGATCCTAAAATTAATCGCATTTGACTAATGTGACCGGAAGGAATTTCATCATTAACCAATAAAACGCTTACGCCTCCTGTTAGCTCTAATAGGTTATAAATTCCTGCGTTTATTGCGCCTATTGAAACGTCCCCTTCACTATCGCTATATTTAATAACCACATCCTGTACGTCAACATAAACAGCATCATAGTCGCCGGGAGCATCTGTCAAACTAACAGCTACTCTCGCCTTTCCCGCTTCTGAGGAGTCATCATTACTACAAGCAACCGCAAAAATAAGAACTGCAATTGCTAAACTAAATTTCCATAAATTTTTCATAGTTAGGTTTTTAAATATTAATAGGTACAATAGTAACCCACTATCTGCCTCACAAATTTACATTTAACAAGGTTTAACTAGGCGCTTAACTAAGTTTTAACTTCCATTTCATTTATAATTATATTACTTTTAAGGCAATAAATTATAAAAATAATGAGCACAAAAACAGCCCTTATTACAGGCGCAACATCAGGTATTGGAAAAGCAACAGCAAGGGTTTTTGCTAAAAACGGAATTCGTTTAATTCTTTGTGGAAGAAATGAAGAACGTATGAAAAAACTTGTAAATGAACTTCAAGGTATGACGGAAGTGCATTCGCTTTTGTTTGACGTTAGAGATAAAAAGGAGGTTTTGAAAAAAATTAATACTGTACCGGAAGCCTTTTCAAAAATTGACATCTTAATTAACAATGCCGGAAACGCCCACGGTTTAGATTCCATCCAAAACGGAAATTTAGACGATTGGGACGCCATGTTGGACATCAATATAAAAGGACTACTTTATGTAAGTAAGGCGATTATTCCGAAAATGATAGCTCAAAAATCAGGACATATTATAAATATAGGTTCTACTGCTGCAAAGGAAGTATATCCTAACGGTAATGTATATTGCGCAAGTAAATATGCCGTTGACGCCATCAATCAAGCCATGCGAATAGACCTCAACGGAAATGGAATTCGCGTTGGCGCAATCCATCCCGGAATGGTAAAAACCAATTTCAGCGAAGTGCGCTTTAAGGGAGATAAAGAACGTGCAGATAAGGTATATCAAGGTTTTCAACCTCTATTACCTGAAGATATTGCCGATATTATTTGGTTTACGGTTACGCGCCCAAGTCATGTAAACATAGCAGACTTGATGGTAATGAGTGTGGATCAAGCAAGTAGTACCATAGTAAACAAAACACGTATTTAAAATTTAGAATATAGAGCAACAAAATGCTCACTTTAAAGAAAAAATAAAAATGATTAACAAACGCCTTCTTATCAAAAACCTATTAGCTCACAACGATGAGTGCAGTTTTTATGATAAAAAGTTGCGGTTTGATTTAAGCAACAAAGAAGGTAAAGCAAAATTTTTAAAGCATATTTGTGCATTGAGCAATTCCAATCCCAAAAACAATTCCTACATAGTTGTAGGTATTGAAGATAGTACCAATGAAATTGTGGGTGTGGACTTTTTTGACGACAGCAAAATTCAAAATTTAGTGAACGCTTATCTAACTAATGCTCCGTTAATTGCTTATGAAAATATCCCATTTCCGAATTTGCCCGAAGGTAAAGTTGTTGGACTTGTAACCATTAGGCCCATAAACCAACTTACGGCACTTAAAAAAAATATATGGAAATATTGGGGTGGAACCGTCTTTTTTAGAGATGGAAGTATTTCTATGCCAAAAGTTTTTGATATTGAAATTAAAGATGTGAATTCAAAAATTGTAGAAAGCATTGAAACCCATGCAAAAAACAACATTCAATTGACCTTAGACGGTGTGATAGATTTTGTTAACCACCGGCACAAAGACCTAGAGGCCTCTTACAAAGTGTTTAAAGAAATTTTTGTGGTATGTTGGGCTGGAATTAAGAAAAAAGCGGGAGACAAGGTGTTTTATTCCAGAGTGGATATTGAATTAATCAACGAACAAGTGCGATTATTTTATTCGGCATTAGACGAGGTTTCCATTAGCTTTACGGAAGATCATTTTAGGATTGTGGAATATGTACAATTGGGTTTGCAAAAAAAGCATACCTACTACCCCCTAGAAGAGCTTCAAATTCATTTTCAGGAAAATGGTTTTTATTCCATTGAAACCAAATTATTATTTGAGCCGCCAAAATTTGACAAAAAAACCTTATTTCACATTTATAACACCAACAATATATTGATGGAGAAAATTAAAAAAAACATAACCTTAAACCCAAGAGAGGAGGTGGATTTAAAAAATCTGCCAGCTAGTTATTTGTTGTGCTATTTTAATGATTTTTCAGAAGCAAAAGAAAAACTAATTAATGCAAGATCCTATTTAAAAGATATAAATGGTGTGGTGTATCAATCTTATAAAGAAACCATGCGCATCTTAAGAAAAGTAAATTATAATTAGAAATGAGTAGAACACTAGTCGTAGGAGATATACACGGTGGTTTTAAAGCTTTAAAACAAGTTATAAGGAAGGCGAAGGTAACCCCGCAAGACTCCCTCATTTTTTTAGGTGATTTTGTAGATGGTTGGAGTGAAAGTGTGGAAGTTGTGTCTTTTTTAATTGCTATTTCCAAAACAAACCCCTGTATATTTTTAAGAGGAAATCACGATGATTTGTGTCATCGCTGGCTAATGTATAACGAAAAACCGGAACAATGGCTATTAAACGGTGGACAAAGCGCTATCGAAAGTTATGAAAAAATTACAAAAAAAGAGAAAATGTTGCATAGTGATTTTTTTGAAAATATGGTGAATTTTCACCTAGACAAAAAAAACAGATTGTTTGTTCACGCCGGCTTTCAAAACCTGAATGGGCCGGAATATGAGCTTCATAAAACCACTTTTTTCTGGGACAGAACCCTTTGGGAAATGGCTGTTGCAATTGATAAAAGTCTTTCGCCCCAAGACATTCGGTATCCTAAACGATTACGGTTATTTAAAGAAATATATATTGGGCATACCCCTGTTACTCGAATTGGAAAATCAACCCCAACACAAGCACAAAACGTATGGAACATGGACACAGGTGCCGCATTTAAAGGACCCATCAGCATCTTGGATATAGACACAAAAGAATTTTGGCAAAGCGATCTTGTTTTTCAATTATATCCTGAAGAGGAAGGAAGAAATTGATATCGGAAAAATTACTAAATTAGCTGCAACAACTAACTTTTTGTTATATGAAAAATGTCCTCCTAATTCTGACATCCTTTTTTTTGACAGTCCCTGTTTCTGCTCAGGAATATCCCAATAACGAAATTAAATTCAATATAGCAAACACTATTATTTTTGCCTCCATTGAAGTAGGCTATGAATATCTGTTTGATTATAACCAATCTGTAGATGTTGAAGTACTCATAAACGACAGAATCAATTTTCATTCGGAAGAAGGTTCCCAACAGTTTCATACCACTAGTGCGAAATTGGGCTATAATTTCTATTTTGGAACTGAAAACCCTGGTTCCGGATTGTACTTTAATCCGTTTGTGAAATACCGATTTGGTGATTTTGAAGAAGACCCTGATTTAGCGCTTATTGATCTTATGCCCGGGCAACCCATCCGAAAAGTCAAAACGGACATGAACACTTTCATCATTGGTATAGGCTCCGGATACAAATGGAATTTCAGCAACTCCTTTATTATTGCACTTTATGGAAGCGTCGGAAGAAACTTCAGCGATGAAGTTAAAGAACGCTTTGAAGCCATAGAAATTCATGCAGGTCTAGGCATAGGCTACCGATTTTAATACACTATTCAGGTTGTAAGCTTATTTCTACTTGTTGCGGTATGACGTGGCATTCATCGGAAGCTACTGTAATTGTTTCAGAAACAAAAGTGGTAAATCCTTGGGCGGAAACGGTTAAGGTATAATTTCCTTCTCTTTCCCAAGCACCGGCAAAACTGGGAATTATTCCTTCAATAAATTGTAATGTTTCTGAATACGTTCCATCTGTTGCAACAATTGTAGTGCCAATACCTAAATAATTGGTGGTTTGTGCATCGCGCACGGTAACATTAAGACCGGCTCTTGCTTCTTCGGTACAAGGAATGCCATTAGTATCTGAATTACAGCTAACAAAAAGTAGTAGGACGCAAAATAGGAGTAGGTTTTTCATTTGGAAACGTTTTTACTAT
The DNA here is from genome assembly GCA_001873105.1 of Flavobacteriaceae bacterium CG2_30_34_30. Lineage (GTDB taxonomy): Bacteria > Bacteroidota > Bacteroidia > Flavobacteriales > Flavobacteriaceae > Planktosalinus. The sequence continues at coordinate 72,896 of MNYN01000051.1, read as the reverse complement.
TTACAGCATAAAAGTAGTTGGTTTTGTCTCTCTATCAAGCCAAGTATTTGTTAAGTTTTTAAATGCGTTTGGGACTTTGTCTTTCTAATTGAAATTCTTTTTTATCATTCTCGTCATTAATCATAAAAAAACCGACCCCTATTACCGTGAATTTTTTAGTAATAAAAAGCGGTTTTTTATATCTTATCTTCTTTTTAAAAAAGATTTTTACAAATCAAACTTAATCCCTTGCGCTAAAGGTAGCTCAGTAGTATAATTTATAGTATTTGTTTGCCGGCGCATATATACTTTCCAGGCATCACTTCCGCTTTCACGACCGCCGCCGGTTTCTTTTTCTCCGCCAAAAGCCCCGCCAATTTCAGCTCCGGAAGTACCAATATTTACGTTTGCAATGCCACAATCACTACCTACTTGTGAAAGAAATGCTTCTGCTTCTCTAAGATTGTTTGTCATAATTGCAGAGGAAAGTCCTTGATTTACCCCATTTTGAAGTGTAATAGCGTTATAGACATCACCACTATATTTGATTAGATATAAAACCGGAGCAAATGTTTCATGCTGAACGATTTCAAATTCGTTTTTTGCTTCGGCAATTGCAGGTTTTACATAGCAGCCGCTTTCATAGCCTTCGCCGGATAATACGCCACCTTCCACAAGTATTTTTCCCCCTTCTTTAACCACTCTTTCTAAAGCTTCTTGATACATTTTTACTGCATCGGTATCAATTAAAGGACCTACATGGTTGTGTTGGTCTAAAGGGTTTCCAATGCGCAATTGTTTATAGGCGGCAGTTACGGCATCTTTTACTTTGTCATAAATAGATTCATGAATAATGAGTCTTCTGGTGGAAGTACATCGTTGCCCTGCGGTGCCTACAGCGCCAAATACGGCGCCAATTACGGTCATCTTAATATCGGCATCGGGAGTTACAATGATGGCATTGTTTCCACCTAATTCCAATAAGGATTTTCCTAATCGTTCAGCCACCGTTCTTCCAACTACTTTTCCCATTCTGGTGGATCCGGTAGCCGAAATTAGAGGAACTCGTTTATCGGTAGTCATCATTTCACCTACTTTATAATCGCCATTGATTAAACAAGAAATGCCTTCCGGAAGGTTGTTCATTTTAAAAATTCGAGCGGCAATATGCTGACAAGCTACCCCACAAAGTGGCACTTTTTCGCTTGGTTTCCATATACATACATCGCCACTTATCCAAGCTAAAGCTGTATTCCAAGCCCAAACGGCAACCGGGAAATTAAATGCCGAAATAATTCCCACAACTCCCAATGGGTGGTATTGTTCATACATTCTATGTCCAGGACGTTCGCTGTGCATGGTCAACCCGTGAAGTTGGCGAGAAAGCCCAACTGCAAAATCACAGATATCTATCATTTCTTGTACTTCGCCCAAACCTTCCTGATAGGATTTTCCCATTTCATAGGAAACTAATTTTCCAAGGGGTTCTTTCAAACGACGCAATTCGTCTCCAAACTGTCTTACAATTTCTCCACGTTGTGGTGCCGGTGTTAATCGCCAAGACATAAATGCTTTTCTTGCGGTAGTGATTACTTTTTCATAATCATCTTTTGTAGTAACATTTACTTTGGCAATAAGTTGCCCGTCCACCGGTGAATAAGAAGCGATTTCTTCCTTAGAAGAAAACCATTCTGATCCTGTGGAAGTTCCATTATTTGTTTTTTTAATTCCTAATTGATCTAGCGCATCTTCTATTCCAAATGCGGTTGCAGTTTTTAACATACCTCAGGTGTTTAATTCTAAAAAAATATTTTTGCAAAGATACATTTTTCGAAAACCAATGGAAAGAAAATTAGTGAAGTTCTCTTTTTTGAAATCTATGGAAAAGCACTTGAAGTGCCTTTCTACTCACTTTCTGTAAATCTTGGGTCAGTTTCCATTATGGCACCACAATTTTTACAAGTACGTAAATTTATAGAGTTGTAAAATGTTTTAAAATGAGGAAGAAAATCTCTTTCTACATCATGAAGTTCAAAATAGGTTTCATGTATTTTATGGTTGCAATTGTCACAAAACCAAAGCAAACCATCTGTAAATCCTTCTCCGGCTCTTTTTCTTTCAATAACAAGACCAATAGATCCTTCTTCTCTAACTGGAGAATGAGGCACTTTTGCTGGATGTAAATACATATCGCCGGGATGAAGTTCCATCACCTTGCGTTCTCCATTTTCTTGAATAATAACTTTTATGGAACCTTCTAGTTGGTAAAATAATTCTTCAGTTTCATTATAGTGGTAGTCTTTTCTAGCATTAGGTCCGGCAACAATCATAACTATATAATCGCCGGCATCTTTATAAAGATTTTTGTTGCCTACGGGAGGTTTTAGAAGATTTCTATTTTCTTCAATCCACTTGTTTAAATTAAAAGGTTTTTGAATAGCCATTTCCTGTACTTTTAGATTTACGTAAAAATACAGGAAATGTTGCTATTCAAAAAATTTATGGAAAGAAAAGAGAAATATATTTATTTCATATAAAATATTTGAGTGAAATAGTAATTGCCTTCATTATTTTTGAAAACGCCGAAACCACTGTGGGAATAATCGCCTTCAATAATATTTCGGTGAGCAGGACTGTTTAACCAGCCGTTTACAACCGATGCGGCATCGGTATAACCAAAGGCAACATTTTCACCAACACGTATGGCTCCTTTGTCTTTTAAAGCCTGTGAGCGTAAATTAAAATTGTCATGATTAATTTTGCCGGTTTCTATCATATAATCTGTATGATCTACTGCATAAGCAGAAGCATATTGTTGATCTAGTGCAAGAGTGTTTAACCCTATTGATGCTCTATGGGCATTAATTAGATCTAAAATTTCTCTGGACATTGTCACATCATTTTTAATAACGATGTTTAAATCTACAGTGTAGGAAAGGTCTTCAGAGGCATCGGTTAATTCGTCTTTGGAGCAAGAAGAAAAAGCGATAAGTAATGTCATGGCTATCAGCCCATTGTAAATGTTTTTCATAATAAGTAGGTTAAGTTTGGGACTTAATTTTGTATTAACTTTGGGAATTAATACAAAACGAATGTAAGAAAAAAAAGAATACAAATTACACTTTATCGTACTATTTAAGCATTTTATCGATTATTTTATATATTTATAAAAATAATTCTTACATAATAAAATATAAAAACCCTATAATGACAAGGGATAAAGATGTATTTTAGCCTAATTACTTATAAATAAACCATTATGAAAAAAATTGTAATTTTAACATTAATCAGCTTCTTTTTTTATGCTTGTAACATTAAAAAAGAGCCAAATCCAACCGAATTTTCTCATAAAAAAGCTAAAAAGGAGCAGATTGAAAATTTTGGTATCGTAATTCATGGAGGTGCCGGAACTATATTAAAAGAAAATATGAGCGACTCATTAGAAGCGGCTTACAAGCAAATTCTTGAAATAGCTATCAAAAAAGGCTATGAAATATTAGAAAATGGTGGCACCAGTTTGGAAGCAATTGCAAAAACAATAAATGTAATGGAAAACTCTCCTCTCTTTAATGCAGGAAAAGGAGCTGTCTTTACCCATGAGGGTACAAATGAATTAGACGCCTCTGTTATGGATGGTTCCAATTTAGATGCCGGTGCCGTTTCTGGAGTGAAAAAAATTAAAAATCCTATTGATTTGGCTATTAAAGTAATGACAAATTCACCCCATGTTATGTTAAGTGGTAAAGGAGCAGAACAATTTGCTTTAGAACAAGGGTTTGAATTTATGGATCCTTCATATTTCTATACCGAAAGTCGTTTTCAGTCCCTTCAAAAAATAAAAGATGCCGAGAAAAACACATCAACCCTAGATGCCAAATCTGCTTTTGTAGATCCTTACATAAAAGATTACAAATTTGGTACAGTAGGTGCCGCAGCTTTAGATAAACACGGCAATCTTGCGGCCGGTACTTCTACAGGAGGAATGACCAATAAAAAATGGAACAGAATTGGCGATGCTCCAATTATAGGTGCAGGTACTTATGCTAACAATGCTACCTGTGCTGTTTCAAGCACCGGTTGGGGTGAATTTTTTATTCGGGCTGTAGTAGCACACGATATTTCTGCACTTATGGAATACAAAGGATTATCACTTAAAGATGCAGCTAAGGAAGTTATTCAGAAAAAAGTACCTGCTTTAGGAGGTGATGGCGGCATTATTGCCATCGACAAAGACGGAAACATGGTAATGGAGTTTAATACTGAAGGCATGTATCGTGCTTCCATGAATGCAAAAGGAGAACTAGTAATAGCTATTTATAAAGACTAATGCAGCCAGATTTTAACCCCTTTTATGCCGTAATTTTCACTTCCAAAAAAAGCGAAAACGATTCTGGATATGATGAAACAGCTTCTTTAATGGAAACTCTGGCAAAAGAACAACCGGGCTTTTTAAGTATGGATAGCGTCAGAAACGAGATAGGCCTTACTGTAAGTTATTGGAAAGATTTAGAAGCTATTAAAAACTGGAAAAACCAAGCCAAACACCTAATTGCACAACAAAAAGGGAAGGATAATTGGTATGTATGGTATGATGTAAAAATTTGTAAAGTAGAACGAGCCTATTCTTATAATAAATTATAATTTTCTAAACGATTCAAAGTAAAATTATATTTATTTTTCAACCCTCGCAGGGGTTTGAACATGGAGGGGGGTTGCCTATTTATTTCCAATTTTTAAAAGGATTTTTACTCAATTGCGAATTGTAATACTTTAATTCCCCTGTAACTTCCAAACCCAGCCAAGAGGGCTTTTGATACGTTTCATTTTCCTCTTTTAATTCAATTTCAGCTATGGTAAGTCCTTCATTTTCCCCTAAAAATTCATCTACTTCAAAAATATGATTTCCTACTTTTACCTCATAGCGAATTTTATAAATCACACCGGGTTCACATAAAACTAAAAGTGCTTCAGCCTCTAATACTGGTATTTCCTTTTCCCATTCGGTTCTTATGGTGCCCGCTTTATTTGAAATTCCTTTTACAGTTACAAATCCTTTTTCTCCTTTTATTCGAACTCGTACCGTACGCTCAGGATGCGAATTAAGAAATCCTTGTACAATTTGTGTTTTTTGAAAAGCTTCCTTTTTAAAAGCTTCAGAAGTGACTAAAAATTTTCGTTCAATTTCCTGCATTGTATTGCAATTTCTTTGATTTGATTACTTTCAATTGTGTTTTGGATATTGCCATTATTTGCAACATAAACCATCGCTTTAGCAATATCCTCAGGCGAGATAGAATTGTATTTTTTTGGCAATAGTGGATTTATTATGCCAAAAATAAATGTTGCAATGGTTTCTCCAAATCGCTTTTCTTTTCTATTGCCCGCTATTAATGAAGGGCGTAAAATAAAGGTGTTTTTAATTTGTTGTGCCAAAACATCCCGTTCCATTTCGCCTTTGGTTTTGTTGTAAAACACCTTGCTTTTAGGGTTAGCTCCCATAGCTGAAATAACAAGAAATGTTTTGATATTGTTTTCCTTACACAATTTAGCAGCAGTAAAGGGAATTCCGTAATCTATCTTTTTGTAGGTTTCGGCATCAGGTGTTTTGGCTTTTGTAGTGCCTATACAACAAAAAACTTCGTCTGCTCGAAAAATTTCTTTTTGATTTTCTAATTGCAAGACATCTACCAAATGTTCTTCTAATTTAGGATGTGTAATTCCTACACTTCTTCTGGAAAACAATTTAATTTTCCCATAATAATTGTCTTTCAATAATAAATTGAGCAAAGGACCTCCTGTTAATCCGGTTGCCCCTAAAAGGATGGCAGTTTTTTTCATGAGCATAAAATTACACTATTTTTGTTTTATGGAAAGTGACTTTCCCATCAGAAAAATAATTCACGTGGATATGGATGCATTTTTTGCTTCTGTAGCGCAACTGGACAATCCTGATTTGAGAGGAAGACCCATTGCTGTAGGCGGAAGTTCTGACCGCGGAGTGGTGTCGGCCGCGAGTTATGAAGCACGTAAATTTGGTGTGCGTAGTGCTATGTCCAGTGTCCTGGCTAAAAAGTTATGCCCTGAGTTGATTTTTGTGCAACCACATTTTGAACGATATAAAGAAATATCACAGAAAATAAGGAAAATTTTTCTAGAATATACAGACCTTGTAGAGCCGCTTTCGCTTGATGAGGCCTATTTAGACGTAACAGAAAACAAAAAAGGCAACCCTAGTGCTACATTAATTGCAAAAGAAATTAGGAAACGAATTCTTGAAGAAACAGGCTTACATGCATCCGCAGGAATCTCCATTAATAAATTCATTGCAAAAATAGCCAGTGACATCAACAAACCTAATGGTCAAAAAACGATAAATCCAGAAGAAGTAATTTCTTTTCTAGAAACCCTAAGCATTCGTAAATTTTTTGGTGTTGGGAAAGTCACGCAAGAAAAGATGTATAATTTAGGTATTTTCACTGGGAAAGATCTAAAAGAAAAATCGTTGGATTACCTTGTAGAAACCTTTGGAAAAAGTGGCTCGCATTACTATAATGTAGTAAGAGGAATACATACGAGTGAAGTGAAGCCAAATCGCATTAGAAAATCACTTGGTGCAGAGCGCACGTTTTCAAAAAACATCTCTTCAGAAATATTTATGATGGAACGCTTAAAAGATATTGCTGACGAATTAGAGCGCCGTTTAACCAAATCGAAAGTGGCAGGAAAAACCGTAACTTTAAAAATTAAATACAGCGATTTTACACTACAAACACGCTGCAAAACTCTCCCGTACTATATTGCCGATAAAGCGTTGATTTTGGAAACCGTCAAGGAGCTTTTGTTTCAAGAAAAAACACTTAACTCAGTGCGATTGTTAGGCATTTCACTATCAAATCTTAATACAGATAAAAAAACAACAACCGCATCTAAACAAAAAGCGGTTGCCGTACAGTTGAAGTTTGACTTTTAGATATTCCTTGTTTATTTTTAATGTTTTGGATTGATTATTTTCATGTTGAACCTCAATTAAATAAAATTTAATCCTTCCATTTTTAATCAGTTTTTAATAAATCTTTCGGTTTGTTCGTTTTCGCCCGAAATAATTTTCAAGAAATAGCTTCCAGAATTCCAATTCAATATATCTATTGTAATGGTTTTCTCTAATTCAAATTCATGGGTATAAATCTGTTTTCCCAAAATATCAAATACTAATATTTGACCCGTTTGCATATTTTTGGGTAATTCAAAATTTATTTTAGAGGAGGAAGGATTTGGGTAAATAGTGATTGAATTGAACTTGTTTTCTTCAATACCCAATATTTCATTTACAGTTATGGTGCCTGACATGCTTGCTGCTCCGTGTATACCACAAAAATAACTATTGTCCCCCACTACCGTAAAAGTATAGGAATAGGTTTCTCCTATTCCGGTAATAATCCCACTATTGAAGGTCTCTACAGAGTTGCCAACTTCGTTTTCAACGGTATGCGGAGCTGCATCTCCCCAAGTCCATATAACTGTATCACCTTGGTTAATCGTTAAATCTACATTGGCGCCAATATTCATAAACCAGTCTAGATTATGGGTTGTCTGTGCGTTTAAAGCAAAGAAACCTAAAAAAGTCAGTAATAATAATTTTGTTTTCATAATGAATTTTTTAAGTTAATTAATGTGAATTCGAAATTTATTTTTTTAATTCAAAAAATCGTAATACCAAATAATTTTCGATTCATGAATTCATATTCAAATATATTGTTTTTTTAAGTTTATTTTTTAAATAATTATTTTTTTTGTTAAAAGTTTACCATAAAATTTGTTTACATACGCATTTTTTTAAATAACTATTGAAAACATGTTAAGATTAAAAAAAATGGATGATAAAAGTAAAGAAAAAAGCAAAACTCAAGACGATTTAGTTTTCCGTATAGGGATTAGGTTACTTGAGATTAGCAATAGATACCATGGGACAATTCAATATAAATCTTTGTGTAATTAAAAATGAAAAGTCTTTGGTAATCTTAGCTGCCACAATGACTAAAATGTTCGATCACATTACTTTTAAAATCTTTAAAAAACATTCAAAAAACCAGAGTAAAAAATATTAGACTTTTCTTCAGAAATTGAACAAATAAAAAAGAATGAATTGACATATTCATTAAATCAAGAAAACAACAACCGCCCTTAAACAAAAAGCAGTTGCCGTATAGGTGAAGTTTGACTTTTAAACTTATACTTGTGAAACCCGCAAGGTGTTCACCATACCTTTATTTTTAATAGGCATTGCCGCCAGGTTTATAAGGTAATCTCCCTTTTCCACGAATCCTTTTTCTAATGCAATTTTATTGACATCATCGACTGTAGTGTCAGTGCTTACAAATTTATCATAATGAAAAGCACGAACCCCCCAAAGCAAGCTCATGCGGGTCAGGATATTTTTATTGGAAGTAAACACAAGGATATGTGCATTAGGCCTCCAGGCTGAAATTTGGAAAGCGGTGTAGCCACTATTGGTTAATGTGCAAATAGCTTTAGCCTCAATTTCATTTGCCATCAAGGCTGCATGATAACAAACAGATTTTGTAACGTATCTGTTTGTTTTAATTTGTGGTGGTTCTTGCGGAACCCTTATTAATGCAGAATGTTCAACACTTCTAATAATTTTTGCCATGGTTTCTATAACCTGCACCGGATAATTTCCAATGGAAGTTTCTCCTGAGAGCATCACAGCATCAGCACCATCCATTACAGAGTTTGCAACATCATTTACTTCAGCTCTCGTGGGTGTTAAAGAAGTAATCATCGTTTCCATCATTTGTGTGGCAATTATTACAGGAATCCGGGCTAATTTTGCTACCAGCACTAATTCCTTTTGAATTAATGGTACTTCTTCTGCGGGAACTTCTACGCCTAAATCACCACGGGCAACCATCAATCCATCACAATGAGCTATAATTCTTTTAATGTTTTTAACAGCTTCCGGTTTTTCAATTTTTGCAATAACGGGTATTTTATAGCTTGAGTGCTCCTTAATTAAATCATTTAATATTTTTAAGTCATCTGCATCTCTAACAAAGGATAACGCAATCCAATCTACCTCTAAACTAATGGCAAAAATGGCATCCTCTATGTCTTTTTTGGTCATAGCAGGAAGAGAAATTTTAGTGTTTGGCAGGTTTACCCCTTTTTTAGACCGAAGAGGTCCGCCTTGAATAACGCGTGCTTTTACTTCATCTTTGTTGTTGGTTGAAATAACCTCAAAATGCAGTTTTCCATCGTCTAATAATATTCTTTCGCCTGCTTTTACATCTTTTGGAAAAAGGGCATAGTTCATATATACTTTCTTGGCTGTGCCTTCAAATTCCTTGCCGGTACAAAATAAAATTTCATCCCCCGGATTAACTACTACTTCTTCTTTCATAACGCCTACACGCAATTTTGGCCCTTGTAGATCTGCTAAAATAGCGGGAGGCATTTCGAGCTCGTCTCCTATTTTTCTAATGGTAGTAATTCTTTCCCTAACATCCGTATAATTAGCATGTGAAAAGTTCACCCTAAAGACATCCACACCGGCAAGAATCATATCTCTTAGGGTTTCTTCACTTTGGGTTGCAGGGCCTAAAGTGGCCACAATTTTTGTTTTTTTTCTTATTGGCATTAGTTAAAATTTAAATTTTGATTTGATTTTAAAGTAGTATAATCTAAAGCGTAAGCTGTTATTACAAGGGGTAATTTAAGTATTTCTGCAAGTAATTTTTTTTCTATATATTTTGGGTTGTCTGAGCAAATTTTTATCAGAAAATTTATTTTTTTAAACTCAGGAATTAAAAAATATGTTTTTTCTTCATAGTGTTCCTCAAACAAACTCCCCGCACTTGTTATTTTCTGGTTTTTAGATTTATAAGTATTCCCTAACAAATAAATGGTGCTATGTGATTTTTCGTCAACATACTCAAATAAAGGGAAGGAAATTGGCGCGCCCTTATGATTGATATCCAGATTATTTGCCTTTTTCTTTAAGTTTAGATTTAAATATTTATTTAAAAGAAAAGCTAAATTGTAATCTTCCTCCTGACAGTGAATAGCAATGAGACTATAATCATCCTCTAAAAAACTTTCCAGAACGTGTCGTTGCGTTGTCATCGTTTTTTAAAATTAAGGTAAAGGTAAAATTTACTTTTGGTAAGTCATATTATTGTTATGTAAAATTATATGACTTCCATTATTAAAGAAGTGTCTATTACACTTTATGAATGTCCTTTTCTATTTTGTATTGAAGCTTGTAATATGCTCTTTTAGAGGCGCTTTCTTCTGCCTTTTTCTTTGAAGTTGCTCTTGCCTTTGAAATTACAACATCATCAATTAGTAACTTAACGGCAAAATGTTTTACAGTATCATTTCCTGTATCGTCATAAACAAGATATTGAAAGTGTTTTTTGTGTTTTTGACACCATTCAATAATGAGGCTTTTGTAACTGGTTATTTTACCTTCTAGTTTTTTTATATCCACATAAGGTTTAATTACTCTTTTTTGGATAAATTTTTCGCAATAGTTAAATCCTTTATCTAAATAGATTGCGCCTACTAAAGCTTCAAAAATGTTTCCGTGAATATTCAATCCGAAATTTTCAATTGGAATGGAAGTTTTTACAAATTGAATTAGATTTAGATCTCTTCCCAATTCATTTAAATGTTCCCGACTTACTACTTTAGATCGCATTTTAGTAAGATAGCCTTCATTACCGGAAGGCACTTTTTTATGCAAGTGTGCAGCAATAACTGCTCCAAGCATCGCATCTCCTAAAAACTCGAGTCGTTCATAATTTAAGGGTTCTCCGTGATCGTTTTTTATGTTAGTGGAACGATGGGTAAACGCTTTTTCATAAATAGAAATGTTGCCTGGTTTAAACCCCAATATAATTTTCAAACCACCTAAAAAATTCCCGTCCTTTTGGGTCCGGGAATTAAATATGTTTCTTAGTGAAGCCATTAAAGACTATTGATGTATTTTTCTGAATAGCACACAAGCGTTGTGTCCTCCAAAACCAAAGGTGTTACTTAAAGCAATATTAACTTCTCTTTTTTGCGCCTTATTTAGCGTAAGATTGAGAGAAGGGTCAATATTTACATCAACAACACTGTGATTTATAGTAGGTGGTACAAGGTTATGTTTCATAGCAAGAATAGAGGCAATTGCTTCAATGGCTCCGGCAGCACCCAATAAATGCCCTGTCATTGATTTTGTTGAATTGATATTAATATCTTTCGTATGAGCTCCAAACACTTTAGTTATGGCTTTCAGTTCCGCTACATCTCCTAGGGGTGTGGAAGTACCATGGGTATTAATAGCATCTACTTCTTCCGGTTTAACTCCTGCGTCTTTTAAACAATTAATCATTACACGTTCCACGCCTATTCCTTCAGGATGTGGTGCAGTTACGTGGTAAGCATCACTTGTCATGCCACCTCCTACAACCTCGGCATATATTTTAGCCCCACGTGCTTTTGCGTGCTCATATTCTTCTAATATAAGTGCTCCAGACCCTTCTCCTAAAACAAAACCATCACGAGTGGCATCAAAAGGTCTTGATGCAGTAAGTGGTGTATCATTTAGAGTGGAAAGTGCGTGCATGGCATTAAATCCTCCCATACCTGCTTTAGTAACTGCAGCTTCTGATCCGCCCGTAACGATGACATCACAATATCCTAACCTAAGATAAGTTAGTGCATCAATCATTGCATTTGCAGAGGAAGCACAAGCAGAAACAGTAGTATAGTTAGGCCCCATAAAACCATGTTTAATGGAAATATGACCCGGAGCTATATCAGCAATCATTTTAGGAATAAAAAAGGGGTTAAATCTTGGGGTGCCATCACCGGCAGCAAAATTTAATACTTCTTCTTGAAATGTCTCTAAGCCCCCTATTCCGGCTCCCCAAATTACCCCAATACGGAATTTATCCATTTTTTCAACCTGCAAATTTGCATCTTTAATAGCTTCATCTGAGGCTATTAAAGCATATTGTGCAAATCGATCTAATTTTCGGGCTTCTTTCCTGTCAAAATAGTTTGTGGCTTCAAAATTTTTAAGCTCGCAAGCGAATTTTGTTTTGAACTTTTCTGTGTCAAAATACGTAATTGGCGCAGAGCCACTCTTACCATTCTTCAATCCGTCCCAATATTCTGCAATATTATTACCGATTGGAGTAAGAGCACCAAGACCGGTAACTACAACTCGCTTTAATTCCATATGTATTTTTTCTTATTTTGCTTTTTCAATATAAGAAATTGCTTGACCTACTGTAGCAATGTTCTCTGCTTGATCGTCTGGTATCTGAATATCAAATTCTTTTTCAAATTCCATTATTAGTTCTACAGTGTCTAATGAATCTGCTCCTAAATCATTGGTGAAGCTAGCTTCATTTACAACTTCGTTTTCGTCTACACCTAATTTGTCTACGATAATCGCCTTTACTCTTGATGCAATGTCTGACATAATTTTTTAATTTTAATTTTTATTAAGTGGCAAAAATAAAATATTTTAATTTAAAACAACCTTATTAGTTGGAATAATGTGGGTCTAATTTAGTAATTTTTAGATTAACTCTCTCTTATTTCCATTACTTTTGTTTCTTATTAATGGTATGTTCGCATAAAACCAACCGATTAGACTATGAAAAATCGCTTAGCAATTTTTGCTTCCGGAAATGGAAGCAATGCTGAAAATATTATTCGTTACTTTCTTGAAAGTGACACTGTAGAGGTTGTTTTGGTGCTTTCCAATTCGCCAAAGGCAAAAGTTTTAGAGCGTGCAAGGTCTTTAAATATTTCTGTTGCTACTTTTTCAAAAGAAGATTTTTATATGTCTGAAGCTATTTTAAAGAGACTTCTAAAGGAAAAAATAGACTGGATTATATTAGCTGGATTTCTTTTGAAGTTTCCGGAACCTATTTTACAACATTATAAAAATAAGGTGATTAATATCCACCCAGCATTATTGCCAAAATTTGGAGGAAAAGGTATGTATGGCATGCACATTCACAAAGCTGTAGTAGAAAATAAAGAATCTGAAACAGGAATTACTATTCACTATGTCAATGAAAACTATGATGAAGGTAAAATAATTTTTCAGGCAAAAACCGAAGTTTTAGGAACAGACACTCCGGAAATAATCGCAGAAAAAATTCATATATTAGAACAACACCATTTTCCAAAAGTGATTGAAAATCTTATTATAAATAATAAAAATATCCCCTCCTTCGGAGGGGGCCAGGGGGAGGAATGAAAAAAAAATACTATGTCGTTTGGTTTGGCAATCCCACAGGAATTTTTGACTCATGGGATAAATGTAAAAAAGCCATTACAGGTGTTGCAGGAGCAGAATACAAGTCGTTTTTAACCCTCGAGGAAGCACAAAAAGCATACGGCAGGGAATATAAGGATTATAAAGGAGTAAACACTAAAAAGAAAACCCTATCCAAAACCGAAAAAGAAAAATTTGGGGAACCAAATCTTTTTTCCATAGCCGTGGACGCAGCATCTAGCGGCAACCCCGGAAAAATGGAATACCGCGGCGTGGATACCCAAACCGGAAAACAATTATTCCATCGGGGCCCTTTTGCGCAGGGCACCAACAATATTGGTGAGTTTTTAGCATTAGTTCATGGTCTTGCTTATTTGAAAAAAAACAATAGCAATCGCATAATCTACACCGACTCCAGAATTGCCATGGGCTGGGTAAAAGCCAAAACCTGCCGCACAAAGATGGAGCGAAATACTAAAAATAAAACGTTGTTTGAACTGGTTGACCGCGCAGAAGATTGGCTAAAATCTAATACCTATACTACTAAAATAGTAAAATGGGAAACTAAAGCTTGGGGGGAAATTCCGGCTGATTTTGGGAGGAAGTGAATTAAATATATAAGTCGTTTTTAAATTTTTATATGTTTTTTATGTTCTTTTAACCTATAATGGCTCAATATAACTTCTCCGTAATCGTTTTAACTCTTTAAAAACTATTATATTATGAAAGCTATCTTTACCCCCAACCCCCCCCTCTTTCAACATCATCATATCATTTAATTTTTAATTATTTCTGTCCAAAGATTGGGAGGGAATTATACTTATTTTGATATGCGATGGAGATGTCCAATACTAAAAGATACTTATAAAAAAATAAATTATGAGAACAATTAAAATTTTAACCATAGCTTTATGTGTCTCGCTATCAGGCTATGCACAAGACCCCCTGCTTTTTGAAACTGACTGGTTTTTAATGGAACTTACAGTAGATGGAGAACTAATACCTATTCCGAATAACGGAGAAATAGATGAGGTTACTTTAGACTTTGTTAATGTGGCATTATTTTACAACATTGCCTGTAATGGTTACAATTGTGAAACGGCTAATTTTTCAGATACTTCTTTTACCATTATTAGCTCTATAGATTTTTAAGATGATTGTGATCTCCCCTCGACACACCTTTTTGAAGAAAGTTATATGTTTGAGTTTTTCCGTATATCAACCCTTTCAACGGGTAATACCCCTACTTTTGATTATGTCATAGATTCCGGTGCTAATAATACGCAAATGCTCACCATTACCAACATAGAAGGCGATGTAGCAATATATGGCAACGCTGCTCTAGGACTGGGCGAAAACCCCCTGAATGCTGTTGTGCTATATCCCAATCCGGTACAGGATTTCTTGCATATTGAAAATGGCGGCAACAGTTTAACGTCCATATCGCTATATGCTATTTCCGGAAGGGTTGTTTTTAAAACAAGTTCAAACCTTCAACAGATTGACCTTAGCCGTTTCCCTGCAGGGCTGTATTTTATTACGCTGGAAGACGATAGAGGAGGAAAGGTAACTAAAAAGGTGGTAAAAAATTAAAAAATAGGATTATCCATCCTTAGAACTTTCTCTTCTTATTTTTTTACAAATCTTGTAAAAAAAAGTGCCAAGGCAACGACCCTAATTCCCAACAATTCAAGAGTACTTCCCAAAATTAAACGCAATATCTCAGATGTTTAACGGAACACTGAATTAAACCTCAAGAGCTTGATATAATTCTTTACAAAAGCCCTTTACACTCTTAAATCTAAGCCGTATATTTGCACCTTAATTTAACAAGCAAATAATGCACAAATTACTTATTGTCGGGACGGTAGCTTTTGATGCCATTGAAACACCTTTTGGCAAAACCGATAAAATTTTAGGCGGTGCCGCTACCTATATAGGCTTAGCGGCCTCACAATTTAAAGCAGATGCTGCAATAGTTTCTGTGGTGGGTGGCGACTTTCCAAAAAAATATTTGGATTTGTTGGTGCAAAGAAATATAGATATATCTGCGCTAGAAGTAGTAGAAAACGGAAAAACCTTTTTTTGGAGCGGTAAATATAAAAATGACCTTAACTCCCGGGATACCTTAGACACCCAACTTAATGTTTTAGCTGACTTCAACCCCAAAGTGCCGGAAAGTTTTAAAAATGCCGGAATCGTCATGCTTGGCAACTTGCATCCTGCTGTTCAAAACAGTGTGATTGATCAAATGACCACCGAACCGGAGCTTATTATTCTCGACACCATGAATTTCTGGATGGATAATACGTTAGAAGAACTAAAAAAAGTAATTGCAAAAGTAGATGTCATCACTATTAATGACGAAGAAGCGCGCCAACTTACCGGTGAATATTCCCTAGTAGTAGCAGCAAGAAAAATTCAAGCGATGGGACCAAAATACGTGGTTATTAAAAAAGGAGAACATGGTGCTTTACTTTTTCACAAGGAGCAAATTTTCTTTGCGCCGGCATTGCCATTAGAATCTGTTTTTGACCCAACCGGTGCTGGAGATACCTTTGCGGGTGGATTTGCAGGATTTTTATCAAAAACCAACAATTTAAGTTTTGAGAATATGAAAAACGCAGTGATTTACGGCTCTACACTGGCATCATTTTGTGTGGAAAAATTTGGAACGGAAAGAATGCAGACCTTAACTTTTAAAGAATTAAATATGCGTTTACAACAATTCAAAAGTTTGACGCAATTTGAAATAGAATTGACATAATGTGTGTAAAAAATAGTATACCAAATAACAATTAATTATTAACCAATACCTTTTTTCCATTTTCCATGAGTGACGCTATTAAACATGAATGCGGAATTGCCCTTATTCGACTTTTAAAGCCTTTAGAATACTACCATGAAAAATATGGCACAGCATTTTATGGCATCAATAAAATGTATTTGATGATGGAAAAGCAACATAACCGCGGGCAAGATGGTGCTGGCTTTGCCAGTATAAAACTAGATGTTGACCCTGGCGACAGATACATAAGCAGGAAGCGCTCGAATGCTGCACAACCAATACAAGAAATTTTTACCCATATCAATTCTCAAATCAACGAATATCTTACAGAGCATCCCGAATATAAAAACGATGTAGCTGCGCAAAAAAAACACCTCCCTTTTATAGGTGAATTATATTTGGGACACGTGCGTTATGGCACTTTTGGAAAAAATAGCGTGGAAAATGTACACCCTTTTTTAAGACAAAACAATTGGATGCATCGCAATTTAATTATTGCAGGAAATTTCAATATGACCAATACAACGGAACTTTTTGAGAACCTCATCCAACTAGGGATGCATCCAAAAGAAAAAGCAGATACCGTAACGGTAATGGAAAAAATCGGCCATTTTCTAGACGATGCTGTTTCCAAGCATTATAAAAAAGCAAAAGCAAAAGGATTATCAAAAATTGAAGCCTCTCCATACATTATTAAAAAATTGAATATTGCTAAAATTCTAAAAAAATCCTCTCGACAATGGGATGGTGGTTATGCTATGGCAGGATTATTAGGTCATGGCGACTCCTTTGTTTTTAGGGATCCTGCAGGAATTAGACCAACCTATTTTTATCAAGATGATGAGGTCGTGGTAGTAGCTTCAGAAAGACCTGTAATACAAACCGTTTTTAATGCCCCGTTTGAAGAAGTCAAAGAATTAGACCCGGGATGTGCTTTAATTATTAAAAAATCGGGAGAAGTTACTATGGAGCAAATTATTGCCCCTGTGGAACGAAAATCTTGCTCTTTTGAGCGCATCTATTTTTCCCGAGGAAGCGATGCTGAAATTTATCAAGAAAGAAAAGAACTCGGCAGGCTATTAATGCCTAAAGTACTAGAAGCAATTCAATATGACACTAGAAATACTGTATTTTCTTATATTCCAAACACAGCGGAAACTTCGTTTTATGGACTTGTAGAAGCGGCACAAGACGAACTTAACAAACAAAAAAACAAAGCCATTCTTGATCTAAAAGACAGTCTTACAGAAGAATTGCTACAAAAAATTCAATCTCATAAATTACGCACCGAAAAAATAGCAATTAAAGATGTAAAACTTCGCACTTTTATTACTGAAGATAGTAGTAGAGATGATTTAGTGGGACATGTATATGACATTACTTACGGTGTTATTAAGCCGGAAGATAATTTAGTAATAATTGATGACAGTATTGTAAGAGGCACAACCTTAAAAAAAAGTATTTTAAAAATTCTAGATCGTTTACATCCTAAACAAATAGTGGTGGTTTCTTCGGCGCCACAAATCAGATATCCGGATTGCTACGGTATTGATATGGCAAGGCTGGAAGGCTTAGTTGCCTTTCAGGCAGGATTAAGTCTTCTTAAAAAAAGTGGGAAACAAGCACTAATTGAAGAAGTATATCACAAGTGTAAACAACAAGAAAAGTTTCTGGATAAGGAGGTAATAAATCATGTGAAAGAAATTTATATACCATTCACTGATGAAGAATTATCTGATGAAATAGCTGAATTACTTAAGCCCGAAGACACCAAAGCAAAGGTTAAAATCATCTTTCAATCTGTTGATAATCTTCATATTGCTTGTCCAAAAAATTTAGGCGATTGGTATTTTACAGGCAATTATCCAACTCCTGGAGGCAATCGAGTAGTAAATAAAGCCTACATTAACTTTTTTGAGGGAAATCCTGATCGAGCTTATTAATAATTTTCTTGTTAAAATCCTATTAATCTTTGCTTTTAATCGATATTTATTGTTCTTTATCTAAAATTAGTATTTATTGTCCTACAATACAACAATTTAAATTACCTTAGCGCTTACCATAGCATAAGTAGGTTAAGTTCATGGTAGATTTGGGGCAAAAAAAGGTGAACTCTCGTTCGCCTTTTTTTATTTTAAACCAACCTATCTTTTCAGATTTTTCTCTCTTTAAAAACCCCTTTTATTCTTACTGTTTTATGTATTTGAACGAAGAAAAATGTGCTTCATCTAAAAACATAGATGTACTGATAATTTTTATAATATATTTGTTTCACCATAGCATAAGTAGGTTAAGTTTATGGTAAATTTGGGGCCAAAAAAGGGAAACAATTGTTTCCCTTTTTTTATTAAATATCTATATTTAATTCTCTTTATTCTTTTACTTCTTCTTTGCCTATAGCATATCTGGAAGAAACCTCATTCCAATTAATTACATTAAAAAACGCGTTTATATAATCTGGTCTTCGGTTTTGGTAATTTAAATAATAAGCGTGCTCCCAAACATCCAACCCTAAAATCGGTGTTCCACCACAGCCTATACCTGGCATTAAAGGATTGTCTTGATTAGCAGTAGCACATACTTCTACACTTCCTCCTTTATGAACCACTAACCATGCCCATCCGGAACCAAATTGAGTAGACGCAGCAAGAGTAAATCTTTCTTTAAAGCCCTCAAAACTTCCAAAGGCAGAATCTATTGCACTTGCTAGATTACCGTTTGGTTTTCCTCCACCTTTGGGAGACATAATTTCCCAAAACAAAGTGTGGTTATAAAACCCTCCTCCATTGTTTCTAACAGGCTTATTGTCTTTGTCTAAATTAATTAATAAGTTTTCAATACTTTTCCCCTCCAAATCAGTTCCATCAATGGCTTTGTTAAGATTTGCTGTATATGCCGCATGGTGTTTCCCGTGGTGTATCTCCATGGTTTTTGCGTCTATATATGGTTCTAGTGCATTAAATGCATATTTAAGTTTTGGCAGTGTAAATGACATAATTTGTATTTTGAAGTTAATATTAAACTCAAAGTTACAAATTCTTACTTTAAGTTTATGTTATAGATACCTTAAAGAATTAATTATTAAAAATAAATACATTATATTTCAATATAAATACAAATAAACCTGAATGTTACTATATTAGTGAAAAAATAAACTTTTGCAAAACGCCTCTTCATTTTCCATTTATAATGCCTCTGCTGGTTCAGGTAAAACATTTACTTTAGTAAAAGCATACCTAAGTACACTACTCCTATCCGATAAGCCTGATTCATTTAAAACCATTTTAGCAATCACTTTTACAAACAAAGCGGTGGGCGAAATGAAAGAGCGTATTATGTCTAATTTGAAAGATTTTTCAACAGAAAAAATTTTAACCGAACCATCAGATATGGCTAATGCCGTATCTTTTGATGTTGGATTATCTGTTTTAGAAATTCATAAAAGAGCCAAAAAAGCAATCAATTATATTTTACACAACTACGGGTCTTTTGATGTAGAAACCATTGATCGTTTTAACCATAGACTCCTCCGTACTTTTGCTAAAGACTTAACTTTAGCTGCAAACTTTGAAGTAGATCTTGATGTAGATGCACTATTAAATGAATCTGTAGATCGTGTAATTAACCTTGTGGGAAGAGATGTGGTTTTAACATCGGTAATTCTGGATTTTACTTTTGAAAAAGCAGACGAGGATAAAAGTTGGGATATTACTTTTGACCTGAAAGAAATAAGTAATCTTTTAAAAAATGAAAACGACTTGGTTCATGTTGAAAAAATTAGAAACAAAAGCATTTTCGATTTCTTAGAATTTAAGAATACTGTTTTGCGAAAATTAAACATTACAAAAGCTAGTATTATTTCTGTTGCAAATTATTTTATTGCTGAAATGGAAAATAATGGCTTACATTTTTCTAACTTTTCTGGAAATTATGTTGAAAATTACATAAACAAACTACTATCAAACGATTTTAATAATATAAAATACGACACTATATGGCAAAAGTATTTTGGAGAAAAACCTCTTTATCGCGCTAAAGAAAAAAAAGCAGTAATTACTGCTTTTGAAAATTGTACACAACAATTAACTGTATTGTTTCTCGAATCAAAAAAATTAGTGCTTCACTACCAATTTTTAAAAACCATTCAAAGCAACATTAACTCTTTGTCTCTTTTGAATACCATTTACAAAGAATTTAAAGCCTTGCAAGAAGAAAAAAATGTTGTTCCCATTTCTGAATTTAATTCTCTTATTTATAATGAAATAAAAGAACAGCACGCTCCATTTATTTATGAAAGATTAGGCGATAAATACGACCATTTTTTTATTGATGAATTTCAAGACACCTCATTACTTCAATGGCAAAATTTAGTGCCTTTAATTGATAATTCAATTTCACAAGAAAACCGAGAAGGTGAAACGGGAAGTCTTTTAATTGTGGGCGATGCTAAACAATCTATATATAGGTGGCGCGGTGGTTTTCCAGAACAATTTATTGCCTTGAACAACCAAGAAAATCCATTTGCAAATCAGGCAAAAATGAAGCTAACTCTAGATAAAAACTACAGAAGTTTTGATCAGATTGTCACTTTTAACAACAATTTCTTTTGTTTTAGCTCTAATTACTTTCAATCTGAACGACATAAAGAGCTTTATAAAATAGGTAATAACCAAGAAGTAAATACAAAAAAAGGAGGCTTTGTTTCTATACATTTTATAGAAGCTGAAAAACAATCAGAGGCCTTGAAAGTGTATCCTGAAAAGGTTTTGGAAATCGTGCAACTGCAGTTAATTAAAGGATTTGAAGCCAAAGATATTTGTATACTAACCAGAAAAAATAAACAAGGAGTTGCCATTGGTGCTAAACTTTCTGAACATGGTATTCCTATTTTATCCTCAGAAGTGCTTCTTCTAGATAATTCGTTATATATTCAAATAGTGATTGGCATATTGGCTTTACTAAATAATTTTGAAGATAAAGCCTCAAAAGCTGAAGTTTTATACCTTCTTCACTCGCACCTTAATATTAAGGAAGAAAAACACACCTTTATAAACACATTTTTTCAAGCTTCGCCTAAAGACTTTTCAGAAAAATTAAAAGAGTATTTCGTCTTTTTTGATTTTGAGGCTCTTTCCTCCAAACCCCTTTATGAAATTTGTGAGTACATAAGTGCTTCATTCCACCTTACAGATAAAGCCGCGGCTTACATACAATGTTTTTTGGATGTTGTATTAGAATTTTCTGCTAAAAAACAGGTAACTATTTCTTCCTTTTTAGACCATTGGAAACAAAAAAAGAAATCCATTAGTATTGAAGTTTCCGAAGGCGTTAATGCCGTAAAGATAATGACCATCCATAAAGCGAAAGGATTAGAATTTCAGGTAGTTATTTATCCTTTTGCTGACGACGAATTGTTTGATGTTAAGAGAAAAAAAATATGGTTCCCACTTCAGAAAAAAGAATTTAATGGCTTTTCTGAAATTTTAATCCCATTAAATAAGAATGTAGAAAACTATGGTGAAATAGGTAACCTGCTTTATAACGAACAAAAAGAACAAGGACAACTAGACACCATGAATGTAGTTTATGTAGCCTTGACAAGAGTTGTGGAACAACTTTTTGTAATTTCAAATGAAACCTATAAAAACAAAGCCGGAAATATTGCCAATTTGTTTTATGATTACTTAAACAAATGCGGGGTTTATGACGAAAACAAAAAAGAATTTGCTTTCGGTAAGCCTGAGAAAAGCATCTCTCCTCCAAAGAAAAAGGAGGGTTTAGAAATTATAGTTTTAAACCATCTTATACAATCAGACAAAAGTAAAAATAATATTTTTATAGCCACAAACTCCGGTCTTCTTTGGAATACAAATCAAGAAAAAGCTATAGAAAAAGGAAATTTAATTCACTTAATTCTATCTGAAATAAAATCGTATACCGATGTGGAGGTTGCAATTAAAAAATACATAGATACTGGTATTTTAAACGACTCACAAAGCAAACGGATAAATGATGCCATAAAACAACTTATGACCCATCCAGATTTAAATATGTATTTCCATCCGGAATGCCAGGTAGAATTAGAAAGAGAAATTTTTACAAAAGAAGGGACTATTTTACGCCCGGACCGTTTGAATTTTTTTGATACAAATAATGTTACTTTAATAGATTATAAAACCGGTGCTGTTTCTATAAAACACAAAAACCAATTGGCCGATTATGAAAATGCATTACAAGAAATGGGATTTCAAGTAAAAGAAAAAATATTAGTTTATATGAATGAAAACATGGAAGTTGTTAAAGTATAAAATGCTTTTAAAATTAAATATCTTTGTAAAAAATTAATCATGTACGGAAAAATTAAACAACACCTCGAAAAGGAATTAGAAGAAATAAAAAATAACGGCCTTTACAAAAAGGAACGCATCATAACTTCCCCTCAGGATGCCATCATCAAAATTTCCACCGGTGAAGAAGTAATTAATTTTTGTGCAAACAACTATTTAGGACTTTCTTCAAACAAAGAAGTAATACAAGCGGCAAAAGATGCCATGGACACTCACGGTTTTGGCATGTCGTCTGTGCGTTTCATTTGTGGCACCCAAGATATTCACAAAAAATTAGAGCAAAAAATTGCCTCTTTTTATCATACAGAAGACACCATATTATATGCCGCAGCATTTGACGCCAATGGCGGTGTCTTTGAACCTTTATTAGGTGCCGAAGATGCCATTATTTCTGACTCCTTAAACCATGCCTCCATTATAGATGGCGTTAGACTTTCAAAAGCCGCCAGATATCGCTATGAGAACAACAACATGGAAGATTTAGAAAACCAATTAAAAAAAGCCGATGAAAACGGAACACGATACAAGCTTATCGTTACTGATGGTGTGTTTTCAATGGATGGAATCGTTGCTTCTTTAGATAAAATTTGTGATTTAGCTGACAAATATGACGCAATGGTTATGATTGACGAATGCCACGCTGCAGGTTTTATTGGAAAAACAGGGCGAGGAACCCTAGAAGAAAAAGATGTAATGGGTCGCATAGACATCATTACCGGAACATTAGGAAAAGCTCTTGGCGGTGCAATGGGTGGTTATACTACAGGGAAAAAAGAAATTATAGAACTATTACGACAACGTTCAAGACCGTATTTGTTTTCCAATTCATTAGCGCCAGCCATCGTGGGAGCCTCTATTAAAGTTTTTGAATTGCTTGAAAACGATACATCACTAAGAGATAAACTTGCAGAAAACACCTCTTATTTCAAAAAAGGAATGAAAGAAGCAGGTTTTGACATAATAGATGGCGACTCAGCAATTGTCCCTGTAATGCTATATGACGCTAAATTATCGCAAACAATGGCTGATAAATTATTACACGAGGGTATTTACGTTATAGGTTTCTTTTTCCCGGTTGTGCCCAAAGATAAAGCGCGAATACGAGTTCAGCTATCGGCGGCTCATACTAAAGAACACTTAGACAAAGCATTAAATGCGTTTAAAAAAATAGGAAAAGAGCTTGGAATAATAGGCAAATAAGTACTTGTATAAACATTATTACCGTATTTTTTGAAAAATTTAATAGATTTGGTTTTGTTAATAAATTTTAACAACTTACTTTTGCTGCAATTAACACTTAAAATTAAATTATTAAATATGAAACATCTTAGCAGATTTTTAGTTGCAGGTATGCTTTTCTTCGGAATTAGCAATGCTGTTGCGCAAGACGAAAATAACCCGTGGGCCTTTGAAATTGGCATGAACGCGGTGGACGTTTATCCTGTGGGTACCGACAATGACGGTAGAGTACCAGGAGCATTAAGAGGAGACATCTTCGATGAATATTTTAATGCAAACGATCATTGGAACATCTTACCTTCTGTTTCAAGACTAACTGTTTCCAGATACATAGGAAGTGGTTTTGTATTTACCGCTGCAGGTTCTGTAAATAGAATCAAAAAACTTGGTGACGTTAACGTAAGAGATTTAGGTCTTGGTCTTCAAGATGATTTTACTTATTATGCTGCAGATGGAGAAATTAAATATAGCTTTAAACAAGCTCTAAACAGTAGTGTACTTGACCCTTATTTAGGTATTGGTGGAGGTTATACTTGGGTTGATGAAATTGGTTTTGGAACTGCAAATGGTTTAGCAGGTTTGAAAATCTGGTTTACTGAATCATTAGCTTTAAATCTTCAATCTACTTACAAACACGCTTTTGAAAAAGATTATGGCATCAAACATTTCCAACACTCTGCTGGTATTGTCTTCCAATTTGGAGGAAAAGATACTGACGGTGATGGTATTTACGATAAAGATGACGAATGTCCTACTGTTGCTGGTTTAGCTGAATTTAACGGCTGTCCTGACACCGATGGTGATGGTATTCCTGACCACTTAGACGAATGTCCATTTGAAGCTGGCTTAGCTGAATTTAACGGATGTCCTGATACTGACGGCGATGGTGTTCCAGATAAAGATGACGAATGTCCTACTGTAGCTGGTCTAAAATCTCTAAAAGGTTGTCCTGATACTGACGGTGATGGTATTCCTGATCATTTAGATGAATGTCCTACTGAAGCAGGACCTAAAGCTAATAATGGATGTCCTTGGCCTGATAGAGACGGTGACGGAGTTTTAGACAAAGATGACCAATGTCCAGACGTTCCTGGAACTGTTGCTAACAAAGGTTGTCCTGAAGTTACCACCGAAGTTATCAAACAATTAAACGATTTCTCTAAAACAATCTTATTTGATTTAGGTAAATCTACGATTCGTCCAGAATCTTATGCTGCTCTTCAAAGTATTGCTAATGTGATGAATGAATATCCTAACAGTAAATTCCATATTGAAGGACATACTGACAACACAGGTAGTAGAGCGCTTAACGAAAGACTTTCTAGAGAGAGAGCTGCATCTGTTATGAACTACTTAACCACTATTGGGTTATCTTCAAACAGATTAACCTCTGAAGGTTATGCATTCGACAGACCAATTGCTACTAACAAAACAGCTGCCGGAAGACAACAAAACAGACGTGTTGAAATTTCTTTACAAAAATAAGATTTAAAAACACCTCATAAATAAATAGCAAACGCCTCTGAATATTCAGAGGCGTTTCTTATTTTTATCCAATGACTACCTATATAGCAGAAATTGTATCGGAATTACTTCATAGCAAAATAAACCTATCCACCTCTATCTTTATTTTTCCAAGTAAAAGAGCCGGGTTTTTTCTAAAAAAAGAAATCGTACACCAAAATACTCAAAACATATTTTCTCCAAAAATTGTTAGTATTGAAGAATTTATAGAGAATATTGCTGATCTTAAAATCGGCGAACCCATCCAACTCCTATTTGAGTTTTATGAAGCCTATCTAACGACTAACCCTTCCTTAGAAAAAGAAAGCTTTGAATATTTTTCTTCCTGGGCAAAGGTTCTGTTAGATGATTTTAATGAAATAGATAGAAATTTGATTGATGCCACATCCATTTTTAACTATTTAAAAAGTATTAAAGATTTAGAGCATTGGTCTCTAAATTCTGAACAAACAGAACTCATGGAAAACTATCTCGCCTTTTGGAATAGCCTTTCAGAATTATATCTTGCCTTCACAGAAAGAACCACAAAAACCGGAAGCGCCCACCAAGGTCTTGTTTATCGAGAAGCTGCTAATAACCTAGAACACTACATCAAAGCAAACCATGACAGAAAACACATTTTCGTAGGTTTTAATGCCCTTAATAATGCCGAACAACGAATTATAAAAGAACTTTTAGAAAATGGCAATGCGGAGGTCTTTTGGGACAGTGACGCCTATTTTATGGATCAAGAGCATCACAGCGCTTCCTTATTTCAAAGAACCTATAAAAACCAATGGAAATACTATAAAACACATGAATTTAAATATATTTCCAAAAACTATGAAAAACCAAAAGAAATAAACATTATAGGGTGTTCAAAAAGTGTGGGGCAAACAAAATATGTGGGTGAATTACTAAAAACCCTTTCCAATGAAGAACTAGAAAACACAGCTCTTGTTCTTGCCGATGAAAAGCTCTTGTTGCCCATCCTAAATTCCTTGCCTGAAAATGTAGAAAGTGTTAATATAACAATGGGGCTACCGCTTAAAGATATACCAGCATTATATTTCTTTGAAGATATGCTTCATCTTCATATAGATGCTAATGAAAGTTATTACTACAAAGATATTTTTCAAGTGTTGAATCATCCTTTAGGTAAGATGTTGCTTCCTAAAACAAGTAATTTGCTTCAAAAAATTATTAATGAAAAAAACCTCACACAAATCCGTTTTAAACAAATTTTAGAGGCTTCTGTAGATGAGGAAAAAAAAACCGTTATCTTACTCTTTCAACCTCAATACAATGAAATTTCTAAAAGCATTTTGCATGCAAAAGAAGTAATACTCCACTTAAGGGAAGTGAATAATGTAAAAAAAGATCCTATCCTTTTAGAAACTCTATATAAAATTCATGAGGTTTGGAATAAAATAGATTCCTTAAATCAAAAATACAAACACATTAAAACCTCTAAAGCACTTTTACAAATTTTTAAAGAACTTACAGCAACCACTACTTTAGATTTCAAAGGCGAACCATACAAAGGCTTACAAATTTTAGGCATATTAGAAACTAGGGGGTTGGATTTTGAAAACATAATTCTTGTTTCAGTAAATGAAGGGATTTTGCCCGCAGGAAAAACCAATCGATCATTTATTACATTCGATTTAAAAACCCAATATAAACTACCCACCCATAGTGAAAAAGACGCCATTTATACCTACCATTTTTATAGGTTATTACATCGAGCTTCAAAAATACATGTACTGTACAACAACCACACATCTGGTATTCAAATTGGAGAAAAAAGTAGATTTTTGATGCAAATTCAACAAAAAAGTCCAATAAGCCACGCCATTATTGAAAAAATTATCACCCCTGAAATTACCATAAAGTCTATTTCTCTAAAACAAATAAATAAAACTCCTGAAATACTGGAAAGAATAAAAACCATTGCTGCTAAAGGGTTTTCCCCATCCTCTTTAACCACCTACATTAAAAACCCAATGGATTTTTATACCCAATATATTTTAAAAATTAAAGAGGTAGAGGAAGTTGAAGAAACCGTTGCCGCTAATACACTTGGAACAATTGTTCACGACACCTTACAAAATTTATTGGAGCCTTATCTAAACCAGATTCTAACCTCAGAAATACTTTCAAAACTACAAACTTTAGCCAATGCTGAAGTAATTAAACAATTTTCTGCCACATTTAAAGAAGGAAATATACATTTTGGCAAAAACCTCATCATTTTTGAAATGGCAAAACGCTATGTGCAAAATTTCTTAGTTGAAGAAATAAAATTGGTAGAAACAGGAAACGAAATTGTTATCCTGCAAGTTGAAGAAAAACTTCATGCTACCATTGATTTTCGTGAATTAGATTTTCCTGTAAAAATTCAAGGAAAAGTGGATCGTATGGATACTTTAAACGGTACGTTACGAATTATAGATTATAAAACTGGAAAAGTAGAACAGAAGGAATTAAATTTATCCTCTTGGGAAGATTTAACTACAGACTACAAATACAGTAAAAGCTTTCAGGTATTGGCTTATGCATTAATGTCTAACTCTAATGTTCCTATTCAAAATGCACAAGCCGGAATTATCTCCTTTAAAAATTTAAAAAGTGGCTTTTTACCATTTACCTTAAAGGAAGGAAAAAACACGAGTATTTCTCAGGAAACTCTAGAAAATTTCACCTTAGAATTAAAAAAAATAATACTGGAAATTTGTAATCCAAAAATTCCTTTCACCCAAAAAGAAATAGAAGATAATGCTTATTAAAATTCAAAACATTGTAATTAATACAAATAACAGCAAGCTCATAGTATTAGATGTTTCTATTTTTAAAAAAACCTTTTATTTTCTTTTCCCCCGCATGCAAGTTAAATTTAATTTTCCAAATATTTTATGTACTTTTGACCCACTTTATGGGGATGTAGCTCAGTTGGCTAGAGCGCTTGGCTGGCAGCCAAGAGGTCGTGGGTTCGAATCCCATCTTCTCCACAAAATACTATGTAGTATTAAATTTTTAAACCACAAGCTATACCGTTTGTGGTTTGTTGTTTTTAAGCGAATTTTATTGCTTCAAACTAATGAAAACAAGTTTGTCCTTTAAAAACATTAATAGACTCGCAATTCCAGCCATACTCGCCGGAATTGCGGAGCCTGTAATTTCTGCAACCGATGCAGCTATTGTGGGAAATTTATCCTTAAACGGCACCGAAGCATTAGCCGCAGTGGGTATTGTTGGTTCCTTTCTTTCCGCTCTTATTTGGATCTTAGGACAAACCCGTAGTGCTATTTCTGCTATCATTTCACAGTATTTAGGTGCAGGAAAACTGGAGGAATTAAAAAACCTTCCGGCACAAGCTATCTATCTTAATGTGGGGTTAAGTATTGTTATTCTGCTAAGTACCATCTTTTTTGTTGATGGTATTTTTAAACTTTACAATGCCTCCGGATTGGTATTAGAATATAGTATTGCCTATTACAATATTCGCGTTTGGGGGTTTCCTTTTACCCTTTTTACCTTTGCTATCTTTGGCATTTTTAGAGGGCTTCAAAATACTTTTTGGCCAATGATTGTGGCGCTTATAGGCGCGGTTACCAATGTAGGCTTAGATTTTACTTTGGTTTATGGCGTTTCCGGATGGATAGAACCTATGCATATTCAAGGAGCTGCTTGGGCTAGTTTAATTTCGCAAGCACTTATGGCGGTTGTATCTCTTGTTTTACTTCTTTGGAAAACAGAAGTTAGCCTAAAATTACGATTTCCTCTTCATCCTGAATTGTATCGGTTGGTTGGTATGGCTCTAAATTTGTTTGTTCGATCGGTGGCTTTAAACACCGCTATTTATTTCTCCAATGCTTTCGCAACCGATTATGGCACCACTTACATAGCGGCACAAACCATCGCTTTAAATCTATGGATGTTTTCCGCCTTTTTTATTGATGGCTATGCCAGTTCTGGGAATATTATTTCCGGGAAACTGCTTGGTGCGAAAAAGTATGACCAACTTTGGTTATTGAGTAAAAAAGTAGTCGTCTATGGTCTTGTAGTTTCTTTATTTTTAATGTTTGTGGGCTGGTTGTTTTATGAACCTTTAGGTTTGATTTTTACTAAAGACCAAGAGGTGCTTTATAAGTTTAAAGAAATATTTTTCATAGTACTTTTAGTTCAGCCCATTAACGCCATCGCCTTTATTTTTGACGGTATTTTTAAAGGTTTGGGAGAAATGAAATACTTAAGAAATGTACTTTTATCAGCTACCTTTTTAGGGTTTTTGCCGGTGCTTTTTCTTTGCGATTATTTTGGTTTAGAGCTTTATGGCATCTGGATTGCTTTTGCAGTTTGGGCAAGCATTCGGGGTGGGGCTTTGGTATATAAGTTTCGCAAAATGATAAAACCTAAAATTTTACTTCCGTTTTAATGTCACAAATCTAAGTGCAAAGAAAACATCCCTAGAGAAAAAATGGTTTATCTTTGCCACTGAAATCCATTGTAATGAGTAACGTTCGCATCACCAAACTATTCACTTTTGAAACCGGCCACGCATTATATGGCTATGACGGCAAATGCCAAAATGTGCATGGGCATAGCTATAAATTTTCGGTAACCGTAATTGGCAAACCAATAACAGACACAAAAAATGTAAAATTAGGAATGGTAATTGATTTTGGCGATTTAAAAAAAATAGTGAAAGAAGAAAT
This sequence comes from Flavobacteriaceae bacterium CG2_30_34_30, assembly GCA_001873105.1. Classification (GTDB taxonomy): domain Bacteria; phylum Bacteroidota; class Bacteroidia; order Flavobacteriales; family Flavobacteriaceae; genus Planktosalinus. Next base: position 43,022 of record MNYN01000051.1, on the reverse strand, counting down.
TGTAGATAAATTTGACCACGCCACTGTTTTTAATAAAAATACCCCACACATTGAACTTGCTAACGAACTATCGAAGAGAAATCACAACGTAATTTTAGTAAATTACCAACCCACCAGTGAAAATATGGTTGTCGATTTTGCAAGTAAAATTAAAGCCCGATTGCCTGAAAACATTCTATTGCATTCCTTAAAATTACAAGAAACCGAAACCTCGTTTGCTGAGTGGTATGCTTCTGATAATGCATAGCACAACGACAAACTTTTCTTTATATTTACACATTATTGAAAATTAATGAACATTCCCAAAGACAAAAAAATATATTTTTCAAGTGACAACCATCTAGGCGCGCCAAACGCGTCAGAAAGTCTTCCTCGTGAAAAACTTTTTGTGCAATGGCTGGATACTATTAAAGAAGATGCCGCGGCGGTTTTTTTATTGGGCGATTTATTTGATTTTTGGTTTGAATACAAGCATGTTGTGCCTAAGGGATTTGTAAGGGTGCTTGGCAAACTTGCTGAGCTAAGTGACAGCGGTATTCCCATTTATTTTTTTGTGGGAAACCACGATTTGTGGATGCGTGATTATTTTGAAAAAGAACTCCAAATTCAGGTGTTTCATGAGCCTAAAGAATTTGTACTTCACGGAAAAACCTTTTTTATAGGGCATGGCGATGGATTAGGACCCAACGACAAAGGGTTTAAACGAATGAAAAAAGTGTTTAAAAATCCTGTTTTTCAGTGGCTTTTTAAATGGACACATCCTGATATTGCCGTGGCAATTGCAAAACACCTATCGGTAAAAAATAAGTTAATCTCCGGAGAAGAAGACAAAGAATTTCTAGGAGAAGAAAATGAATGGCTAGCCATGTATGCCAAGCGAAAATTAGAAACAAAGCATTACGACTACTTTATCTTTGGTCATCGCCACTTTCCGATGGAAATCAAGGTGAGTGAAAACTCCAGTTATATCAACCTAGGCGATTGGATTACCCATTTTACTTATGGGGTGTTTGATGGAAATACGTTTGAACTGAAAACTTTCGAGCCGGCTGTTCTAAAGAAAATTAATTAATTTTTTCTCCAAAAACCCCTTCAAAATTCAATAAAATTCTGCAGTAAAGAAAAAAATATTTATTACAGACTTTCAAGTAAAGTAATATTGGTAATGCCGCCTTTATAAACTGCTAAATGACCTTTTTTATTTTGTTTATAAATACCCCTAACTTTAATTTCTCTTCCTTTTAAAGACATTAATTTTTTCCCATTTAAAACATCATTTTTATCGTTTTTGAGTGGTTCAAAAAAATTAAAATCTAACCATATTTTATTTTTATCGTTTATGTAAATATACAAATTTTCAATATCCATGTGTAAATAACCACTAACTTCAATAGGCCTATTGTCATATTCTAAAGATCTTGATTCCAATAAAGCTATCTCAATAATTTGATAACTTTCTTTGTGAAAAGTATCTGAGTAATAAACAAAATTATTGTTGCAGGAAATCAAAAAAATTAAAACTGCAAAAAATAGGGTTCTTTTCATAAACTCAGGGGAGTGAGAACAATGTTGTTTAATCAATATTCTAAGGGTTCTTTTCTTGCATAACGTACACGAATGATATAAACGTGTTTTTCGTCGACAAGGTAGGATATTCTGTAAGTGTGTTTTTCGTAAGTTCTTATATTACCCTTGTTGTTATTCTTAAGTGTGTCTAACTTATAGATTTCAGAATTGGTTGCTAAAATAGCCGTGGATTGGAAGATTTCTGCAATAATTCGGATGGTTGTTTTAATAGACTGGCTTTGGTCTAATAAATCTAAAAAAGCTTCATTGAGATCTGCGTCTGCTTGGTGTGTCCAGATTATTGTTTTGCCCATTGTTTGATGCGGTCATCCATTTCCTGATGTGTGTAAGTCTTCCCGGTTTCTATTTGTGCAATAGAGGCATCTATCTCATCATTGTATTGCTCCAAACTGATGCGTTCTGTTGACACATGGCTTCGGTATTTGAACATGTTTTTTATCGCTTCAATAAACGCAGGGTCTTTTACCTTATCCAATTCCTGATGTATCCACTTTAAATCTGCTTCTAAGTTCATAATCATTGCATTTTATAATAACAAATATAAATTATAATTTTTATACCTACGCTATAGAGTCATATTAGCTTTCCGATATTTGTTATCTGTTGCCCTTATTGTTTGAACTTAGTTAAGTAAAATTTTATGTTAAAATAATGTTATTTATACTATTTTTTTTAAGTTTAAATACAATTTATTTAAAGATTATGAAATATCAAGCATCCAAGCGCATCCAAGCGCAATTGTGACCCAACAACACTCGCTTTAACTCTCACGTATTTACAGGTTATGGAGAACATAGTGGTTATGTGCAAGTGATGGGGGTTAATAAATGTGGAGTTGGTGGCGTTCAATACATCCCCGTGAGTCACGATACTAATGGCGGTGGTTCAGGACCATTGCCTATTGTTGTACCCTATCCAAATGCAGCGGATGATAAATTTTCACTAGACTTTAGTCAATATCCTGAAGGCACCTATTATATCTATATTTATGATATGTGTTCTAATCTTATGTATTATGGAGAATCACAAAATGCTGAAAAAACAATAAGCACCATAGATTTGCCAAACGGTATTTATTTTCTGCACTTTTATAATGGCACAGAAATCATTCAAATGCAATTACTTGTTCAACACTAAAAACGTATAATTATGAAAACAGTTTATTTTATCTTAATCACTTTTATTGGAATGCAACTATCCTGTACTACCTCTGATGTCAATGAAAATTCAGAAAATACACTTATAGGCAAATGGCAACTGATTGAATGGTATAGTAGTGAGGGTGCTGAAGGAACATGGGAAATTATTGATAATGGTTATTTTTATCAATTCAATGAGGATAACACCCTAGAAAGTAATCTATTTAATTGTAATGGCAGTTATTCTGTTGAAGACAATTTAGAGTATAATTTATTAATCTCATTCAATTGTGAAAACAATCAATTTCAAGGATATCATAAAATAGAATATGATGGTGATTATTTATTGCTTTGGGCCGAAGGTTGCGTTGAAGCGTGTATAGGTAAATACAAACGGTTTAAAGGAAAGTAACAGTGAACATAACCACAATATCGAAATAAGTGCTAAATTCAAAAATTTTGTATAAAATTAAAGTCAGTTATAAACCCTAAGTTAAATGATAAAACTATAAAAGAGTATCCCCATAAGTTACAAAGAACGGTACAAAATGATGTTACTAAAAAAATATCACCGTTGAGGTGATGAAAGAATTTAATAATGCCGTTAAGGCTTTTGTAATGATGCATCCAAACTGGAAAGAAAATAACATCTCCAACAGTAATGAAAAAGAGTTTGCTTCCTAAAAAAACATTTAATTATGAAAACTTTTTTAAATATAAAATTGGTACTGGTGTTGCTATTTACTCTTAATCTGCAATATACAATCCTAAATCCGCAATCATCCAGCCTTTACGCACAAGACCCGCAACTTTTTGAAAATACATGGTATCTTGAAAAACTTGTGATAGATAGTGTCGAGCACTTTCCTCCTTCAAACGATGAGGTGAACTACATCGCTCTGGATTTTTTTGAACCTAACCAATTGGTAACCACCGTTTGCGATCAAATGAATTCAACAGTTATGTTTATTGGTTCAGACCAATTTGAAATGAGTCCGGCTGGATTTACTTTAGGCGGTTGTAGTTTAAATGAAAATAGTATATATCAAGATTTGTATTTTTTTGTATTGAATGAACCTATATCGGATTTACCTTTCAACCCGTATATTTATTCCATAGTTAATCAAACAAATAACACAACGTCTCTCATATTTACAAATTCAGAAGGAAATCAAGCATATTACAACAATGTTATTTTATCCGTTAGGGATTATGTAAAATTAAATTTCATTATGCTTCCAAATCCATCAACAGGGTCTGTGGAACTAAACTCTATTGGTAAAAAAATGATTAATATAACTTTAGTTGACATAAACGGGCGCACCGTTTATATTGAAAACTTAACTGAAGCAAAACAGCAGCAAACCCTAAGTTTGTTAAACAAAAAAAACGGATTGTATTTTTTGCAAATTCAGTTTGAGGATGGAAGAGTAATAACTAAAAAATTAATATTAAATAAATAAATGGTTGCACACATCAAGTGGATGACTCCGCCCCTGATTAGGTGCGGAGTTCGCTTCTAACTATTGGCAGGCAGGTCTCACGACACTCCCGAAGCCTCGGGATACAAACCTCGTATTCGACGGTTCGCAATCCTTCCTTTCAATAGCTCTTTACGCCAATTAAAACTATTCCATACTTTAATAGGCTATATATTTTCACTCCTTCAAATCCCTTAACCGCAACTGTATCGTTGTAGTTCCATTCCATTCGTTTTCATCAAGTGAATATACCGCTTTAAAGAGTTTTTTGTCTTGGATTAGTTCAAATTTATCGCCCATTCCAAAACCAATACCCACAAATGTATTGGTGTTGTTTTGTTGCAATGTAACTCTAAGATGGTTGCTTTCTGTGCCTACTTGTTTTCCCCAACCGGTATCTTTTAGGTTTTGGGTTAAAAATACCGGGGTCATGTTTCCGGGACCAAAGGGGCCAAATTGTTTTAAAACGCGATAAAATTTGGGTGTAATTTGGTGTAAATCAATTTCCATGTCTATAGAAATCTCAGGCGTTAAAAGTTTTTTGTCGATTGTTGCGGCAACTACTTCTTCAAATTTTTGTTTAAACGCTTCAAATTGTTCTGGCAGTAAAGTTAATCCCGCCGCATATTTATGCCCGCCAAATTGTTCCAGACAATCTTCACAGGCTTCAATGGCGTTATACACATCAAAATGTTTTACGGAACGGGCACTTGCGGCAAGTTTTTCACCGCTTTTTGTAAACACTAAGGTTGGCCGATAGTAGGTTTCCGTAAGTCTGGAGGCTACTATTCCTATAACTCCTTTGTGCCAGTCTTCTTGATAAACAACGGTAGTAAATCGGTTTTCCTCTCCATTGGTTTTTATTAATTCAAGTGCTTGAAGCGTTATATCTTGATCGGCGCTCCTTCGATCTGTATTAAATTCTTCTATTTCTTTTGCATATAAAACAGCTTGTTCTACATTAATTTCTGTCATTAAATCTACCGCATGTTGCCCGTGTTTCATTCTTCCGGCGGCATTGATGCGGGGAGCTATGATAAAAACTACATCGTTTATACACAGTTTTTCCTTTTTCAGGTTTTGAATGATGGCTTGAAACCCGGCTCTAGGATTAGAATTAATTACCTGCAACCCAAAATAGGCTAACACCCTGTTTTCGCCAGTAATCGGAACTATATCTGCTCCTATGGCTGTAGCCACCAAATCTAAATACAATAGCAAATCTTCTATATGCAACCCTCTTTTGCCAGCCAGTGCCTGAATGAGCTTAAACCCAACGCCACAGCCGCAAAGTTCATCATACGGATAGTTGCAATCGTCTCTTTTTGGGTCTAAAACGGCAACGGCTTTTGGGAGCTGGTCGCCGGGTCGGTGGTGATCGCAGATAATAAAATCAATGTCTTTTTCATTAGCGTAGGCTACTTTTTCAATGGCTTTGATACCACAATCTAAGGCAATGATTAAGGAAAAATTATTGTCTTGGGCAAAATCTATTCCTTTAAAGGAAATGCCATATCCTTCGTCATACCGGTCAGGAATGTAGGTTGCTATATTAGGGTAATAGGAAAGTAAAAAAGAGGACATAAGTGCTACGGCTGAGGTGCCATCTACATCATAATCGCCAAATACTAAGATGTTTTCCTCGTTAGCAATCGCCTTTACAATGCGTGCAACTGCTAAATCCATATCTTTCATCAAAAAAGGGTCATGAAGTTGGTCCAAGGAAGGACGAAAAAACAGTTTTGCATCTTCATAAGTTTCAATTCCTCTTTGAACTAATAGAAATGCAATGGATTCCTCCACGCCAAGGTCTTTAGCGAGTTGGATCACTTTATTTTCTTCCGGTTTTGGTTTTAGAGTCCAACGCATAATGATTTTTGATGTCAGATGTTAGATTTTGGATTTATTAAATATTCGTTTTATTGGTTTTTAGGAAAATTAAAGTACGTTTTTAAAATTCAATGTCAAAATAGATTTCTAGTAGCGCTTTTCAAAGTTTTTTTATTTTAATTATAATGCATTTCGATGTTTACTGTTGCAAATTTTCTAAACATTTCCATGACGCCACAATATTTTTCTATAGATAAATCTACTGCTTTTTTTATTTTTTCTTTCTCTAAATTGCTTCCATAAAAATGATACGCTACGGTAACACTATGGTAATATTTAGGATGTTCCTCGGTGAGTTTGCCTGTGACAATTATTTTAAAGTCGTCAAGAGTGACTTTCATTTTGTTTAAAACAGAAATAACATCTAATCCGGAGCAACCTGCTAAGGAGGATAACATCATCGCTTTCGGAGAAAGTCCGCTGCCATTCCCCCCATTTTCGGCAGAAGTATCCAAAATAACAGAGTGCCCAGAAGGGTTGTCTGATTCAAATTGTAAATTTTGTTTCCATTGGGTGGTGACTATGTGATCCATATTTTAGGCTTTTAGGGCTTGTTTTCTCAAAAATACGCAATTAAAAATAGCATAGCCAAAGAAAACTCCGGGAAAATAATCCTTACTAAGGAGCAAAAACGCTTTCTTTTCTCAAGAGTATTAGGTAAGTAAATGTATATAAAGAGATTCTTATTTTTTTACCACCAATTTAGTAACTATTCCTTGGTCAGAATTAAGCCGAACAAAAAGGACTCCAGTAGGCAGAGAGGAAATATCCACCGTTTCAGAAAACATATTTTGATAGACCTTTTGCCCTACAACATTAAAAATTTGAATTTCGCTAAAAGAAATGTTTTCAGGATGCTGAATATGTATCACTTCTGTGGAAGGATTAGGATAAACTATCACATTTTGAGCAAGTTGAAAATCATTTGTGCCTAAAATCACTTGGTTGTTTTTTGAAATTAAATCGGCTTCGGGGTCAAACAAAATGGCTTGAACAGTAAAATTTATAGCCGTTGAAAACTCTTCCATATTAACCGTGTTATCGAGCACTATGTTTAAAATCTCTCCTTGTGTTCCAAAAAGTCGCAAGGGAACCGGTGCTTCAAAAAATGCCACCGAAGGATGGCTTTGCGTTTGAGCTATTTGTATGTTTATAAAATTGCTATTGGGCTGATTCCAAGAAATAGAATAGGTAGGATATCCTTGGTTGTAAATCCAGTCGTTAAAAAACTCGGTTAAATCCAATCCGGATTCTGCTTCCATGATGGTGATTAAATCTTCGGTTTTTGCATAGCCATAAGAAAGGTCGGGGTGAGCTAAATAATTTTTTAGTCCTTGAAAAAAGGGGATGTCTCCAAGTTTTTTTCGAAGCATATGAAGCACCATAGCTCCTTTATTATAGGTCAATCTACTATTAAATATTCTATTCACATCAGTAGTGTCCTGATCGGTAAGATAAACAGCGCCATCTGTCGCTGAGGTTATAGAAGCAGTTCGGTCTTGTTTCCATGTTCTAAATGGTATATTGCCGTCAAAATTTTCTATTACCATTCCGGATAAATACGTGGCAAATCCTTCGTTTAGCCAAATATCTTTCCAACTGCCACAAGTTACTTTATCTCCAAACCATTGGTGTGCTAACTCATGGGCAATTAAACCTCGGCTAAATCCTCCCATAAAAGAAACTGTTGTGTGCTCCATACCTCCACCCCAACCAAATTGGGCATGCCCATATTTTTCATCTGCATACGGATAAGGTTCAAACAAACTGGCATAAAGATTAATAAGATTTACAGTAACCGGTGTACTAGATTGTGCAGATGCTAAATTTTCTGGGTACACATAGTTTACCACATCAAATGGATTTCCGTTGTTTGCAACAAGATGAGAATAAACAGCATAATTTGTAACGGCAATAGCAATTAAATAAGCAGGAATAGGATATTGATGTTTAAAATGTGTTGTTTTATTGGCTCCTTGAATGACCTGACCTTGCTCCAATCCATTAGAAACTGCTATGTTTTCATCGTTAAATGCATTAAATCTTGGTGAGGTTATGAACACATCTATACTGTCAATTTTATCATTTAAATCCTGTTTGCAAGGCCACCAACCTTTTGCGCCATAGGGCTCAGAAAGTGTCCAAATAATTGGTGCACCATTATGAGTGCTTTGTTCAAACGAACCAAACCCGGAGCTTATGGGATTGCCGGAATAACTTATCGTTAAGGAATCTAAAACTCCTAGGTTTTGAACTTGTGGGAAGGTAATAACGAGTTCATCATTGCTGTTTTGAACAAAGGAAAGCAAATTACCTCGTTGAGATACTTGCGAAACCACCATATTGTCGGAAAGATCAAAGGTGATTTCATTCATGTTTTCTTTGGCGATAAAATAGGAAGTCACATCACCAGAGATAAATGCTTGCGATGGATTAACATTAAATTCTAACCGATGGTATTTTAAATCGTAATTGCCTGTGTTTAAATTTACTTTATTCGTTAGTATAGAAAGAGCCGACTTTGCCTCTAATTCACTAATGGCGTCTAAATCTTTATTAAAATCTTGGCTAAACCCAAGCAAAGTGGTAAAAAAAATGGGGAAAAATAACAGTGTTTTCATAATTGATAATCGAATTTTATTTAATAAAAAAAGAAAAAGTTTTCCGGGTTATTTTAGAATAAAAGTTACAGGGAGTAGCCGTTTTTAAAAAACCATAACAATTTACGAAATATCTACTATCAAAGGCTTTTTTTAATGCTATTTAACGTGAGTTTGAAATAAGTTACTTGATTATTAAATAATAATGGAGATTTATGTTGTAAAATGTTTGATAAACACACAAGAAAATCATTCAACAAGAAAACTTTCTATTTATTTTCCTGCCAAAACCACTACTAATTCTCCTTTTGGGGGTTTATTTTCAAAATGCAATAAAACTTCGGCAAGGCTACCTCGAACAGTTTCTTCGTGAAGTTTACTTATTTCTCTGGAAACAGATATCTTTCTTTCTTCTCCAAAAATTTCTACAAACTGCGCTAAGGATTTAACCAGTTTGTGTGGCGATTCATAAAAAATCATGGTTCGGGTTTCTTCTGCCAAAATTTGCAAACGAGATTGTCGTCCTTTTTTTACCGGTAAAAAGCCTTCAAAAACAAATTTATCATTTGGCAATCCACTGTTCACTAAAGCCGGAACAAAAGCTGTAGCTCCGGGAAGACAATCTACTTCAACTCCTGCAGCTACGCAAGCGCGTGTTAACAGAAATCCCGGGTCGCTTATAGCTGGCGTGCCTGCATCGGTGATTAGCGCCACTATTTCACCTCCTTGCATTCTTTTTACTATGTTTTCAACCGTTTTGTGTTCATTATGCATATGGTGCGAATGCATGGGAGTGCTAATGTCATACTGTTTTAAAAGTTTCCCGCTGGTTCTTGTGTCTTCTGCAAGAATGACATCCACTTCTTTAAGAATTCGTATGGCGCGTAAGGTTATGTCTTCTAAATTTCCTATTGGTGTTGGAACTAAATAAAGTTTACCCATATATTATTTTTATTTAAAAATGATGTTTATAAAACTAAATGGAAACTATATAGCTCCATAACTCCGGCTAATTAAATCGTTTTTCTATAATTACAACAAAACGTTCTGCATAAATTTCTTTTCCTAACCAATTATTATAATCTGGTTTTACTAGAGTTTCTAAAAAGTTTTTAGCTTCTTCAAAACTGTCCATTGTGGTTAATTGCGAGATTACCCGATGGTATTCATCTGCATTATTATTGAAAAGATGCTTTATAAACGCCAAACGGTCATTTAAACCTATATTAATGGTGTTGTTTAAGCGATCATTTAAGGATTTGGGTCTGTTTGGATCTTTAGTAAAAACTGCTTTTTCTTCCTTTGGTGACACAAAAGGCTGATCCGATTTTGGAAGTTCTTTTCTTTCAAAAGTGGGCATTTGTTGATAGTCTTTCGCAAAATCTTCTAATTCTTTACTTGCGGCTTTTTTTTGTGGAAGCACTTCTTCTAACATTTTATCTATTTCTTGGGTTTCATCGGGCATTTGTGCTACGATATCCTTTATTTTTTCTATTAACGGTTCTGCCAAACTTTCTTCATACCTCGTGGTTTCCATAGGAAAAGGATCGTCTATTTGACCCTGTTGCTCAAAAGTTTTTGAATCCATAGCTTCCATTGTCTCTTCATCCATTTCGCTTTGTATGTATTTATCTGCGTACAATTGTAAGGTTAATAAATCATATAAAGCCAAGGTTTTTTCTCGCAAAGCTTGGTAGTTAGTGACGTTTTGATTTTCTAAAATTTCTTTTGCTAAATGCTGTAATTTTTCCTCTAGATGCTTCTTCATAACTTTATTAATTAATTTGTGTAGCAACTTTTGTTTTTCATAAATTTACGCTACTTAAGGATAACGAAACTAGAATTAGTTTTCGCATTGAAAAATACAAAATGTTTCTCGAAAATACAGTAAATCAGAAAGAGCAATTTGGGTGGATTGAAGTTATTTGTGGCTCTATGTTTTCCGGGAAGACAGAAGAGCTGATACGGAGGCTGAAACGAGCTCAGTTTGCCAAACAAAGGGTAGAAATTTTTAAACCCGCTATTGACAAACGTTACGATGATGACATGGTTGTGTCACACGACAGTAATGAAATTAGGTCTACTCCTGTACCGGCAGCTGCAAATATTCCTATTCTTGCTGATAATTGTGATGTCGTAGGCATTGATGAGGCGCAATTTTTTGATGATGAAATCATTAAAGTTTGTAACGATCTTGCTAACAGGGGCGTTCGGGTCATTGTTGCAGGATTAGACATGGATTTTAAAGGAAACCCTTTTGGTCCGATGCCCGCATTAATGGCAACAGCCGAATATGTTACTAAAGTGCATGCTGTTTGTACCAGAACCGGAAATCTAGCGCAATACAGTTTTCGGAAAACTGCTAATGACAATTTAGTGATGCTTGGAGAAACCGAAGAATACGAACCGTTAAGCAGAGCCGCCTACTACAAAGCCATGCTCAATGAAAAAATAAAGAAGATGCAAGTGAACGACCCGGAACAAATTTCTTCAAAAAAGCACACCTGATATGCCAAAAGCCACAGAAACTACATTAGAAATTGACTTACGTGCTCTGACACATAATTTTCAATACATTACTTCTAAATTACAGAAAGGCACCAAACTTATGGCGGTTGTAAAAGCATCCGCTTATGGAAGTGATAGTGTGGTTGTCGCCAAAAAACTAGAAGAATTAGGGATAGACTATTTTGCAGTTGCTTATGCTTCTGAGGGTGTTATTTTGCGTGAAAGCGGCGTGCAAACCCCTATTTTGGTGCTACATCCACAAACGATAAATTTTGATAAAATTGTTCAGCATTGCTTAGAGCCCAGTATATATTCGCCGTTAATGTTAGATCGGTTTATTGCTTTTGCGGAGTCGGAAAATCTAGAAAACTATCCTATTCATCTTAAAATAAATACAGGCATGAACCGAATTGGGTATTCAACGAATGAAGTTAACTTTATATTAGAGGCAGTTTCTAAAACAAAAGCGGTAAAAATAAAATCCATTTTTTCACATCTAGCCGCTAGTGAGGATATCGAAAATAGAGATTTCGCTGAAAAGCAAATTAATGATTTTAAAACCGCTTCGGAATATTTAATGAGTAAACTTGATTATTCGCCGCTAAGACATACGCTAAACACTTCCGGAATTTTTAACTTCCCGAATGCACAATTTAATATGGTACGTAGCGGAATTGGTCTTTATGGTTTTGGCAACTGCGAGAAAGAAAATAAAAATTTACGCCCAATAGCTACCTTAAAAACCATCATTTCACAAATTCACACCATCAGAAAAGGCGAAAGTGTAGGGTATAATTTTGGATTTATTGCAGAAAAAGAAATGAAAACCGCTACTCTTCCTCTGGGGCATGCAGACGGCATCAACAGAGCCTACGGCAAAGGAAATGGGTTTGTAACAATTCACGGAAAAAAAGCGCCAATGATTGGTAATATTTGTATGGATATGTTAATGGTGGACATAACAAACATAGCCTGTGAAGAAGGTGATGAAGTTCAAGTTTTTGGCGAAAAGAATGCAACCGCCGAAGAATTTGCTTCTAGAATACATTCTATTTCTTATGAAATTATTACAGCGATTTCACCTAGAGTAAAACGAATTTTTACGTATTAATTTTTTTTATTTTTAAATTTATTTTTATTTTTCACTAACGAACCATTAAACCCTTTTATATGTTAAAAGAATTTAAGAATTTTATTATGACCGGCAACGTGATTGATCTTGCTGTTGCGGTAATTTTAGCCGGTGCAGTTGGTCTTATGGTAAACGGATTTGTAGCCGACATCATGATGCCAATAGTTGGACATTTTGCAGGGGGCATGGATTTTGCTGATTTGAAAATAATTCTTACGGAAGCTTCTGTTGCCGGCGATGGAACTGTAACAATACCTGAAAATGCCATACGTTATGGTTCTTGGATAAATACACTTATCAATTTAGTAACCGTAGGTCTTGTCTTATTTATTATTGTAAAAGCCTATAATAAAACGAAAAAACCTAAGGTTGAAGCTCCTGCTTCTCCAAAAGGTCCATCGCAAGAAGAACTTTTAGCAGAAATAAGAGATTTATTAAAAAAATAATACCGCTCATTACATATTCTAACCTAAAGCCGCTTCAAAAGAAGCGGTTTTTTTTAAATTCATAGCAATTGATGGGAGTAATTTTTACCTTTGCTTGAATGTTTATAAAGACGCTTTTCGATTAGAAAAAAACCATTTAAAAAAGGAGCACCCCGCGTTTGCAGGTGGAAAATTTATGAAAATAGCAGTAGTTGGCGCAACAGGTATGGTAGGTGAGGTAATGCTTCAGGTTTTAAAAGAACGTAACTTCCCGATTTCCGAATTGTTTTTGGTAGCTTCTGAAAAATCGGTTGGAAAGAAAATTTCATTTCTAGGAAAAGAACACCAAGTTATAGGACTTGCCGAGGCCGTATTAGCAAAACCGGATATTGCACTATTTTCTGCAGGTGGTGATACCTCATTAACTTGGGCGCCAAAATTTGCAGCAGTTGGCACTACAGTTATAGACAATTCGTCTGCATGGCGAATGGATATGTCAAAAAAACTAATTGTTCCTGAAATCAATGCAAGCACACTAACTTCTGACGATAAAATAATAGCAAACCCTAACTGCTCCACCATACAGTTAGTGATGACATTAGCGCCATTACATAAAAAATACGGCATAAAAAGAGTCGTTGTTTCTACCTACCAATCTATAACCGGAACAGGGGTGAAGGCAGTAAATCAATTAGAAAACGAATATAAAAATTGTAAGGGAGAAATGGCATATCCCTACCCAATACACCAAAATGCCATCCCACAATGTGATACTTTTGAAGAAAACGGATATACAAAAGAAGAAATGAAGTTAGTACGAGAAACACAAAAAATACTTGATGATAAAACCATTGCAGTAACAGCAACAGCCATAAGAATCCCTGTGATTGGTGGGCATAGCGAATCTGTAAATATTGAATTTTTAAATGATTTTGATGTTACCGAAATCCGGACTATTCTTCATAACACACCCGGTATTGTAGTTCAGGACAATCCGGAGCTTTCCATTTATCCTATGCCTATTTATGCCAAAGGAAAAAACGATGTTTTTGTTGGGAGAATTAGAAAAGATGCTTCACAACCAAACACTTTAAATGTATGGATTGTGAGTGATAATCTCAGAAAAGGAGCTGCAACAAACGCTATACAAATAGCAGAATATTTAGTTTCTCACCATAAAATTTTGAAAAAGGACGTCACTTTATAGTACAAGTTGTTTATTTCCAATGGTTTTCCTATCTTTATTTTATCTTTAGCAAAATTAAGATTCCTAACCAAAAACCATCCTTCCTATGAACTCTAATTTCACCAAGATTCTTCGTTTTTTACTAGCTCTAATTTTATTTGTTTTCGGCTTAAATAAGTTTTTATTTTTTTTGCCAATGCCTGAACTCCCTGAACACGCAGCTGAGTTTATGAGCTCACTAAACGCAACCGGTTATGTTCTTCCTTTTGTTGGCGTCATTGAAGTAGTGGTTAGTATTCTTCTGCTCTTGAATAAATGGGTTGCCTTTGCCCTTTTACTCTTGGTTCCTATTTCCATTAATATATTGCTCTTTCATATGTTTTTAGATATTCCCAATATATTTGGAGCCTTGTTAGTTGTAATTCTTAATATTCTTCTAATTTATAAACATTGGCCTCGATATACCCCGCTTTTTCATTAAATATGCTTCTTTTTTTTCCTAAATTTGTAGCAATCAAAAATTCTACAAATGAGAAACATATTAATTCTTGTGCTCACCTCCTCCTTTTTTTTGGGTTGTAAAGAGGATAAAAAAGAAACCGTTATTACATTGGATTATCCTGAAACAAAGCTAGTGGACAGCACAGACACCTATTTTGGCGAGGTAGTAAAAGACCCATACCGATGGCTGGAAGATGATCGCTCTGAACAAACCGGAGCTTGGGTAAAAGCCCAAAACGAAGTAACCTTTGGTTACTTAAACCAAATTTCGTATCGTGAGGCGTTGAAAAATCGTTTATCTGCACTTTGGAATTACGAGAAAATCAGTTCCCCATTTGTAGAGGGAGAGAACACTTTTTATTACAAAAACGACGGCCTTCAAAACCATTATGTAGTATATAAGAAAAAAGGGGATACAGAGGAAATTTTTCTGGATCCAAACACTTTTTCTAAAGATGGCACTACCTCATTAGACGATTTGAGTTTTTCTAAAAGCGGAAAATTAGCTGCCTATTCCATTTCAGAAGGCGGCAGTGACTGGCGAAAAGTGGTAGTTATAGATGTAGAAACAAAAAACATTATAGGAGATTCTTTAAAAGATTTAAAGTTTTCCGATTTGTCTTGGAAAGGAGATGAGGGGTTCTATTATTCCACATACGACAAACCAAAAGGAAGTCAACTATCTGCCAAAACTGCAGAACATAAATTATATTTTCATAAAATAGGGACTGCCCAAAAAGAGGATGCAATAGTTTTTGGAAAAAAAGATTCAGAAAAAGGACGTTATATAGGTGGAACTGTTACCGAAGACAATCGGTATTTAATTATTTCTAGATCGGTTTCTACCAGTGGTAATGAATTATACTTGATAGATTTAGAACAAAAAGATGGAAAGGTTATTCCTTTAATAACCGGATTTGATTTCTCCTCCTATGTGCTTGAAAACAATAAAAGCAAACTTTATGTGGTAACCAATTTAAATGCTCCAAACCAACGAATTATTACCGTTGATGCGACAAATCCGGGAATGGAAAACTGGGAAGATTTTATACCTGAAACCGAATATGTTTTAAGTCCTTCTAAAGGAAGTGGTTTCTTTTTTGCCAGCTATATGGTAGATGCCATCTCTAAAGTATTTCAATATGATTATGAAGGAAATCAAATAAGAGAAATAGTACTTCCGGGAGTTGGAACTGCCAGTGGTTTTAGAGGGAAAAAAGAAGACGAGGTACTTTATTATTCTTTCTCCAATTATAATACCCCTGCTACTATTTATAGTTTAGAACCAAAAAGTGGTGATTCAGAACTATTTTGGAACCCAAAAATAGATTTCAATCCGGAGGATTATGAATCAAATCAAGTATTTTATACTTCTAAAGATGGCACAAAAATACCGATGATTATCACGCATAAAAAAGGATTGACCCTAGATGGAAACAACCCAACTATTCTTTATGGTTATGGGGGTTTCAACATAAGTTTAACGCCAAGTTTTTCTATCACCAATGCCGTTTGGATGGAACAAGGAGGTGTTTATGCTGTTCCTAATATTCGTGGAGGTGGTGAATACGGTAGAAAATGGCATGATGCAGGCATCCAATTAAACAAACAGAATGTATTTGATGACTTTATTGCTGCAGCAGAATATTTAATTGCTAAAAAATATACTTCCAGTAATTATTTAGCGGTTCGCGGTGCATCTAATGGTGGTTTATTAGTAGGAGCTGTTATGAATCAACGCCCTGATTTATTTAAAGTCGGTATTCCTCAAGTGGGTGTTATGGACATGTTGCGTTACCACACTTTTACAGCAGGAGCTGGATGGGCTTATGATTATGGCACATCGGCAGACAGTAAAGAGATGTTTCAATATTTAAAAGCATATTCGCCTGTGCACAATGTTAAAGAAGGAGTGGCATACCCTGCCATAATGGTAACCACAGGCGACCATGATGATCGTGTAGTGCCTGCACATTCATTTAAATATGCTGCTGCTTTACAAGCTAAGGATAATGGCATTTCTCCAAAACTAATTCGCATTGAAGTAGATGCGGGACACGGAGCTGGTACGCCTGTTTCTAAAACAATTGATTTTAATGCAGATGTTTTTGGATTTATTTTTTACAATATGGGTTATAAAGAGTTGCCTTTAAAATAAGATGTATTTGTATGTACAAAAAAACCCTTTGATTTGCATCAAAGGGTTTTTTGGTTTTCAAAATGATTCTATTTTTTAATAAAACGCAGCGTAGTTGATTTTCCTTCTACATTTAAGTTTAAAAAATAAGTGCCTGCACTTAAATTTTTCACATTTATAGAATTATCCTCTATTATTTCTGAATGGATACTTCTTCCGGAAACATCATATATGGTAGCTATAGAACCTATTAAAGCTCCTTTATAGTTTATATTAAGCTGGTCATTAGTTGGATTAGGAAACAAAGAAACAGTAGAAATAGTTTGGTCATTTGTTCCTAATATATGTTCTCCTTCAATGGCTAAAAAAGAGGCGTTTATTTGCGGATTTTCAATCACATCAACAATGCCAGACGGCCATCTTATGATAATTTGATCTATTTGGGTGTCTAAACCAATACCAAAATGCGTGTTTAAGGAACTCATATATTTGAATCCTTCACCGCTTCTAACGTCTCTAATTTGTGTGCCTAATGCACTATACACTTCTATGCGTGCACCAATACCATTTAAATTACTTTGAACACCTTGTGTATTTATTGTAATCCAGTTGTTTGCATTCCCGGTATTATAAAAAATAGTTCCATTTCTAAAAGTATCTAATGAGCCGTCATTATTAAAATCGCCAACAGCAGCACCTGAAAAAGGAACCGCAACTAGTGTAAAGGTGAAATCGCCATTGTTAATAAAGACAGAGTTTGAATTTCCAAAAATGTCAAGATATCCATCATTATTAAAATCATAGGTAGCGTGCTCAACGCTTGTGCCGTTAAAAATATCAAATCCAGATCCTGCCGTTACGTCAGAAAAAGTACCATCGCCATTATTACGCATTAATTTGTGACCACCATCGGCAAAAGAACTTGCTCCTACAAGCATGTCCATATGCCCGTCGTTATCAAAGTCCCCTACTGCAGCAGACCAAGTTTGAATTAAATCATCTAGTCCTGCTTCCACTGCCACATTAGTAAAAGTTCCATCGCCATTATTTTTAAAGAGTTGGTTGGTTCTTCTTGCGGGTTCACCACCACATTTTGCCATAAACATGTCTATATCTCCATCATTATTATAATCTACCCAAAGAGACCCATAATGTCCTCCTGAAGGATAATCGCCTATTCCACCTTGGTTGAAGGTTAAATTACCTAATCCATCATTGATATAATATACATTAGGGGCAACATCGTGGCAAACAAAAGCATCCAGATGACCATCATTATTTATATCTACAAAGTTAGATCGTTGCGAAAAAACAAATTCAGGACCGGATACTTCGGTATAGGCGGTACCATCTCCATTTGCTATCATAAAGGTTACACCGCTACCTCCGCCATAAAGTAAATCATTATGTCCGTTCCCGGTTAAATCGCCGGCGGCAATACTCCAAGAAGGCAAATAATCAGCAGGGGTTGTTGTGATATTTGTTTCGGCGAACGTTCCATCTAAATTTTGATAGAATATTTGAATATTAGTGGCGGATACAGAAACAATATCATCCAGATAATCGCCATTCATATCTACAGCACAAATGCTATATTGACCTGTAGTGGCAATACTTTGAGAAGTAAAACTAACTTGAGCAAGGGTAAAATTTGTTATACCTAGTATAGCAAACAAACAAAAAGTAATTTTTTTCATAGGTTGATTTTGGTTTTAAATTAAAGTTTTATTGACAGGTATTTGGCAGAGAGTTAATCCACTCTACTACTAAATTAATAGCTTCTTCGTGAACTAATGACCGTCCCATCAATGGCATTTTTATAGCATCTTCGGTGGTATTCATTCGGTGATATATTACTGAATTTTCAATATCTCCCGGTGCTATAATATGCGTTGGATTTACGTCTAACCATAGGCTAATATCCTCTTGAGGTTCTACGCAGATTCCTAAATTTATTGGGTTTGAAGATTCATTAAAAGACAATCGTATAGGTCTATAATCGCAATGACCATTGGTTACATGGCAATGGGCGCAATTACTGTCAAAGTAAGATCGCATTCTTAAATCGAGAGGTTGAGAAGGGTCATCCCATTTTACAGTGGTGGTTATGGAGGAAGGATAGTTGCTGTCTAAATAGCCCATTTCTTCCCATTTAGTTAGCTGATTTTTAGGTCCTTCTGTATAGTCGAAATTAGTATTAATATTTTGTGGTTTAGGGCCAATAGGAATTTTTAATCCAGCACTTTTGTGGCAGGTTAAACATTCAAACTGTGAGGGAATTCTGTAATTTACGCTTTTTGTTTCGCCATTTTGTGTCCACGCAATTGGAACGTTTCTACCAGTCATGTCAAGGACAGCTTCTGTTTGGTCTTCATTCCAAATATATTCAGCAAAAACCCATCCGTCTGATTTTTTTATAAGAACTCTTGTTTCAAGTATTTTTGTTTCATTATTGGGTTGTACATTGTCATAATAAAAATTCTTAATTATCATAGTTCCTATTGGGAAATTAAAAATTTCACTATCAGAAACATAATTTGCCTTTACATTATTTGGCATCCAAATAAATCTTTTTTTATGTGCATAATCTGTAAAAAGAGGTGTTATTAAATCATAAGGCACCACACCATAAACAGGATTTAAATTAGACATAGCTCCTTGATAAAAGTTATATTCTGAAAGGGTGGCATAAGGAACCGCGGTTATATCAAAATTTACGGGGGATACTTCAGGAATTTCTTCAATAGGATCCTCCACATAATTGTCGGAAGAACAAGAGAAAAAAAGAAAGATTATGAAAACAAGTATGGGACTGGCTGTTTTTTTCATAAGTATTGGTACTAAGCAAATTAGTGTAGCAAGATAGGATTTTTTTTAATAAATTATCTTTTTGGGCAAGAAAAAATGTTTTACGCTTCATTTTATCTATTTAATTAAATACAGGCTTTTTTTTTAAATTGTTGCCTATTCCTAATTCTTTTCATTCAAATTTTACTGGGGAAAGGCTACCTATTATTGCAAAAAAAACCCTTAAAATTAGGGTTTTTTTTGATTTATTCTTCTTCTTCAGGTTTTTCCATTTTGAAAGTTTCCATAAATTTAGTGGTATAGTTTCCTGCTAAATAATCCGGATGATCCATTAATTGTCGGTGAAAAGGAATGGTGGTTTTTACCCCTTCTATTACAAACTCATCTAATGCCCTTTTCATTTTATTAATGGCTTCCTCTCTAGTTTGTGCTGTTGTAATTAGTTTCGCAATCATGGAGTCATAGTTAGGAGGAATACTATAACCGGCATATACATGAGTATCTAAGCGAACGCCATGGCCTCCAGGAGCATGTAAAACGGTGATTTTTCCCGGTGAAGGTCTAAAATCATTATATGGATCTTCTGCATTAATGCGGCACTCAATGGAATGTAATTTAGGCAAATAATTTTTTCCTGAAATTGGCACTCCCGCAGCTACGAGAATTTGTTCTCTAATTAAATCAAAATCAATTACTTGTTCTGTTATAGGGTGCTCTACTTGTATTCGGGTATTCATTTCCATAAAATAGAAATTTCTTTCACTATCTACTAAAAATTCAATGGTTCCTGCGCCTTCATATTTGATAGATTCCGCCGCTTTTACGGCAGCATCTCCCATTGCTTTTCTCAGTTTTGCCGTCATAAATGGGGACGGGGTTTCTTCGGTAAGTTTTTGATGTCTTCTTTGAATAGAACAATCTCTTTCTGATAAATGACAGGCTCTTCCTGTGGAATCTCCCACAATTTGAATTTCAATGTGTCTTGGTTCCAAAATAAGTTTTTCCATATACATGCCATCATTCCCAAATGCGGCAGCGGCTTCTTGTCTGGCAGAATCCCAAGCTTCTTTTAATTTTTCTTTTTTGAGAACCGCTCGCATTCCTTTTCCCCCTCCTCCGGCGGTAGCTTTAAGCATTACGGGATATCCCATGCCGTTTGCCACTTTTTCAGCTTCTGCAAAATCTTTTAAAAGCCCATCTGATCCGGGAATACAAGGCACTCCTGCTGCCATCATCGTTGCTCTTGCAGAGGCTTTGTCTCCCATTTTATCTATCATTTCTGGGGAGGCTCCAATAAATTTTACCCCATGGTCTTTGCAAATAGATGAAAATTTAGAGTTTTCTGCTAAAAATCCATATCCGGGATGAATAGCATCAGCATTGGTAATTTCAGCGGCGGCAATGATGTTTGATATTTTTAAATACGATAAATTACTTGGGGGAGGTCCAATACAAACGGCTTCATCGGCAAACCTAACGTGAAGGCTTTCTGAATCTGCAGTAGAATATACTGCAACGGTTTTAATGCCCATTTCTTTGCAAGTCCTTATAATTCGAAGAGCAATTTCCCCTCTATTTGCAATTAGAATCTTTTTAAACATAGTTTCGTTAGTTAAAGATTAGTCTCCAAAAAAAACTGGAGGTGCTTTTCAACACCTTAAATGTGGATGCTAAAAATAGATTATAAATAGAATTGAATTAAGATGGATTAACTAAAAATAAAGGTTGGTCAAATTCAACAGGTGATGAATCGTCCACCAATACTTTTACAATTTTTCCGGATATTTCACTTTCAATTTCATTGAAAAGTTTCATTGCTTCAATTACACAAAGTGGATCGCCTGGTTTAATAATACTTCCAACTTCTACGAAAGAAGGTTTGTCAGGAGAAGGTTTTCTGTAAAAAGTTCCGATAATGGGTGATTTAATAATGACATATTTTGAATCTTCACTTTCTACCTTTACCTCAGTTCTTTGTTGTGGGGTTACTTGTGAAGCCTGAGGTGCCATTTGTTGAGGAGTATTCATCGGTTGCTGCTGCATATAGGTAATCTCTCCTCGATGTTCTTCACTTCCTCCTGTTCTAATGGTGATTTTAATATCCCCCATTTCTAGTTTAACTTCGCTTGCACCCGATTTTGCAACGAACTTAATTAGGTTTTGAATTTCTTTAATATCCATAATATCAAATTTAAATTTGGTTGTTGAATTTTTAATTAGATGTTATATGCCCATTTTAAATAAATAGCTCCCCAAGTAAATCCCCCCCCAAAAGATGCAAAGATAAGATTATCTCCCTTTTTTAATTGTTTTTCATAATCATTTAAAAGTAAAGGAAGTGTCGCTGAAGTAGTATTGCCATATCGCTGAATATTTGTCATTACCTTAGCATCAGAAAGGTTCATTCTTTTAGCAGTTGCGTCTATAATTCTTTTATTGGCTTGATGTGGCACTAACCAATGAACAGTGTCATTGGTTAAGTTGTTTTTTAGCATTATTTTTTCGCTTACATCTGCCATATTGGAAACGGCAAATTTAAAAACGGTTTGCCCATCCTGATATACAAAATGTTGCTTATTTGAAACCGTCTCAATTGATGCGGGGAGTATTGAACCTCCAGCTTCAATTTTCAAGGATTGTCTTCCTATGCCGTCTGTTCGCAAATATTCATCTTGTAGCCCAAATCCATCTTGGTTGGGTTCAAAAAGAACAGCTCCTCCTCCATCGCCAAAGATAATACAGGTGGTTCTGTCAGTATAATCAATAATAGAAGACATTTTATCGGCGCCTATTAAGAGCACTTTTTTATATTTTCCGGATTCTATATAACGTGCTGCAGTGGACATTCCGAAAAGAAAGCTGGAACAGGCAGCCACTAAATCAAAAGAAAAAGCATTTACTGCACCAATTTCAGTAGCAACATACGCAGATGTTATTGCAACAGGCATGTCGGGCGTGGCCGTTGCCATAATAAGCAAATCAATTTCTTTAGGGTCTAAATTTGTTTTTTGAAGAAGGTCTTTTGCGGCTTGAATAGCGAGATAGGATGTTCCTTTAGAAGGGTCTTTTAATATACGTCTTTCTTTTATGCCTGTTCTAGAGGTTATCCATTCATCATTTGTATCGACCATGCTTTCCAGCATTTTATTGGTCAACACATAATCTGGCACATAAGCACCTACAGCGGTAATTGCTGCTGAGATTTTACTCATAAATAAAAAATTAAATTCTCTAAAATTGGTTAAAAACGCGTATAATTTGATGAAAATACGAATAAATAACCGAAAACTGATGCAAAATAAGGTGTTTTTAAACTATAGAAAAGTTAAAAATAAAAAAACTCTCGCAAATATGTGAGAGTTTGTGGTTCAAATAAGAAAATCCTTATGCTTGTACTTCTTCTGGAGCATCAATTACTATTTGACCTCTGTAATACAGTTTGCCTTCATGCCAATGTGCTCTGTGGTATAAATGCGCCTCGCCTGTTGTAGGGTCAGTTGCTATTTGAGGTGCTACTGCTTTATAATGTGTTCTTCTCTTGTCTCTTCTGGTCTTTGAGGTTTTTCTCTTAGGATGTGCCATTGTTGTCTTTTATTTATCCGTTAATAGTTTTTTTAATTCTTCCCATCGGGAATCTGTATTCGCATCTGAAGTTTTATCTTCAAAATATTTTGGTGTCAATTCTTCTAATTTTTTTAATATATCTGAATCTAACGTACCATCTTCAATTCCGGGATGTACTAATTTTGCCGGTAAGGATAAAACAATTAGTTCATAAATGTACTGTGCAATGTTTATTTCGTGACTATTGTGAGGAATTATAATTAAAGCATCGTCGTCCTCATTAAATTCCTGTCCAAAATTTACCACTAAATGATGCATTCCTTGAAGTTCTTGATCATAGGGCTCATTTGTTACGTCACAATTTACATTTACTATTCCATCTATTTCAAAATAAAACTCTAAAGAATTAGATTTTTTTAGAAGAAGCACTTTAGCTAGAACCTCTACATTGTGAAACTCTTCATATTCAAAATGCGTAAAGAACTTAGTATCAATTTTGAACTCAAAATGATGCTCTCCTTGTTTCAATCCTGCAAAAGGGATTGTAAACTCTCTCATTTGCTTCATTATCAATCGAATTTTTCGTCCATACCTTACGGCAAAGGCGGGTGCAAAGATAAAAAATTATTTTAATGGATTACTAATTTATCAACTCTTTTTTGTGGATAACTTTTTTACCGTTACGTGTAGTACGTTTGCCGTGATTTGTTCATATTCTTTTCGCTTTTTAAAAATAGAAATGGCGGTAAAAACGGCTTCTTTAAAAGAAGTAAAATCTGCGCAATTTTTTCCGGCAATGTCATACGCGGTTCCGTGATCTGGCGATGTTCGTACTCGATTTAATCCGGCTGTGTAATTAACTCCTGTACCAAAAGACAGGGTTTTAAAGGGTATTAACCCTTGGTCGTGATAGGCGGCAACAATGGCATCAAAATTTTTATAATTGCCCGAACCAAAAAAACTATCTGCTGCATAAGGTCCGTACACCATTTTTCCTGCTTTATATATTTTTTCTAAAGTGGGTCGAAGTACTTTATCATCTTCATCTCCAATTACGCCATTGTCTCCGGAGTGCGGGTTGATGCCTAACACCGCTATTTTGGGCACTGTAATGCCAAAATCTTGTTTTAAAGCGTTATAAATAATGTCAATTTTTTTTTCTATACGTTGCTTAGTGATGTGTTTTGCAATGTCTTTTATGGCAACATGGTCTGTAAGCAAACCCACTTTAAGTGTTTCGGCAACCATAAACATTAGGCTTTCACCTTCTAGTTCTTGGGCTAAATAATCGGTATGTCCGGGAAATTTAAAAGTTTCTGATTGGATGTTATGCTTATTAATAGGTGCTGTTACTAAAACATCTATTTTTTTTTCTTTTAATGCCTTTACAGCAGCTTCTAAAGATTTAATTGCAAAAGCTCCTATGACAGGGTCTTCCTCTCCAAATTTTATATCTACAGATTCTTTCCAAACATTCAAAACGTTTATTTTTCCGGGGATAATTTGATTGATATGGTCGATACCTTGAAAACTTATTTCCATTTCCAAAGCTTTTTTAACAAAAGAAAGCGCCTTTACCGAAGCAAAAATAACCGGCGTGCAAAACTCCAGCATTCTGGAGTCCTCAAAGGTTTTTAAAACAACTTCACTACCTATGCCATTTAAATCTCCTATTGAAATTCCTACAAATATATTTTCATGTTTATTCATTGTGCTTTATAATTACTTTAAGTTTTCTTTTTCTTTAGGTAAACTTTTTAAATTGTATTAAATTTACAAACGCTTATAAAAAATACAAATTTAATCCTTTTTGCCGAATATGTTTACAGGTATTATTGAAGATATTGGTGAAGTTGCTTCTCTTTCCACAAACGGAACAAATCTCAATATTTCTATTAAAAGTAACCTTACACAAGAGCTAAAAATCGACCAAAGCGTTTCTCACAATGGTGTATGCCTTACTGTTGTTGCTATTCAAGAAAATATTTACACCGTTACGGCTATTAAGGAGACGCTGGAAAAATCAAATTTAGGAAACGTACACGTTGGTTCTGCTATTAATTTAGAACGCGCAATGAAACTTGGTGATAGATTAGATGGTCATTTGGTGCAGGGGCATGTAGATCAAACTGCCACTTGTACTTCTATAAAAGAAGAAGCCGGAAGTTGGTATTATACCTTTTCTTATGATGCCAAAAAAGGCAATGTTACTATTGAAAAAGGTTCCATTACTGTAAATGGGGTTAGCTTAACGGTTGTTGATTCAAAACAAGACCGTTTTTCCGTTGCAATAATACCATTTACCTATAAACATACAAATTTTTACAAATTAAAAGTAGGAGATAGTGTAAATGTAGAGTTTGATGTTGTAGGAAAATACTTGAAACGTTTTTTAATGAAGTAATTTAAACTCTTTTTTTACGCAGTAAAAAATACAGTCCCAATACAATACCTAATAATACCAAATAGATTAATCCGCCATCAATAGGGAGTCCTGGTAGAGGAGTTCTCTGCGGTGGCGGTGGTACTTGTTTGCCCCAAGTAACGGTACAAACAAAAAAAACCACAAATGATACTAATATTTTAACGATTTGGGGTCGCATACATTATATAGGGTTTGGCTAATATATAATTTTTTTTTAAATTCTGTATTATTAAACGATTAACTGTGAGGTTAATTGCTTTATGCCAATTAAAAGAACTACAAATTATTGACTCCCCTAAATCAACTTAATCCTATTATTAAAAGAGTTTGCCTGAGGGGTTAAATCTTTTAATAATAAAACCGTTTCATTTATCTACTAAGAATTGCAATAATCGGTACAAGCCTTGCTAGCCGACTGGCAGTTCCTCGTTAAACAAAATCTTTCATAAAATGTGGTCCCACATGGGCTCGAACCATGGACCCCCTGATTATGAGTCAGGTGCTCTAACCAGCTGAGCTATGGGACCTAAAAATCTTTAATATGTCAATA
>MNYN01000051.1:0-17077 GCA_001873105.1 Flavobacteriaceae bacterium CG2_30_34_30 | reverse complement strand
AGGTGCTCTAACCAGCTGAGCTATGGGACCTAAAAATCTTTAATATGTCAATAGAACTTTAAAATGCTCCCACACGCCCTTTAGTCGGGATGCTCTAAACAGCTGAGCTATGGGACCTAATTGAGAACGCAAATTTATCACTAGTTTTTTTTACCGACAAACTTTTTGCCTATTAAATAATAATTTCTTGACATAGCTCAATCAAAACCCCGTGTGTTGACTTAGGATGTAAAAAGGTGACAAGCTTATTATCTGCACCTATTTTGGGTGTTTCATTTAAAATTATAACGCCTTCTTTTTTTAATCGGGCAATCTCTTTTTGAATGTCCTCAACTTGAAAAGCAATGTGATGAATGCCTTCTCCCCGTTTTTCAATAAAGGTGGCTATTGGGCTTTCCGGATTTGTGGCTTCTAATAACTCGATTTTACTTTCTCCTACCTGAAAAAAAGAGGTGATAACTCCCTCACTTTCTACCGTTTCTGATTTATAATGCTTTTTGCCTAATAATGCTGCATACAGGGCATTTGCACTATCCAAGTTTTTTACGGCGATGCCAACGTGTTCTATTTTTTTCATTTTACATCTTTTTGCTTTGTAAAAGTAACATAATCTTTAATTATATTACTTTTGTAAAATGGAAAGTAACAGACAAAAAAAAATAGCAGGTGTTTTACAGAGTGATTTAGCAAATATTCTACAAAGCGCCATCAGAGATGCAGGCCATACCGGTATTCTTATTTCGGTTTCCAAAGTACAGGTTACGGTTGATTTATCTATTGCAAAAGTATATGTTAGTGTTTTTCCCGCTGAGCACGCTATAAAAGTGGTTTCAGAAATTAATGAGGTGAAATCTAAAATTAAACACCAAACCGCACAACTTACCAAACACCAACTCCGAAGAATGCCGGAATTATCTTTTTTTAACGATGACTCTTTAGAATATATTGAAAAAATTGATAAAGCGGTTAAAGGTGAAGAAGACCCAATAGCCAATCCTGAATTGCTGAGTAAACGAAAAAAATCCTAACTCTTGCGCTTTTCGCTCTACATCGCTAAGCGATACTTGTTTACAAAAAGCAGTAATAATGCTATTAATATTATTACCGGAATTGCGGCTGTAGGTGTTGTTGTTGGCGCTATGTCATTGTTTATTGTTCTTTCCGGTTTTTCCGGACTTAAAGAATTTAGCTTGGAGTTTAGTTCTATTTTCGATTCTGATCTTAAAGTGTTTCCAAAAAAAGGAAAAACATTTCTAGTTTCTAAAGAAAATGCATTAAAACTGCAAGAAGTGGAGGGTATTGCCTCTTTCTCTAAAATTATTGAAGAGCGAGTTTTTTTAAATTTTAAGGGCAAAAATGCTATTGCTTTCATAAAAGGTGTGGATGAAAATTACCAAAAAGTAAATGCTATAGATAGCACAATAATTGTTGGAACGTGGTTAGAACAAGAAGATAGAATAGTGGTAATAGGCGTTGGCATTTCATCTACTTTAAGCCTGGGAGTTTATGATTATTCTGACCTATTAGAGGTTTTTGTGCCAACTCCAGGTACGGGTCAAATTACAGATGCCACAAAAGCATTTCAAAAGGAAAGAGTGATGGCTTCCGGCATTTACCACGTAAATGAAGAGCTAAACTCTAAATATGTTTTTACCCCCTTTAATTTAGCTAAAAAATTACTGTCGCTTTCAGAAGATGAGGTTAGTGCAATTGAAATAAAACTAACCCCTCTTGCTGATGAAAGAGTTGTAACTTCTTCCATCCAAAACATCTTAAACCAAGAATTGGTCTTTAAAAATAGAATACAACAAAACGATGCATTGTATAAAATGCTGAATACCGAAAATCTAGCCGTTTATTTGATTTTTACATTAGTTTTAATCATTGCATTATTTAATGTGGTGGGTAGTATCATTATGATGATTCTTGACAAAAAACAAAATCTTAAAACCTTATTTAACCTTGGCGCAACAATTTCTGAAATCCGGAAAATATTTTTTATGCAAGGGGTTTTAATGACTCTTTTGGGTGGAATTTTAGGCATATTGCTTGGCGTCATCATCGTTATGCTTCAAATGCAATTTAATTTAGTAATGATAACTAATTCCCTTCCTTATCCCGTAAAATTAGATGTTGTGAATGTCCTTGTCGTTTTTATTACAATTACCATATTAGGTATTCTGGCATCTAAAATTGCTTCGGGAAGAGTAAATGAAAACATGGTGGTTAATTAAACAAATACAAAATCTTCAAAGTTTTCTAAAACCTCATCAAAAGCTGCAAATACAGAAGCTGCATCATCGCTAGTTACCATTTTCATACGGTATTCTTTAAAATGAGGAATGCCTTTAAAGTAGTTGGTATAATGTCTTCTGGTTTCAAAAACTCCAAGAGCTTCTCCTTTCCAGCCTATAGCCATTTGTAAATGCCGCCTTGCTGCTTCCACTCGTTCTTGCATCGTGGGTGGAGGCAAATGTTCACCGGTAGCAAAGTAGTGCTTCACTTCTTTAAAAAACCAAGGATATCCAATACTTGCCCTGCCTATCATTGCGCCGTCAAGACCATATCTATCGCGCATTTCCAAGGCTTTTTCCGGTGTATCCACATCGCCATTTCCAAAAATAGGAATATGCATTCTTGGATTATTTTTAACTTCGGCTATTGGTGCCCAATTGGCATCGCCTTTATACATTTGTACCCGTGTTCTGCCATGAATGGAAATGGCTTTGCATCCCACATCTTGCAAGCGTTCTGCAACTTCCTTGATTTTAATGGAGTTTTCATCCCAACCTAGCCTGGTTTTAACGGTAATAGGAAGATTGGTGTGCTTTACCATAGCCTCGGTAAGCATTACCATTTTATCAATGTCTTTCAAAATGCCCGCACCTGCACCTTTACAAACTACTTTTTTTACCGGACAACCAAAGTTAATATCAATAATATCTGGATTTGATGCTTCAACAATGGCAACAGACTGAAGCATAGCATCTAAATCAGCTCCAAAAATTTGAATGCCTACAGGTCGTTCTTTTTCATAAATATCCAGCTTCATTCTACTTTTTACGGCATCTCGAATCAGACCTTCACTGGAAATAAACTCGGTAAAAACGACATCTGCTCCTTGCTCTTTACACAATGCGCGAAAAGGCGGATCACTCACGTCCTCCATAGGAGCAAGTAACAATGGGAAATCGCCAACATCTATGCCACCAATTTTAGCCATTAACTATAATTTTTGGTGCAAATATACATATTTAAAAACACCAAAAAATTGTAGTTTTTATATATACCTTTTCTTTATCTAATTAGAAAAAAGCCGCTTAATTTACTTTTATCCTTGTGGCGGAACCTCAATTAAGACAAAAATTGTATGCCCGTCAGGGTATGTAAAACACCTTTCCTCTCCAACAGGTGGAATAAAAGAGGCTATTGTTGTTGAATCTGCTTTTGATAAATCAGTATTCGCATTAATGGCAAAAATGAATAAAAATAAAATTGATAAACTTTTCATGATTAAAAGTTTTAGTTAATATTTATTTCAACAAATAAATATAAAAAATGACCCGTTTTACTTTTTCATTTTTTATTAACAATTTTAAAATTAATGCCTAATTGAAATAAATCATATAAATTAAATTCTTTCTCGTTCCTCATTTATAATTTGTTTAGCATTGTCTTTCAATCTGAAATTGCCAAAATTGTAAATAAAGCCTACAAGTAAATACCTCGATTCTGTATTTGCAAAAAAACTGTTGCGCTGGTTAAGAAAATCTGACTGTAATTTTCTATTAAAGGTGTCAAAAATATCATTTACAGTTAGCGAAATTGAAGCTCTATTGTCCCAAATTGTTTTTCTTAATCCCGCTGATACGAGCGTAAAGTCGTCCATTAAGTAGTTGCCAGTTGCTAACCCCGTTAAATGTAATACAGTTAAATCTCCAGTAAAAGTTTTGTCTTTGGATATTGTAAAAGAGTTAATAAATTGAAAAAGCAAGCCGCTAGAACTTA
Source organism: Flavobacteriaceae bacterium CG2_30_34_30 (assembly GCA_001873105.1). GTDB lineage: Bacteria > Bacteroidota > Bacteroidia > Flavobacteriales > Flavobacteriaceae > Planktosalinus. The sequence continues at coordinate 13,069 of MNYN01000051.1, read as the reverse complement.
CAGTCACAAGCTCGTTGTTGCTTTCGATGGCGATAAAAGAATTTTCTTCATAAAAAAGTGAATTGTAATGAAAGAAAGACCACCAATCTTTAATAAATTTGAAATATTTAAAGTCAAAGCCCACGCCTTGATTGTTCTCAATGTTTGTAGAAACATTTCTTAAAAAGCGATTTTCATTATTTTGAAAGCTAAGCACATCAACCGCCCCCTGTGTTGTTCTGTAATAAAATTCAAAGGTGTATTTGTTTTCTGCAACATATTCCAAACTATATTTGTCTGTGATAGCCGATTGCAAATCTGGGTCGCCTGTGTTAAAATTATTTTCATTGATAAAATAACTAAAAGGATTTAATTGACTGTAATTTGGTCGTTGGATACTTCTCTTGTATGCCACTTTTATACTGTGATCTTGATTGGGGATAAAATTTAAAATCAAATTTGGAAACCAATCCATATAATTGTTTTTAGATTTTTGAGCTAAGGTGACTGAAATCCCTGTTGTTTCCGTATATTCTCCTCTCAATCCGGCTCTAAATTTCCATTTTTCCCAGTTTTTTGAGTAACTGAAATAACCTGCATAAACATTTTCTTCATATTTAAAATTGTCTGATAGTATGGGGTTGAATTGTTGTTCTCCATTGATATAGTCAAAAAAGTCTATGCCGCTTTCTGTGTTGATAGACGATGCTTTGACTCCCATCTCAAAGGGAATTTTGAGGAGCTTTGTTGTAAAATCAAGCTGTCCCACATAAATATTTATATCTTGATTAGCGTCTGTAAAAAAAGTGTTGTTTCTTAAAAAAGTTTGATCTGGTAAAAAATAATTGGTGTTGACGTCCTGAAATCGGGTATGTTCAAAATTTGTATAATGTGCATTAAATTTTAGCGAAGTTCCTTTTTTATTAAAGTTGTGATTCATGCTAAAATCAAAAGCTATATTGTATTTTTCTGAGTCAAGACTGCTTTTTGTGGTAAACAATGAATCCAGCTGCCTTTGGGCACTAAATATTTCAGCTATTTCACTGTTTGAAAAAGTAGTTTTTGGATTTAATGATACAAGCGAAGAAAAATTTAAAGTGGTATTATCACTAAGTGAATAATCAATAAAAGAATTTACAGTGTGTGTTTCTGATCGAGTTATTCTTTGAAAATCTGTTTCCCAAAAAGAATTAATGGAGTTATCTGGCTCAAAAAAAGTTATTTCACTCAAGTCGTTTTTGTGTTCTTTACGCTTTCTGAAATTGTAATTTACAAATATGTTGAGCTTTTCGTTTTTAAAATAATGACTCGTTCCTGCACTGTATTTTGGAAAAATGGATTGTTCAAAACCTCCTGACACACTTCCTTTATAACCGGGCGTTAATGCTTTGCTTGTAACTATATTGATAATCATACCGCTTTCTGCATCATACTTAGCTGATGGGTTAGTAATCACTTCAATGCTCTTGACGTTTGATCCTGCAAACCCTTCAAGTAAACTTTGAATGTCAGAAGGAGAAATGTTGACTTTACGGTCATTAATATAAATAGTTGCTTGTTGGTTTTGAACAGTAATGCTGTTTTGTTGCACAATTACACCAGGAGTTCTCTTTAAAATATCCATAGAACTTCCGTTTGAAAGAGAAGTGTTTTCTACATTAAAAATTAGACGGTCAATCTCCCGTTGAATTGTGGGTCTTTGATAGTATAAGTTAACATCTTCTAGCTCCTCAGGATTTTCCCGAAGTATAAGATCTCCTAAATCTATATCTCTAGTTAATTCTATGGGTTTAAATAAATCCTCAAACCCAATGATGCTGCCCTTCAACACAAAAGCCCCTTGAGGAATGTCATTGAATACAAAATGACCGTCTGCTCTGGTTGCAGTTCCGGACACAAACGTAGAGTCGCTAGCTTTTAATAATACCACTGTAACAAAAGACAATGGCACGTTTTCCACATCAGCTATCTGACCCTCAATTTGAAAATTTTGCGCCTGAACAAGAGACAGGGTAAATAAGAAAAAAATAGATATCCTCATAAGTTGCCAATTAAAATACGCTATGGACGCGCTTTAATTACTAGTTGCTTTTGTTCGGGGAAACTGGAGCGGCGGCTAAAATACCCTACAAATATGTTAATAAAAACTTAAAAAACAACGACAAGATGCGTTTTTTTTTGTTAAACTGCAAAAAAACTTATAAACAGAATTGTTATACGTATTGAATTTAAATAAATTATATTTGCAAATTCAGGAAATGAGAGGTATATATTTATGAAAAACATACGGAATTTTTGCATTATCGCGCATATTGATCACGGTAAAAGCACCCTTGCAGATAGATTATTAGACGCAACAGGTTCTGTAACTTCTCGTGAAAAGCAAGAACAGTTGCTAGACAATATGGATTTGGAGCGAGAGCGTGGCATTACCATTAAAAGTCATGCCATTCAAATGGAATATATTTATAAAGGCGAAAATTATATATTAAATTTAATTGACACCCCCGGTCACGTCGATTTTTCCTATGAAGTATCTCGGTCTATCGCTGCTTGCGAAGGAGCTTTGCTTATTGTAGATGCTGCCCAAAGCATTCAAGCACAAACCATTTCTAACCTGTATTTGGCATTAGAAAATGATTTAGAAATTATTCCTGTACTTAATAAAGTAGATTTACCAAGCGCCAATCCGGAAGAAGTAACCGATGATATCGTAGAACTTTTAGGCTGCAATTATGAAGATGTTATTCCCGCAAGTGCAAAAACAGGTCAAGGAATAGACGAAATTTTGGCCGCAATTATTGAGCGTATTCCTGCGCCAAAAGGCAGTGAAGACGCCCCACTACAAGCACTTGTGTTTGACTCGGTTTACAATCCTTTTCGGGGTGTAGAAACCATTTTTAGGGTAGTAAATGGCACCATAAAAAAAGGACAAAAAATTAAATTTCTTGCCACAGGAAAAGATTATTTTGTAGATGAAGTGGGCACACTAAAACTTACTCAAGTGCCTAAAAAAGAAATAAAAGCCGGGGATGTGGGCTATTTAATCACCGGAATTAAAGAAGCTAAAGAAGTAAAAGTAGGCGATACCATTACTGATGCGGCAAATCCCACTACTAACGCAGTTGCAGGTTTTGAAGATGTAAAACCCATGGTTTTTGCCGGAATTTATCCTGTGGACACCGAAGATTATGAAGATTTAAGAACCTCCATGGAAAAACTTCAACTAAACGATGCTTCCTTAGTTTTTGTGCCGGAAAGTTCTGCCGCACTTGGTTTTGGCTTTCGTTGTGGTTTTTTGGGTATGTTGCATTTAGAAATTATACAAGAAAGGTTGGAACGAGAATTTGATATGCCAGTTATAACCACGGTGCCTAACGTTTCTTACCACGCCTTTAAAACAAAAAACAAAGACCAAGTAATTATTGTCAATAACCCCACAGACCTGCCAGACCCTTCTAGCTTAGACCGTGTGGAAGAACCCTATATTAAAGCTACCATTATCACCAAGTCTGATTATGTAGGTAATATTATGTCGCTTTGTATCGAAAAAAGAGGCGTTATTACCAATCAATCCTATTTAACTCCCGAACGTGTAGAATTAAGTTTTGATATGCCCCTAGCAGAAATTGTTTTTGATTTTTACGATCGTTTAAAAACCGTTTCTAAAGGCTATGCTTCTTTTGATTATTCACCAATTGGAATGCGAGCTTCAAAATTAGTGCGTGTAGATATTCTTTTGAATGCACAACCCGTTGACGCGCTTTCCTCTCTTATTCATGCAGATAACGCACATAATATCGGGAAAAAAATGTGCGAAAAACTGAAGGAACTTATTCCAAGACAACAATTTGATATTCCTATTCAAGCAGCTATTGGTGCTAAAATAATTTCTAGAGAAACCATAAAAGCCCTCCGAAAAGATGTTACCGCAAAATGTTACGGTGGTGATATTTCGCGGAAACGGAAACTGCTTGAAAAACAGAAAAAAGGGAAAAAACGAATGCGTCAAGTGGGTAATGTAGAAATTCCGCAACAAGCCTTTATGGCCGTGTTGAAATTGAATGATTAATTACACGTTACTCCTTCATTCAAAAGGCCGTCTAAATAAATAGAATAAGATACCCCCGTGTTTTCTCCATTAACCGATGCTGTGCCATCACTTTCTTTGCAAAGCTCAAAAGAATTGGTTAACTCGGCATCACAGGTAATGCATGAAGGATTCCCATCGCCTTTACAGGAAGAAAAAATTAGGCTCCAAACTAAAATAGATAGGATTTGGTTTTTCATAAACTTAAATTGATTGTAATACAAAGATACCTAACGGTTTTTGAATGCCCTTTCGTATAACTGCTAATTTGTTAAAAATCGCACAAATTATTTCTTTGAACCCATAAAAATACAAAGCTTTTCTTAATTTGCGGTTTCTTTAAATTTTTCGGTGTAATATCTATTAATAGCTTTGGTAAACTAACTCTCCTGTTTTTAGAAAATCCTATTTAAGAAATGACAATCAAATAAATAAAAAAGATGAAATTATATCCCATCGAGGCCGGAAATTTTAAACTAGACGGAGGTGCTATGTTTGGAGTCGTGCCAAAATCCCTATGGAACAGAACCAATCCTGCGGATGAAAATAATATGATTGACATTGCCGCACGCTGCTTGCTTGTGGAAGATGGCAATAAACTTATTTTGATTGACAACGGTATGGGCGAAAAACAAAGCGAAAAATTTTTTAATTATTATTTCCGTTGGGGAAATCACAACTTAAACGATTCCCTTAAAAAAGCAGGCTTTCATCCCGATGATATTACCGACGTATTTTTAAGCCATTTGCATTTTGACCATTGTGGAGGCAGTGTACAATGGAATAAAGACAAAACAGGCTACGAACCGGCATTTAAAAAGGCACACTATTGGAGTAACGAAAAACATTGGGAGTGGGCAACAAAACCAAATGCAAGGGAAAAAGCCTCTTTCCTTAAAGAAAATATTATGCCCCTACAAGAAAGCGGGCAACTTCAGTTTATTGCAGATCCTGTTTCCGATTTTGTAAAAAAAACACCTCTTGGTTTTGACGTGTTTTTTGCCGATGGACATACCGATAAACAAATGCTACCACACATCCAATACCAAGGAAAAACCTTAGTTTTTGTAGCCGATTTATTGCCCACCGCAGGTCATGTGCCATTGCCTTTTGTAATGGGTTATGACACAAGACCCTTATTAACCTTAACCGAAAAGGAAAAATTTTTAAACACGGCGGCAGATAATAATTACTATTTATTTTTAGAACATGACGCACATAACGAAATCATCACCGTAGAACATACCGAAAAAGGAGTCCGTCTAAAAGATTGCTTTACTTTTAATCAACTTTTTAATGAATAACAATATGAAATGCCCATTAACGGATTTGTCAAACCATCTGTTATATTCAAAGGGCATTCCACCTGCCTGCCGGAATAGGCAGGTCTGACCTTTAAAAACCAAATAAATATCAACTGATGAAAACACCTTTTAAATTTCTTCTTTTTATTGCTGCTTCTTCTATTTTTATGGCTTGTGGAAGCGTAGGACAGCTCGTATCAACCCCAATCGAGAATATCGACTCGATGCCTTTAAAAGCAACCCCCTTAACCGAAGACCAATACAAGGTATGGGGACATTTAGATCTAGTAAAAGATACCGTTCCAGGAATGAGCGTGATAAGAACCTATGACGAAATCATAAAAAACCGAAAAGGAAAAACGATTATTGTAGGAGTTATTGATAGTGGTGTAGATATCACACACGAAGACCTAAAAAATGTGCTGTGGACAAACCCAAACGAAATTGCTAACAATGGTAAAGATGATGATAACAATGGTTTTATTGACGATATACACGGATGGAACTTTTTAGGAGATATTGTTGGAGAAAATATGGAATATGTGCGCATTATGCGACGTCTTGCGCCTAAATTTGAAAACAAAGAAGAGAGTGCCATAAGCACAGCAGACAGACAAGACTATGCCCTCTATAAAAAAGTACGCGCTGAATTTTTAAAAGAAAAACAAGAAACCCTTGCCAATAAAACCCAATATGAAAGTATTCTATCTCAAATTACCCCTGCTCATGCTGCGGTTTCTAAAAAGTTAGGCAAGGAAAACTATACCAAAGAAGAGCTAAAAACCCTTAAAGACGATAGCTCCCTGCAACAAGAAGTTTTAATGTTAAACCAAATGTTTTCATTTGCTGACAACATACCTAAAATCATCAAAGAGTTAGGCGAAGGTATTACCTATTTTTCAGGCAGGTTAAACAACAATTTCAATACAGACGCCAATTTTAGAGCAGTTTTGGGTGATAATCCTTATGATATTACAGATACAAAATATGGTAATAATCAAGTTTCCGGTCCAGACCCCAAAATGGAAGATGTGAAACACGGCACACACGTTTCCGGAATCATTGCAGCACAACGCAACAATGGTATTGGAATGAACGGTGTTGCTCAAAATGTGCAAATAATGGTGGTAAGAGCCGTTCCTGATGGCGATGAGTACGACAAAGATGTGGCACTTGCCATACGATATGCAGTAGATAATGGCGCAAAAGTACTCAACACCAGCTTTGGAAAATTCTACTCTCCTAATGCCGAGTGGGTATTTGATGCCATTAAATATGCTGCAGAAAAAGATGTTCTTATCGTTAACGCAGCTGGAAATGATGGCATAGATCTAGACGATGACGGTGTAAATGTATATCCCAATGACCAAACCAATAATATAACCGAAATATCCGATACTTTTTTAAGTGTTGGCGCATTAACCTATACCTATGGTAGCGGCATGGTAACCGATTTTTCAAACTACGGTAAATCCAATGTGGACGTTTTCGCTCCCGGCGATAAAATTTGGGCAACAACGCCAAATAACGAGTATGAATTTTTACAAGGAACCTCTATGGCAGCCCCAAATGTTACAGGAATAGCTGCAATGTTGCGTTCCTATTACCCGCAATTAAGTGCAGCACAAGTAAAACAAATTATTATGGATAGTGGTCTAAGCAGCAGCGCAACCGTTATTTTGGGTGGCGAACAGGATAATACTCGTAAATTCTCAGAAATTTCTAAATCCGGGAAAATGGTGAATATGTATAATGCGTTTTTATTGGCTGAGAGAATCACAAAAAATTAAATATAATGAACAAATTAATCTTCTTACTTTTTGCTTTTTACCTGATTAGCCTTTCCATCTTCTCCCAGGAATACCACAACTACTTAGAACAAGTGGACAGACCCAATTACTGGCAACAACACGTCAATTACAAAATGGAAGTAGATGTAGATGTTGAAAACTACCAATACAAAGGCAAACAAGAACTGGTTTATACAAACAACTCGCCGGATACCCTACGCCAAGTCTTTTACCACCTGTACTTCAATGCCTTTCAACCCGGTAGCGAAATGGATGTGCGCTCAAGAACTATCGCAGATCCTGACAGAAGGGTAGGCGATAGAATTTCAAAATTAAAACCCGACGAAATAGGCTATATTAAAGTAACAAGCTTGTTACAGAACGGAAAACGCATAGCTCACAATACTGTAGGAACTATATTGGAGGTAAAACTGGATACATTTATCCTGCCCGGTGAAAAAACAACTTTCTCTATGACCTTTGACGCACAAATCCCCGTGCAAATTCGCCGTAGTGGCAGAAACAGTGAGGATGGTGTCGCCCTATCTATGGCGCAATGGTATCCTAAAATCGCCGAATATGACTTTGAGGGCTGGCACGCCGACCCATATATCGCTAGAGAATTTCATGGCGTTTGGGGAAATTTTGATGTGAAAATAACCATTGACAACACCTACACCCTCGGCGGAACCGGCTACTTACAAAACCCAAACCAAATAGGTCACGGCTATCAAGATGATGTTTCCAATGAAATTAATCACAAAAAAGGCAACAAACTCACTTGGCATTTTATAGCACCTGATGTGCACGACTTTATGTGGGCGGCTGACCCTAATTACCTGCACGACAAAATAGAAGGTCCTAATGGAATGACCATACATTTCCTCTATAAAAACAAACCCGAAATTATAGAAAACTGGAAAAAACTGCAACCCAAAACAGTTGCCCTTTTTGACTTTTTCAACAAAAACATTGGCAACTATCCCTACAAACAATATTCCGTGATACAAGGCGGCGATGGAGGTATGGAATATGGCATGGCAACATTAATCACCGGTGACCGCAATTTTAATAGCCTTATGGGAACAACCGCTCACGAAGTTGCACATAGCTGGTTTCAATTTGTTCTGGCTTTTAACGAGTCCAAACACGAATGGATGGATGAAGGATTTACCACCTACATTAGTACCCTTGCGATGAACGAAATCATGCAGCAAAACAAGGAATTACCCCATGAAAGATCCTATTCCGGGTATATTAATATGGCAACTAGTGGCTTGGAACAACCACAATCCACTCATGCCGATAGATTTGAAAAAAACGCAGTGTATTCTTCCTCTTCCTATTCCAAAGGAGCCGTGTTTCTTGCCCAACTTGAATATGTCATCGGAAAAGAGAATGTGGCTAAAACCATAAAGCGTTTTTACCGTGAATTTAAATTTACTCACCCTACGCCAAACGACTTTATTCGTACCGCCGAAAAAGTATCTGGATTTCAATTAGGATGGTATCTACTCGACTGGACACAAACTACAAATACCATCGATTATGCCATAAAAAACATCGAAGAAAAAGGCAACAAAACACTAATTACCCTAGAGCGAAAAGGGCTTATGCCAATGCCTATTGATTTTTATGTGGTTTATAAAGACAATACTAGCGAGTCTTTCTACCTTCCATTGCAAATGATGCGCGGTGTGAAAGAAAATCCATACCCACAATTAAAGCGAACCGTCCTATCCAATTGGGCGTGGGCATATCCAACCTATACTTTCGAAATTAATACGACAAAAGCAAACATTGTAGTAATGATGATTGATGCTTCCCAATTAATGGCAGATATTCATTTGGAAGACAACGTATATGAATCCTCCACGAACAGCTCTGAAAATAGTAATTAATTAGGGAAAACATAACTAGGGTTTTATTTTACCTCCTCTTTTAAAAAGGTTGGGGCAGGATTTATTACTTTTACCCTTATGAATTTTAAGTATCCTAAAAAAGAAAAGCTTAAAAGTAAAAAACTCATCGAAAAACTGTTCGTGGAGGGGAAATCTATTTCTAAATACCCTATTAAACTTTTTTACCTTCCCATTAGTACAGAAGAAGACATAAAAATAAAAGCCGGGGTTTCTGTTTCTAAGCGCAATTTTAAAACCTCTCCTAAAAGAAATCAAGTAAAGCGCCTGCTTAGAGAGGCTTATAGGCTGAACAAGCATCTTGTTGCAGAAAATATTAACTCCCAATTTGCGTTTCTCTTTTTGTATCTTAGTAAAGACAAACCGGAATTTCATTTGTTAGAAAATAAAATGCAACACCTTTTAAATGAATTTGTAAAACAAACCCATACACAAAAGCCCGATGAAAATAATTAGCTATTTTATATTTAGTATGATTTTAGCTTGCGGAGGCGAATCTTCTTCCAATAGCGACACTTCCTATTCTGTGGGAATGGAAGAAGCTACTATGATTTCTAAAAACAGCATTGCTACAGATGCCAGTGTACCCCAAGAGCAAAAAATTATACAAACCGGAAACCTGCGTTTTGAAACTAAGGACCTAGAAAAAACACAACAACACATTCAAAAAGTAGTGGCGCAGAACCAAGGATTTATCCAAGATGATAATTCCGGCAAGAATTACAACGAGAAATATAGAAGCCTCACTATACGAATCCCTACTGCAAATTTTCAAAGTACCGTCGATTCAATATCAAAAGGGGTGTCCTTTTTTGATCAAAAAGACATTTCTCGCCAGGATGTTACCGAAGAATTTATCGATCTGGAAGCGCGTTTAAAAGCAAAAAGAGAATTAGAAAATCGCTATTTAGAATTATTGAAACAAGCTAAAAACGTTACCGAAATGCTCGAAATTGAACGCGAGCTATCCAAAATAAGAGAAGAAATAGAAGCGCGCCAAGGCAGATTAAATTATCTGGAAAACCGGGTTTCGGTAAGCACCATTTCCATATATTTCTATAAAATAACCACCGATACCGGAATCACTACTTCCTATGGAGGTAAAATGTGGAACGCTGTAAAATCCGGCTGGAATGGTATTTCCTTGTTCTTTTTAGGAATTATTTACATTTGGCCTTTTCTCCTCTTACTTCTTGTACTTCTATATGTGTTAAGACGCTATTTGAGAAGAAAAAAACAAAAACTTTAAATTAAGCCGTACCCATGAAAAAGAAAATTATCATCCCAATTATTGCTGTTTTAATAGCCATAGGAACGTGGAGTTTTAAATCTGATTTCTTTGAAATCGCCAAACAAATTGAAATCTTCACCACGCTTTTCAAAGAACTAAACATGAATTATGTAGATGAAACTGTTCCGGCAGAATTGATGGACAGAGCCATAAAAGGCATGTTGGTAGGATTAGACCCGTACACCGTATATTATAACGAACAGGATGTAGAACAGGCAAAAATTAACCAAACAGGTTCGTTCACCGGAATAGGTGCTGCAGTAAGAACACAAAGCAACAAACTAACCATTGTAGAGCCATGGAAAGACGGCCCGGCAGATAAAGCCGGGTTAAAAGCAGGTGATGAAATTATAAAAATTGGCGATGTCGATTTAAAAAATTTTAACGAAGATGCTGGAGAATTATTAAAAGGTGCCGCAGGAACCACCGTTTCCGTAAGCTATACTCGCCAAGGAAAAACGCAAAATACCGAAATAAAAAGAGAAGCCATTGCCATTAAAGCGGTTCCGTTTTATACTTTAATTGATGGCAATGTTGGCTATATTGTTTTAAGTGCATTCCATCAAAAAACTACTTTTGAAACCCGAACAGCATTAGTAGCACTTAAAAAACAAGGAGCCACAAGCATCATTTTAGACCTTCGGGGAAATCCCGGAGGATTGCTTTCAGAATCTATCAATATTGTCAACCTTTTTGTGCCAAAAGGCGAAACCATAACCACCACAAAATCGGTAATCGCTAAATACAACCAATCCTATAAAACTTCTTTTGAGCCTGTAGATACTGAAATTCCCTTAGTGGTGCTAATTAACGGAAGAAGTGCTTCTGCTAGCGAAATTGTTTCCGGAGCCATTCAGGATTTAGACCGAGGTGTGGTGGTAGGCGCAAGAAGTTTTGGCAAAGGATTGGTGCAAAGACCAAAAAAATTGACTTACGGAACGCAATTAAAAGTTACCATTTCCAAATATTACACCCCCAGTGGAAGATGTATTCAGGCAGAAGATTATTTTAACCGCGACGAAAACGGCGATCCTGTTAGAACAACTGCAGCCAATTACAACGCTTTTAAAACCAAAGGAGGAAGAACCGTTTATGACGGTGGCGGAATTCTTCCCGATGTAGAATTAGAATCTGCAGCTTTTAGCCCGATAACTACCGCACTGCTTAAAGACAATGCTATTTTTGATTTTGCTACAGACTATTATTACAAAAACCAACAAGCCGACTGGAATACTTTTAAATTAACAGATGCAGATTACGCCGCTTTCTTAACCTATTTAAAACGCAACACCTTTAGCTTTGAAACCCAAACCGAAGTGGCATTAAAAGAGGTGTTGAAAAAGGCAGAAGGAGAAGGCCTGAAAAATGAAGTGGAAAAAGGTTACACCAGTCTTTTACAAGATGTAGCGCGCGCTAAAGACAAGGAATTGCTAGATAAAAAAGCCGAAATTGCCTCTTTGTTAACCGATGAAATTATTAAGCGTTACTTTTATCGTGAAGGATTATACAACTACCAAGTAGCGCACAATCCGGAAATTAAAGAGGCCTTAGCACTATTAAAAGACCAAAAAAAGTATCAAAATATTTTAAAATAAAATGAATTCTTTTTTATCCTTTTTTGAAGAAATGCCTCTATGGATGCGGCTACTTTGGGTGGTGGGTGTCCTAGCTGTTTTTTGGATTTTAGAAGGCAATTATACTTTGGTGCAACTTCACTATAAAAAATGGCGTCACGCAGGGGTTAATTTTATGTTTCTTCTATTTACTATGGCTATTAATGTGGGTTTTGGCGTTTTAACTTTAGGAGTTTTCTATTGGGTAGAAACGTCACCATTTGGTTTGTTGCATTTGGTAGATTTACCCATTTGGTTAGAATTGATACTAGCTCTTTTGGCATTAGATTTTATAGCACAATACGGGGTGCATTATCTCCTACACAAAGTACAATGGATGTGGCGTCTTCATCTCATTCACCATAGCGATACTAAAGTGGATGTCACCACCGGAACCCGTCACCACCCGTTCGATTTTATACTAAGAGAAACCTTTGCCCTTTTTGTAATATTACTTATGGGAATGCCTATTGCTTTTTATCTCCTGTACCGCATTTTAAGCGTGTTTTTCACCTATTTTACCCACGCCAATATCCAATTAGGAAAAATAGACAAATACATCAGCTATGTTTTTGTGTCGCCTAATATGCATAAATTTCACCACCATAGGCAAATGCCTTGGACGGATACCAATTACGGAAATATGTTTTCTTTTTGGGATCGAATTTTTGGCACTTTCTTGTATGAAGATACCTCTAAAATTAGATATGGGCTAGATATATTGGACGACAGTACCGATGAAAATTTATTATACCAATTAAAAATTCCTTTTGATAAAGCAGTCAAAACCATAGGAAGGGATTAGTCTATTTTATTGTTGAAACTAGGATAGCCTTTTTTCCATCCCAATCTGTGGAATACCGTCTTCCAAATACCCCTCGCTAACTTCCCCACTAGGTCTCCCACTATTTTTGTAAAAGTTGCATTTTTATACCTCAAGTAAAAAATAAGCAGAATTAAAAGGGCAACTCTTTTAAAACCGAAAAAGGTTTTAAAAGACCGCGCTATACGCTATATCTTTTTTTGCGAAAAGCAAAAAAAGGATGCCGCTACTATCGCTGTTGCGAGAAAGTGACAAGCTAT
>MNYN01000088.1 GCA_001873105.1 Flavobacteriaceae bacterium CG2_30_34_30 | reverse complement strand
TTTGAATTGTCAAGTATTGCGTACAATACAACCGCCTCGGGGAGATTATCTCTTTCAGCATTTTCAATGTAAAATTGTTCTTCTTTGCCTTTCCCTGTTGTTTTTAAAAGCTCTATTTCAGACAGAATTCCCGAAAAACTGTCCTCAACATCTTTGCTCTCAGGGTCATTTTTATAAAGATTAGCAAAAACGATAAAGTCTTTAGCAACCGTATTTTCATTGAAATTTAAATCGGGATTGCTCTCACCAATTCTCTTCACATAATTCACAAATGTTTCTTTGTTAAAGAAGAGTTTTTCCTTTCTGAACTCGTTAAAGATGATGGAGTAAATAGAAGCAAAACTATTTTTCACTAATTGATAATGCAGAAGCCAAAGGCTTGCTTCATCTTCCAAAAAAGGGTCGTATCCATTTTCATCATCAAATAATCGTTTGCCAAATTCAGTTGGAATATCTTTGTTATCTATAATATTGAAAGCTTTCAACCAAAAACGAATGGATGAAACCATATTCTTCCCAACGCCAAGCTGTACAACTGCATCTTCGTCATTAAAATTCTTCCCTTCTTGTACATAGTCATACCCCTTTTTAAGCCATAGTTGTCGGCACTGAAAGGAGTCGTGTCCAGAGAATGTATATTTTGTTATTTCAGTATTTTCTAATATCATCTTTTCTTATGAAAATCCATTTTATAAGCTACAAAGTAACCAAATTATTGCCTTTTATCGAGTTAAAAACGGCTTTACTTATTAACCTGTTATCCAAGAGCGCGTTCTACACCAGCATTATTTCAACTTGTATTTTGGTTTCAATTCACTAAAATAATAAATCAACCCTATAATCCAGGAAAACAGAATAAAACCTAAAAACCATAATAATTTTTCAAAAATTGATTTAGTATCATTTTTAAATATCTCATTCAAACCAATAATTATATAAATCAGACTTATCAATGATCCGATGAAAAATAAAAGTTTCCCACCTTGCCAATGTAATATTTTAAAAATTGCCCCAATAATTATAATTACTATACTAATTATCAGGCTTGATTTGTACCATTTAATCATTATGTCATTGTATAAATTTAACCCTTTAATTGTGACTCAATCCAATTGCTGTACTTTTATTCAATCAAATCAAACCATTTTTGTTTGTATTGTCAAGAGGTATTAATCTTGAATTCACCATCCAAAAACCTTTTTCATAAAGTTGGGAAGGTAAAAAATATCGGCATAAAACTCCTTCATAATGTATAATATCTTCTCAACAAAACGCTTTTAGTATAACCCAACCACAAACCTAAACAAACCATTTCAATATAACTTACGGTTTTCCTTAGTGGGGTAAAAAATTAATTTTTCTCCTTTTTATTGCCACTCTCAAACCCAGCATTAATTAGTGTTATGCCCAACGCCACAGCATTCTTGCACCATAAAACTATTGCTTTCTTCATGCCAAGGGAAGGATGCATTGTATTTGTTGTTTTCCCAGTAAAATGGCAATCGTGGTTTGGGTTCATTGCCCACTTCGTTCATGGTGGCGCTGTCATACAACCTACCATTAATCATCGTATATACTAAGCTGTTGGAGTTTTGAATGTCTTCCAGTGGGTTTTTATCTAAAACCAGTATATCAGCTAGTTTGCCCACTTTTAAGGAACCAATATCTTTACCGGCACCTATGTAGTTTGCACCATTGATGGTGGCTGCTTGTAAGGCTTGTAAATTGGTCATGCCGCCTTGTTGCAGGCTCCATAATTCCCAGTGAGCGCCTAAACCTTGTAATTGTCCGTGTGCGCCTAAATTTACTTTAACGCCGTGGTCTGCCAGTGCTTTTACGGTTTTGGAAGTGAGTATGTGGCTGTTTTCATATTCCTCATCTGGCACCATCATTCGGTGGCGTGAGCGGGCGTCAATGATGCTTCTTGGGGTAAATTGCAGTAATTTTTTGTTTTCCCAAACATTGGTTTTTTGATACCAATACACTTCTGCATTGAGTCCGCCGTAATTTACTATTAACGTGGGGGTGTAGCCCACCTCACTTGCTCCCCAAAGTTCAAAAACATCTTTATATACCGGGGCAACAGGAATATTGTGTTCGATACCGGTATGCCCGTCAATGACCATAGTGAGGTTATGAAAAAAAGTAGATCCGCCTTCCGGCACTACATTAATTCCTTCTTCGCGAGCTGCCTGAAGTACTTGTTGCCGCTGGTCACGTCGTGGTTGGTTGTAACTTTTTACCGAAAGTGCTCCAAAGGCTTTGGTGCGTTTTATGGAGGAACGTGCGTCCTCAAGACTGTTTATTTCTGCTTTAAAATCGCCATCGGCACCATAAAGAATGTAACCGGTAGAGTAGAGGCGAGGGCCAACCAAAGCGCCGGTTTTCAGCATTTCGGAAAGGGTAAAAATGGTTTCGGTATTTGCCGAAGGATCGTGCGAGGTGGTAACGCCATACGCCAGATTGGCGTAAAATTGCCAGTTTTGTTGTGTGGTTAATCCGTATCGAAAACCGCCCACGTGTGCATGGGCATCTACCATACCGGGCATAATAGTTTTTCCGGCTAGGTCATACACTTTTGCGTTGCTTGGAATGTTTACTTCAGCAGATTTTCCGATGGCTTCAATCCTGTTTTGGTTAATGACAATACTTCCATTTTCAATCACTTCATCGCCTTCCATGGTGATAATTCTTACGTTGGTAAAAGCAATGCTGCCTTTGGGTTTATCTACTTTTCCTTTTAATCCGATGGAGATACCTAAATCTGAAAATGTTTCTACTTTTTCCGGGGAATCGGGTAAAAAGGTAAACCTATTTTTAATAGCAGTTTTAAAATAGCGTTCGCCTAACATCCACATGACTTCTTTGCTGTCAGCCGACCAGTGTATGTTGATTCCTGCATCTTTGGCTAGTAGTGATACAGGCATGGAGGTAGATTTATTATCTAAATCTATTTCTTGGCCATTTATATTTAAAGGAGCTACATAGGCTTTGTGCAAATGGCTGAAGGCAATCCATTGGTTGTCCGGGCTGGGTACTAATCGGTTGGCATATTTTGATTTTATATGGATGCGTTGCTCTTTACCTTGAAGGTTCATACTTTTTAATTCTTTGGTAAGATCGCCAAAAACAACGCCGCCGGTTTGATAAAAAATGCGGGTTCCGTCCTTAGTGAAGGTTGGATATTCTCCTTCTTTGGTAAGGAATTTTATGGTATTTCCTGTTACATCCATCGTGTATATACCTGGATTGTTTGTAAAAGAGCGGCCTTGATCATTATTTCCATCTTCTTTTACATACACAATCGTTTTTCCGTCAGGTGAAAAAGATGGGGTTCTATATATCCCTTTATCTGTAGTTATTTTTGTGGGAGTTCCGCCGGAAGCCGAAACTTTTTGGATGCTTCCAAGTTCATTATCGTTCCAGGTTACAAAAACAATTTCTTTTCCGTTAGGCGAAAAGGAAGGCTCGGCTTCAAAATCGGTTGCTGAGGTTAGTCTTTTTGGAGTACCGTTTGGTACGTTTTTAGTCCATAAATAACCCAAAGCTCTAAAAACAATTGTTTTTCCGTTAGGGGAAGTAACAGCATCCCGAATTATTTTTGCGGTGAAATCGGTATCGTCAACAGGGGTTTCAAAATGTACTCTTTCCGCAATGTCGATAGTGACGTCAGCGGAAAAAGGAATGGTGGAAACGGCGTTGTTTTTTATGTTTATTTTTTGAATTTTTCCTTTACTCCAAATGATAATTTCTTCCTTGTTAGGCATCCAACTGAAATTGGGATACACACCAAAAAGTGCCCAAGCGGTTTGTTGGTCTTTGTTTAAATCGTCATAAACGGGCCATTCTTCGCCGGTTTGTACATCGTGAATGTATAGTACTGTTTTAGTTCGTACTCGTTTAATAAAAGCGAGCAGTTTGCCGTCACGAGATATTTGAGGTCTTGCCGCACCTCCGGGTCCTCCGGTAATGGTTTCTATTTCACCGGTTTCAAAAGCATAGCGTTTTATGGCATAGATTTGTTTGTTTGCATCTTTGTTGTATTCAAAAACACTTCCTGAGGTAACGTCTTCGCAGTAATACATATATTTTCCATCGGGCGAAATAACGGGTTCGTTTACATCTTTCTGGTCGTTGCTTCGTTTGGTGAGTTGTATGCCGCTTCCGCCGGAAATATGGTATTGCCACATTTCGCCAGCGCCCAAAGAACGTTCAGAAGTGAAATGTTTACGGGCAACCAGGTAATTTCCGTTAGGCATCCAAGTAGCATTGTTTAGAAGCCGAAAATCTTCTTTGGTGATTTGTTTGGCATTTTTGCCATCTGTATCCATCACCCAAATGTTGTCGCCTCCACCGGCATCGCTGGTAAAGGATATTTTTGTACCGTCTGGACTAAATCGCGGTTGAACTTCAAAAGGAATTCCGGTGCGCAGTGGTTTAGCTTTTCCTCCCGAAATGGACATGGCGTAAATGTCGCCCAGCAAATCAAAAACAATGGTTTTACCATCCGGACTAACGTCAAGATTCATCCATGTTCCTTCATCGGTGGTGAAGGTATGGGTATTGTATTTAAAATCGTGTTGTGGGTTTGCCACATCCCATTTGGGTTTTTCTTGTGAATAGCTTGTAATAGAAAGAATTAAGGTGGCAATAGCTAAAAAAATTTTTGAAGTCATTGTGTTGTATTTAGTGTACCTGTGGAGAAAATCCAGTTGCGGTATTTTTTTATAAATATACATAAATATTGCTTCTTTACTTTCTTTTTTACTCGTGCGATTTTACATTTAGTGAATTAGCACAAAAATTAAAGAATATAAATAATAGGTGTATTTGAACGATAATATAGTTAAAAAAACACTTAAATATTTAACATTTAATTTATTTATATTGAAAATATTTTAACACAAAAACGTATTACATTTGTATAGATATTTAAAATAAAACCATCATTTATGAAACTTAAAAAAATTGTATTGTCCTTAGCAGTTATCGCGTTGCTTTTTGCCTCATGTGATGACTCTAAAAAGAAAGAAGCAGAAGCACAAGCAGCTGCTCAAGCGGAATTAGTTAAAGCGGAAGAAGAAGCTGCTCTACAAGCGGAAGAAGCCGCCAAAGTGCAAGCGCAATATGAAGCAACTACTATTGCTGCAATTGCAATGAGTAATGAAAACTTTTCTACTCTAGTAAGTGCTCTTGTAGCAGCTGATTTAGCTACAACAATGAAAAGCGAAGGACCTTATACTGTGTTTGCTCCAACAAATGAAGCATTCAGTAAATTGCCAAAAGGGGCATTAGACAACTTATTAAAACCAGAAAACAAAGAAAAATTAGCAGCTTTGCTAACCTATCATGTTGTTTCCGGCGAATTTAAAGCTGCTGATGTTATGAAAGCAATTCAAGACAACAAAAACAGCTACGAAGTAGTTACGCTTCAAGGGGAAAAATTAACCTTATCATTAAAAGATGATAAAGTAATGATTAAAGATGCTAAAGGTGGAGTTGCAACCGTAGTTATGGCAGATGTGGATGCTTCTAACGGAGTGATTCATGCTATTGACAAAGTAGTGATGCCAAAAGCATAAGTAACTTTAAAAATCTAATGTAAAAGACCTCGATAATCGGGGTCTTTTTTTTTGAAATTGACTAGTTACTTTTTACGCTTTGTCTTGCTAATAGCTGCCAATTTCCGGTTTCACAAGTCCAGATTTCCAAAACATTCAAAAAAACATTAAATGTTTTATCTTTTAATATGCCTATAACATTTATGTTTCTACGTGTAGTTATTATATTTTCAGAGTAATACTCTATTTTAGGGATGCCAATAATTTGGATTGAATGATAGATTACGCCATTTTTCATAAGAGTTTCTAATGCATTCATTTTTGTTTCAACCCAGCCATTAGAGTGACCTAAAGTAAGATTTTTGTGTAAAAGTTTGTCTAGCATTGCCGTGTCTTTCCCTATAAATGCTTGATCGAGAGAATTAAATCTATTCATAATAGATAGACTATCTGGTAGAATGGTATCCTGAGACCAACTAATAAAATTAATAAATAAGAGAATGAAATAGAGGTGTTTTATTTTTTTCATTTATGTAGCATCCATTTTTTTAAACTATTTAACCAAAAACCCGTCTACCAAGAAATTAGCGTCTAAGCTAAAGCTTTCTATAGGATAGGATAATCGTAATTCGTTCCAATCTTTTTTTGGGAATATCCAATGCACTTCATCATTAACAAGGACTTTTACCGGCATATCAAATCCTTCTACAATATTGGTGTATCGGAACGTAAGGACATTTTCATTCGCTTTAAATTCTACAGTAGGAATGCGAGTATCTCGTAGATATTGATTAAAAAACGCTGTTAAATCTATTCCTGATTTTTCGTTAAGGTAGTTTTCAATTTGTTGCGTTGTCACGGTTTGATGCCAAAAATCTCGATTTAAACCACGTAAAATTTTCCGCCATTTTTCGTCATCTTCTAAAAGTTGCCGAAGGGTATGTAACATATTGGCTCCTTTATAATATTTATCGCCGGAACCACTTTGATTTACATTATAGACACCAATGATTGGTTTGTCATTTTTTATGACATGACCTGTGCCAACCACATATTCTGCACCTGCATCTTTTCCAAAGAAATATTCCACAAACAAACTTTCGGCATAGGCAGTAAAGCTTTCGTGAATCCACATATCTGCAATGTCTTTATAGGTAATATTATTTGCAAACCACTCATGACCGGATTCGTGTACAATAATAAAATCAAATTTTAATCCCCAACCGCTTCCGGATAAATCATTACCTAAGTAGCCGTTTTTAAAGCCATTGCCATAGGTTACGGAGCTTTGGTGTTCCATTCCCAAATACGGAGCTTCTACCAGTTTGTAACTGTCTTCATAAAAGGGATAGGGTCCAAACCAATGTTCAAAGGCTTCTATGGTTCTCGGGGCATCCTTAAATTGTTCTTTGGCTTTTTCCAGATGGTAACTAAGCACCCAATAATCCATATCTAAAGTGCCGTTTTCGCCTTGATACGTTTCCCCAAAATGCACATAATCGCCTATATTGATGTTTACGCCATAATTATTTATTGGGTTTTGAACCACCCAATGGTAGGTTTTCGTGTTATCGGTATGGTTTTCAATGTCTTTTAATCTTCCATTGGAAACGTTGATTAGATTTTTTGGTACACGCACACTTATCGCCATGCTATCCACTTCGTCATACATATGGTCTTTGTTAGGCCACCAAACACTTGCTCCTAAACCTTGACATGAGGATCCTATAAAAGGATTTCCTGCTTCATCATGTTTCCAAGAAATACCGCCATCCCAGGGAGCGTTTTTTGCTTCTCTTGGATTGCCGCTGTAATAAACAACCACTTCTTCAGATTTCCCTTTTTTTTGCTTTTTTTTTAGGGTAATAAAGTGTGCATTGCCTTCGTTTTTTACAAGAAGTTTTTTGCCGTCTTGGGTAACTTTTTCTATTTTCATTGGCTCTTGTAAGTCAATTTGCATTATGTTTTGGGGTTCTAAAACAGTATAACGTATGGTGTTTTTTCCGCCTAACCATTTCTCTTCGGGTTTTACTTCTATGTCTAAATGATAAAACGTTACATCCCACCAAGCTCTTTCCGGTGTTATGCTTCCGCGAAGGGTATCTTGCCTCGTAAAGGTTTGAGAAAAGGAAAGCGTGTGGAACGTACAAAAAACAATGCTTACTAAAACAATTTTTTTCATTATCAGTATTTCGAAATATTTAAACTAAAAAGGAATTAATTTTTTAGAATAGAAAGTAATCTTTCCCAGGAATTTTTACGTGCATTGCTATTTACTTCCTCTGCATTGGGTTGCGAGCCGCTTCGCATATAGCCGTGACCGCCGCCTTCATAAATTTTATAATCATAGGTTTTTCCGGAGGAGTTCATTAGTAGCTCTGTTTGTTCAATAGTAGCATTTACACGCGCATCGTTTCCTCCATAAAAACCATAAACGGGTGTTTCGATTTTTTTAAACACTTCTTTTTCTTCAGGAGCAGTGCCGTAAAAAACAATAGCTTCTTCAAGATTTGGATTGCTGGTAGCGTAATTAAAACATTGCGAGCCACCCCAACAAAATCCAACCACAGATATTTTTCCGTTACCAGCTGCAATGGTTTTAGCATAGGCAAAAGTGGCGTCTAAATCGGCTGTAATTTGCTCCATACTTAAAGCATAAAGAGCTTCTCTGGCGGCATCTGGGTTTTTAAAATCGGATGTTTTTTTAATAGAATCGTTTGTTTCTGAAAGCAAATCGGGTGCTATGGCAATGAATCCTTTTTCGGCAAGTTCATCGGCAAATACGCGTGCCCAATCGTTAAGTCCGCGATTTTCGTGAATTACCATAACGACTTTGGTCTTTTCAGTAACTTCCGGGTAAACCACAAAAGTGTGTACTGTCCTGCCATTATAGGTTATCTCTACCCATTCTTGGTGCCGTGGTGAATTTGCTAATTTTTCAAGGTCGGATTGTGCTCCCGCCAAAATTGGAAAAGCAATCAGCAGGCAAATAAGTATTTTTTTCATAAGGTTATTTTTAATTTATAAGGTAATAATTTTTAATTCTATTTTTTATACTACTGTAAAATCTTCAGAATAATTAAAAAGGTTTCAGATTATCTAAACACACCACTTGGAAATACAACGACACTTTCATGACCGTTTTTACCAACTGCAGCGATTCCAAAAAAGGAGTTGTCAATAACAATTCCGTCTAACGTAAATTCACTTACGTCGCCTACATTTCTGCTATTGTCCCATGTGGGTGAGGTGGTGTC
>MNYN01000053.1 GCA_001873105.1 Flavobacteriaceae bacterium CG2_30_34_30 | reverse complement strand
AAAAAAGATAAATGAAACGAGTATAACAAATTTTGATACCTAAGGGTTCTAATGCTCAGCTTAACAAGCACAAAGTACCAATATAATAATTATGTATAATATATTATCTATAATTCTTATTTTTACCTATATTTGTATAGTATAGTAGCTATTTATGTCACAATTTAGTATCATAAAAACGCCCACATCGGTTATGAATGAGTTGGTAAGTAAACACCAACTACTTCGAAAAAAACACGGTATTTCGCAACTGGAGTTGGCAAAAAAATCGGGTGTGTCATTTGGAAGTATCAAACGTTTTGAAACCACAGGGCAAATTTCGTTAGAATCCTTATTGAAGTTAGCGTACTTTTTTAATCGATTAGCCGATTTTAATTCCGTTTTTTTAATAGACGCTGATTTAGGGAAAATAGAAAAATTATTTAGCAAAACAACTCGAAAGTGAGGCAATCCATTCAAAAAATAATTGTTTCTATTAATTTTGGAGATAGGGAAATTAAAGTCGGTGAGTTGGTGCAAGACAATAAAACAATCTATTTTAAATATGATCTTGATTTTATTGCTTTAGGACTCGAAATTTCACCTTTTCATTTGCCTTTAAAAAACACTATTTATACGGCTCTTCCCAATCCTTTCGACGGTTTGTTTGGTGTTTTCTCAGATTCCTTGCCCGATGGTTGGGGTCGTATGCTGTTAGATAGAGCGTTGGCTAAAAAAGGCGTGTTAATTCAAACAGTAACTCCACTGCACCGCTTATCTTATGTGGGCTCAAAAGGTATGGGCGCATTAAGTTATCGACCTGAAATTGAATCGGTAATTCAAGAAAAATTACAATTAGAATTAGATGCTATTTTCAAAGAGATGAAGGTAGTTTTAAACGGAGATAGTTCTTTGATATTAGAAGCACTTTATGAAATGGGAGGTTCTTCTGGTGGCGCGCGACCAAAAATAGTAGTTGGCTATAATCCCGAAACAGAACATATGATCTATGGCATTGAAATTCTTCCCAAAGGATATGAACATTGGCTTATAAAGTTTCCTTCTTCAAATGACAGAACAGATATTGCTCAAATAGAATATGCTTATCATACAATGGCTTTAGAAGCCGGAATTGTTATGAATCCTTGTAGGTTGTTTAAAAGTATTTCGGGAAAATTATTTTTTGGAACCAAAAGATTCGACAGAACTTTAAATACCCGATTGCATTTACATTCAGCTGCCGGTTTATTAAATGATGATTTTAGATGGAGCACGATGGACTATGGTCATTTAATGGAAGCAAGTTTTCAATTAGAGAAAGATGTAATTGCCCACGAAAAAATCCTTAGATTGGCTGCTTTCAATGTCTTTGCCCATAATAGAGACGATCACAGCAAAAACATTTCTTATTTGATGGATGCTCAAGGAAAATGGCAATTAGCACCTGCTTATGATATCGTATTTTCTAACTCATCTCACGGTTTTCATAGTATGATGATTTCTGGAGAAAGTAAAAATCCAACAAAATCAGATTTAATGGCCTTAGCAAATCATTTTAAATTTAAAAAGGCAAATGAAGTGATAGAAGAAGTTCAGAATGCCGTTGCTAACTGGATACATCACGCTAATAATGCTGCTGTTACAAAAGAGTCGATGCTTTTTATCAAAAAAAATATACAAAGCATTTCGAAATAATAATGCGATAGCTATGCCGACTGTTTGCTTCGTTTACCTATATATTTTGAATTTTGTAAATGATATAGGAATAATAGAAATTACAAAAGTTGGTAATCCAGTAATTGATGTTTTAAAAAAAGCTGCGATTACTAATATTTATCATTGGTAAAGCAAAGGTCAGAGACCTTTTATCACATCCTCAAAGTCGGGAGTCCCGATGGTTATCGGGATTGCGGAGCAAGGAAATTTAAAATCGATAAAGACTTTAGTCCGCAAATTAAAAATGATTTTAGTTTAGCTAAAATGGTAGAGGAACATATTCAAATACAATTATGAAAATAGCTTTTTTAACCCCCGAATACCCCCATGCCAAAACCGGCAACACAGGCGGTATAGGCAGCAGCATCAAAAATTTGGCGGTCGGCTTGTTGGCGCAGGGATGTGCCGTCAGGGTTTTGGTGTACGGACAAAAAGGAGATGCGATTTTTGAAGACAACGGGATTGTGGTACAGCAAATTAAAAATGTGAAATTAAAAGGATTGTCCTGGTGGCTGACCCGTAAAAAGCTGGAGCGCATTATCAATGCATTGTATGCCAATCAGGAAATCGATTTGGTGGAAGCGCCCGACTGGACAGGCATCACCTCTTTTATCAAACCAAAAAAATGCCCCATAGTCATCCGATTGAACGGCTCCGACACCTATTTTTGTCATTTGGACCGGCGGTCGGTAAAATGGGTCAATAAATTTCACGAAAAAAGAGCCTTGCAAAACGCCAACGGACACATTTCCGTCAGCCGGTTTACCGCCAACCTCACCAACCAGCTCTTCGGCTTAAACAAAAATTTCACCATCATCCCCAATGCCGTTGATTTGCGTTTGTTTAGCAGAGGCTCAATAGAAAAGGCGTCATTGGGGGGCACGAAGCAACCTTTCGAAAAGAATCTAAATCCCAATAGAATATTCTATTTCGGTACTTTAATAAGAAAAAAAGGCCTCCTCGAGCTCCCCTTCATCTTCAATAAAGTCATTGAACAGCATCCTACCGTCCAACTCATGTTGGTGGGACGTGATGCTCCTGACATTATTTCAGGAAATGCCTCCACCTGGGCGATGATGCAAGAATTGTTTAGTCCTGAAGCTTTGGCAAATGTCACTTACCTGGGTGGCGTGCCTTATGAGGAAATCATAAAACACATTGAACAGGCAACCTTGTGCGTATTCCCTACCTTTGCGGAAGCCTTGCCGGTGTCCTGGCTGGAAGCGATGGCCCTGCAAAAACCCATCGTGGCATCCAATATCGGCTGGGCAAATGAAATGATTGAAGATGGCGTGGAAGGATATTTAGTTAACCCTACTGACCATATAACCTACGCTAATAAAATAGTTACCTTGCTGGAAGATCCCGAATTGCAAAAGCAATTTGGTGTGGCAGCAAGAAAAAAAGTGGAACAGAAATTTAGTATGGAAATAGTGGCGCAGCAGAGTTTGGTGTTTTATGAAAAGAGGATAAACAAATAAAATGAGATGCAGCAATTAAAAGAATTTAAAACAAATAGCGGAGAGCTTATTCTCTATGCCGGCAAACCCAATTTTGATAAGTTGGAGCAGTTGTCATTAGGGGCAGGCGATAGTTGGCACAGTTCTTTTGAGCAGGGGTATAAAAATGCTTTCCCGGAATTGGTGTATCAGACCGCCACTTTTTTTTGGTATTTGAACGATTTTGACAATTTAGATGCATGCGTTAGCTGGCGGGTCAATCCCAATGCGTTTGCCGTTAGAAAATCGGTTTGGGAAACTTTAAACGGTTTTAACAAGGACTATAAAAATCCACAAATACAGGCATTGGATTTTGGTTACAATGCTTTGAGAAACTCGGGTGCAGTCCTGTTGTATGTAAGAGGACTTTTTGAAGAAGCTAAAAAAGATGAAATCAATATTACAGCGAAAGACCGGTATACCTTTTTTATAAAAAATTTCAAATTAGAACATGCCATTTTTATGTGGTATCGTAAAGGATTTTGGAAAAGGAAAGAAGGACAGGCTTTTTTTGATGCAAAGAAGCATTTTAGGAAAACAGATTCAAAACCAACAATAAAGCCAAGAATACTGAACCCAATTCAGGGAAATCCGACGGTGAGTTACATCATTCCCACGATGATGCGGCAGGATTATACCTTACAATTGTTGCAAGATTTGGCCAATCAATCCTTTCCGCCAACCCAGGTGGTTTTGGTCGATGCCACACCTGAAAATCAACGAGATGCAAGTTTGTATGCTGCGAAAGAATATCCATTTGAATTGGTGCTTAAGTGGCAACAAACCAAAGGCAGCTGCAGGGCAAGAAATGAGGCCATTGACTTGTGTACTGGGGATTATATTGTTTTTGGGGATGATGATATCCGTATTCCGGCAGATTTCATAGAAAATCACATTCGTTTTCTGCAAACTTACAATACGGGAGCCTGTAACGGACTGGACATTCGTGCCGATCATCAAAAACAGGATTTGAATGATTTAGAGAGCAAATTAACGAAACTTGGCAGCAAGAGATGGGTTTGCGGAAGCACACAAATGTTTAGCAATGCGAATTCTTGTGTTAAAAGAGCATTGGTAAATCAGGTAAAGGGGAACGATATCAATTTTGATGGCGGTTATGGGGAGGATAGTGATTTTGGCTTGTCTTTGTCCAAAATAGGAGTAGTTGTGATGCACAATCCGTTTTCAGTAAATCTGCATTTAAAACCGCCTGCGGGAGGCTATCGTTTTTGGGGAACTGAAGCAAAAGTTATCGGTAAAAAGAGAAAGGCGCAACCTTGGGAATTGGATACGCCCGTAACATTCATAAAACCTGTTCCCAGTCCAACGATACTATATGGAATGGTAAAACATTTTACCCCGAAACAAGTAAATGAATATCGGTATAAATATTTCTTTTTGTTTTTATTCAAGGGACCAAAAATTTCTTTTTTATATCGGTTGTTAAAAATTCCCTATAAGCAACTCCAATTTAACAAGTCTTTGTTTTATGCCAAAAAACTGAAGGACTTAGGTAAAAGAACTTCGTGATAGGAAATTCACCATCCTTTTCATCTACAATATGCCTCTTTTTGAAGTCTCTCGAATTGGATGTTCAGCGCTTCAAAGAAAATAAAGTTAAAAATTAAAAGTGCACATTATTTTGTACTTTAGCAAGTAGTTTTAAAAAAAAGTTTCCAAATTAAGGTTTTAAAAAAATTAATAACAATGCACACCTATAAAATACATTTACATAAAGAAGAACAAGGTGGGTTCACCGTTTCTGTTCCATCATTGCCTGGCTGTATTACTTATGGCGAAAATGTGGAAGAAGCAATTTCTATGGCGAAAGAAGCCATTGAACTCTATTTGGAAGAATTAAAGCAAAGAGGAGAAGTTATTCCTGATGACAACAATGTTTTAGAATATTCATTAATTGTTTAATAATGAATTTGTCACCAAAGCATCTTATAAAAATTTCGGAACAAAATGGATTTTTATTTAAACGGGTAAAAGGATCACACCAACTGTATTACAAATCCACGACAAACAAGACCGTCATCGTTCCTGTTCATGGCAATAAAGATATGAAAAAAAGACTTTTTTAGCGATTCTTAAACAATCTGGCATTGACCCATTAAATTTGTGATAATTCCATTTTTTTATCCATTGTTTTGTTCCTAAAAGCAAGCATATTTAGTTGTTTGAAACCAAAATTTTTATGAAATTCACCCTAATCCTCTGCACCTATATGCGTCCAAAACCCCTGCTGAACTTATTGCAGTCGGTGAAAACGCAAACGCTATATCCCAATGAAATACTCATTGTGGATGCTTCAGTGAACCAAGAAACCAAAGAAATGCTGGAACAACATTCCTTTGAAAATCTGCACTACTTTTTGGTTGCTGAACAAGACAGGGGATTAACCAGACAACGCAATTATGGCATCGAAAGAGTAGGAAAAGAAATGGACATCGTTTGTTTTTTAGATGACGATGTGGTGCTGGAATACGATTATTTTGAACAAATACTTAAAACTTTTAGAGAAAATGAAGGGATTGCTGGAGTTGGAGGTGTTGCCATTAATGAAAATAGGTGGATGGTTAAAAATCCAAAGAGCAATTATAATAAATATAGGTTTTATTTTTTTGAAGAGTATGTATATCCCGAAGGAATTCGAAATGTGCTCCGAAATTATTTGGGCTTACAATCCAATTTAGGGCCGGGAAAAATGCCGGAGTATTCTCATGGGCGAACTTGCGGTTTTCCTTTAAATAACAAAATCTATGAAGTGGATTTGTTAATAGGTATGTCTTTTTCTTTTAGGAGAATTGTATTTGAAAACATTAAATTCTCCACTTATTTTGAGGGCTATGGCTTGTATGAAGATGCTGATTTTTCCTTGCGTGTTGCCAAAACCGGCAAATTGTATATCAATACCGCCGCAAAACTAAGCCACTATCACAATCCTTCCGGCCGCCCCAACCTATACCAATACGGCAACATGGTGGTACGCAACGGCTATTATGTGTGGCGGGTGAAAAATCCAAATCCAACATGTCAAGCCAAATTTAAATGGCACGCCATAACCCTATTGTTAATGGCCATCAGATTTACGAACACCTTCACCACCAACAAACGAAAAGAAGCCTTTACCGAAGCCTTGGGCAGAAAAATGGGTTGGTTAAGCTTGTTTTTTAATGCACCAAAATAAAACGTTATGAAAACAACACAAGATATTTTAGAAACCAACAAAAAGCAAAAGGAGTTTTATAACACCAAAAAGAAAAATTTTGCCACCCGAATTTGGTCGAGTTTGCGTGAAAAGACTTTGAAAAACATCCGCAGAGAAACCGGTATGTTACAGCAGTCCTACGATTTGCATAAAATATGGTTTGGCGACCTGAGGAATAAAAAGGTGTTGGATTTGGGTTGTTTTGCAGGGAATAATTTATCCTTGTATTTGGCAGAAAACGCCAAAGAATATGTGGGTTTGGATTTGAGTGATGTTGCCATTGCACAGCTCAACAAACGCTTGGCGCACATTCCAACCGCCAAAGCCCTCGCGATGGATTTTCTATCGGATGCGTTTCAAGAAACCAACTTTGATATTATCTATGCCTATGGCGTCCTGCATCATTTTGAAAATGTGGATGTATTGATTTCCCGATTGCAAGAAAAGCTCAAACCCGGTGGCATCGTGGTTAGCAATGACCCTTTAGAAACCAGTATTCCATTAAAAATAATGCGCGTCCTGTATCGTCCGTTTCAAAGCGATGCCGAGTGGGAATGGCCTTTTACTAAAAAAACCTATTATGCCTTAGCAAAAGCATTTACCATAGAAGAGCGTCACGGTCTTTTGGGAAGTGCAAAATGGGTGTTTGCTTTGTACTTTTTGCCACTATCGGCAAAGAAAAAGTTAGCTTTAGGAAAAAAATGGCATGAAAAAGATTGGAACGAGTCCACCACCTCTGATGCGTAGTTGTTTCGATGCATGCATGTTACCATGCTTATGCAAAAAAAATAAACCTGTTGGGTATCTTTGCAAAACGTATTAATAAAAAATTTGCCTACACAAAACTTAAAACCATCACCATTTTGAAATTTTTGATTATCACCCATGCACCTCATAGTAAGCACCAAAATAGTTGGTATGCTTATGCTCCTTATATTAAGGAAATGCAGTTATGGGAAAAATATGTCGATGCTATCACTATCGTGGCTCCGGTGGAAAAGAAGGTTCCTACTGCTATTTCCTTAGCATATCGTCATAAAAAATTGCAGGTTAAAGAAGTTCCTGCCATTTCACTTTTGGGGTTTAAAGACGTGGTTAAGACTTTGTTAGTAGTTCCTAAAACGATTTTTCTATTGTTTACCGAAATGCGTCAAGCCGACCATATACATTTACGATGTCCCGGAAACATCGGTTTATTGGGTTGTATAGTACAGATATTTTTTCCGAAGAAGAAAAAAACTGCCAAATATGCAGGAAACTGGGATCCTAATGCAAAACAACCGTGGAGCTATCGTATGCAAAAATGGTTGTTAAGTAATACCTTTTTGACCAAAAACATGAAAGTGTTGGTCTATGGCGACTGGCCACACCAAACAAAAAATATCGTTTCTTTTTTTACTGCTAGTTATACCGAAGCAAAAATACAAAAGGTAAATAAAATTTTTGCAGCTCCATATAAAGCGTTGTTTGTTGGCGGTTTAACCCAAGGGAAGCATCCTTTGTATGCATTGCAGCTTATCCATCGTTTGCAGCAGCAAGGTGTTGCCATTTCTTTAGCTATTTATGGAGAGGGAGAACAACGGGAAGTTTTACAAAAGTATGTAGCAGAAAACAATTTGCAGGCAACCGTTGTTTTACACGGCAACCAAGATGCTGAAGTGGTAGAACAGGCATATAAAGAAAGTCATTTTTTAGTTTTAGCCTCCCAATCAGAAGGTTGGCCGAAGGTGGTGGCTGAGGCGATGTTTTTTGGATGTATTCCACTGGCTACGGCGGTATCTTGTGTGTCTGAAATGCTGGGTCATGGGAAACATGGTATTTTATTGACAATGGATTTCGTTGAGGATGTGGTTACTTTTAAGAATTTGCTAAAAAAAGAAACCAAGATGCTTGAGATGTCGCTAGCGGCGCAACAAAGTGCCCAACGCTATACGCTGGAGTTTTTTGAACAGGAAATAAAAAAAGTATTGGGGTAATAATTTGATGATGACAAAAGAGGAATATATAGATAAGAACCCAGCGGGTTCCTATGTTTATTGCAAAAGAAGAATATATAGGTAGGAACCCAGCGGGTTCCAATGTTTATTGCAAAAGAAGAATATTTAGGTAGGAACCCAGCGGGTTCCAATGTTTATAGCAATAGAAGAATATATAGGTAGGAACCCAGCGGGTTCCTATGTTTATTGCAAAAGAAGAATATATAGGTAGGAACCCATCGGGTTCCAATGTTTATAGCCAATGTTTATAGCAAAAGAAGAATATATAGGCAGGAACCCAGCGGGTTCCAATGTTTATAGCAAAAAAAAAAATATATAGGTAGGAACCCAGCGGGTTCCAATGTTTATAGCCAATGTTTATAGCAAAAGAAGAATATATAGGT
>MNYN01000067.1 GCA_001873105.1 Flavobacteriaceae bacterium CG2_30_34_30 | reverse complement strand
CGCTGCTCTCTACTCGTGCCCATACTTCGTCTTCATAGGGACTGTCGTTTATATAGGGAGTGGGTAACGAAAATATATTGTTGATCGCATCTAACTCGGTGCCGTGGTAAGTGACTGTTAATAAAGGATCGCCTAGGGTAATGTCCATATCGGCATCGCTTAACGTAAACGGCGCAAATCCATTGTTGTCATCGTCGCAGAGGATTAATGGACTGGGGGTTTCGTTTATGACTGGGGGGGTAGCAAATTCAACAAAGAGAGTTCCTTCTGACGAGCAAACTCCGGCAAAATTGACAATTAATTTATAATTTCCAGTAACTGTAACGTTCAAAGAAGTAGATTCTTGGGGAGGAATAAATGGTAAGAAAATACCGGATCCAAGTGGTGATTCATACTGCCATTCATAGGTCGTTCCAGGAGGCGCATTATTGATTTGAGGGTTTATGGTATAGATTTCTCCTTCACAACGTGCTGTACCATTTTCTATCGTAAGGTCTAATCCCAAATCAATGCTGCCAATGTCAAAACTTCCAGCTCTAAAAAATACTGCAGAATCAAAACTAGAATCTCCCCGATCCGCAATAACCATTTTTAATTCATAAGTTTCACCTGGGATAAGGGTTGCTTGCGCTGATAAGGGCTGTGTATATCCATCAAATTGGATTTCATTTAAATTGTTTCCGCCCCAA
This sequence comes from Flavobacteriaceae bacterium CG2_30_34_30, assembly GCA_001873105.1. Lineage (GTDB taxonomy): Bacteria > Bacteroidota > Bacteroidia > Flavobacteriales > Flavobacteriaceae > Planktosalinus. The sequence goes on along the minus strand of MNYN01000067.1, from coordinate 80,108 downwards.
TTACTTATGTATAAATTTGGGAAAAAATTCACTCCAACAACTTCTGTTCCACAAGTAAAGTAGTCAGCATGAATGGAAAGAGTGCTGACCGGTACATTTGCAGAACCGGGAACAGCTGCAATATTTATTCCTCCATAAGGTGTGCCTGAATCATTAGGAATACCGGGACCACGCAATAAAAATGCAAAACCATCTCTAAATTGAGAATCACATTCAAAATCATCCTCATATTCTTCAGAAGCAAAAATAAAATCAAAAGAAACATTAGCAATTACAGGAACAAAAGTGAATTGAAAAATAGTAGCATTATTGGTTGGCTGATTATCTCCACTTTGGTTATCTAAAATAATTTTCAAATCATTATCTCCAGGCCAGCCTGCACCTGTACCGGTTGTAGACGAAGAATTATTAGGACCTTCAGCATCTACAGCAAAACCAGAAGATAAGATAATCCCTTCCTGAAAAGGAAAAGAGGTGCCGGTAGCATCAAAATAGCCCCAACTTCTTAAATTAATATCCCCTACACCTGCAGGATTATCTTGTAAAAGCACGAAATTAACTTCGGTACAATCGCCACCCCCGATAAGAACATCTGAAATTAATTGTTCAGCAGTAAATGAAGTTTCCGGAGCAGCGGGGTTATTTACATCTATAGATTGCGAATTTCCAAGATTATAAATTAAAAAGAGTATGGGGAGTAGTAGTTTTTTCATACGAGGCGTCTTGCAAAATTGATTGTACTTAACTTTATGGCTAAAGTCTATAATATTTATTCATTGTCAATATGTTAAGTTGTCAAATATATTGAATTACTCCTTTTTAATTTTATAAATTTGCAAAAAAATTAATATATGAATTCTTTTACTATAAAAACAGAAAAAACATCTAACTCAAATATCCTAAAATTTACTGCCAATCAATTTTTAAGTCCCTTAACAAGCTATGAATTTAAAAATATTGACGAAGCTAAACAAAGTCCTTTAGCTCAGCAACTCTTTTATCTTCCGTTTGTTAAAACGATTTATATAGCACAAAATTTTATTGCCATTGAAAAATTTTCCATAGTTGAATGGGCGGATGTGCAAGAAGAGTTAGCTTCACAAATAGAAACTTTTTTAAATTCCGGGCAGGCTCTTGTTCATGAAATTCCTCAAAAGAATAAAATTCCGGTAACTATTTATGCTGAAAGCACTCCAAATCCTTCAGTTATAAAATTTGTTGCAAACAAATCCTTAGTAGATGGCACTTTTGAATTCAAAAATATAGACGAAGCAAAACATGCCCCTTTAGCTCAAGCTTTATTTCAATTTTTATTTGTTAAGGAAGTTTTCATCAGTGCAAATTATGTTTCTGTTTCAAAATATGATAGTGTAGAATGGGAAGAAGTTACTCTAGAAATTCGTGAGTTTATAAGAAATTATATTGAAGAGGGAAAACAAATTTTAAAAGACGAAATTCTAAGTCAAACCAGTACAACAAAAGAAGAAAAACACACAGAACGTGAGGCGTTAGATGATATATCCAAAGAAATTATAAACATTTTGAATGAATATGTAAGACCTGCTGTGGAAAGTGATGGCGGAAACATTGAATTTCAATCCTATGACGAGCAAACTAAAACAGTGAAAGTGATGCTTCAAGGTGCTTGTAGTGGTTGCCCTTCGTCAACATTTACCTTGAAAAATGGCATTGAAAACATGTTAAAAGAAATGCTAAAGGATAGCGAGTTGAAAGTAGAAGCGATAAACGGATAAATTCTATTTATCATTTCTTTAACTTTGTTACTTTCTTTATTCCATTTTAAACACCTACTTTTATAGAAGTTTAACATTAAAAACAAAAATAATATGTCTGTATTAAAAGTAGTTGAAATTTTAGCAAATTCTCCAAAAAGTTGGGAAGATGCAACAAAAAACGCCGTTAACCATGCTGCCTTGACAATTAAAAACATTAAATCGGTTTATATTAATGAACAAAGCGCAGTAATTAAAGACAACCAAATTACTGAATTTAGGGTAAATGCAAAAATTACTTTCGAAGTTAAATAATTCTAAAAAAGAGAGACCCCCTATTTACAATTATAAAAGTTGTAGATAGGGGGTTTTTTTAATCTATTTACTATGATACATTCCACTTTTCAAAACGAATTAAACAAAGAAACAAGTCCATACCTATTACAACACGCTAATAATCCGGTACATTGGAAACCTTGGAATGTTCATACCCTAGAGTTTGCGCAAAAAGAAAATAAACTTTTATTAATAAGCATAGGATATTCCGCTTGCCATTGGTGTCACGTTATGGAAAAGGAATGTTTTGAAGATACTGCAGTTGCGGAGGTAATGAATTCTAATTATATCAATATAAAAATAGACAGAGAAGAACGACCTGATGTTGACCAAATTTACATGAATGCCCTTCAGCTTATAACCGGAAGTGGTGGCTGGCCCTTAAATATTATTGCTCTTCCCGATGGAAGACCTTTTTGGGGAGGCACCTATTTTTCAAAAGAAAACTGGATTAATGCTTTACAACAAATTCAACATATTTTTAAAAACCAACCTGAGAAATTATTAGAATATGCCGATAAATTAACCTCAGGAATAAAAACAATGGATTTGGTTTCCTTAAACAAGGATACCTTAGATTTTTCATCTTTTGACTTTAAATCCCTTATATTACAATGGGAAAATCAATTGGATTGGGAAAAAGGTGGAACCAAAAAAGCACCCAAATTTATGATGCCCAATTCCATAATGTTTCTAATGCGTTATGCCTATCAAACAGAAAATAAAACTTTATTAGAGTATGTAAACCTGACATTAACTCAAATGGCTTATGGCGGAATTTTTGATCACATAAATGGCGGATTTTCCAGATATTCGGTGGATGAAAAATGGCATATTCCTCATTTTGAAAAGATGTTGTATGACAATGCGCTATTAGTGAGTTTGTACAGTGACGCTTATAGTCTTACTAAAAAACCACTATACAAAGACGTGGTGTTTGAAACCTTAGCTTTCATAAAAGAAGAACTTACCGATAAAGGAGGCGGTTTTTACAGTGCCATAGATGCTGATAGCCTCAATAAAAAAGGTATTTTAGAAGAAGGTGCATATTATGTTTTCACAAAAAAAGAATTACAAACTGCTTTAGGCAAAGACTTTACACTATTTGCCGCCTATTATAACGTAAATAATTACGGCAAATGGGAACACGATAATTATGTTCTTATCAGAAAAACTTCGGATAATGAAATAATAAACGAATTTCAAATTACCAAAGAGGAATTGAGGGAGAAGAAAAAGGGTTGGAAAGTAAAATTACAAGAACTTCGAAAAACCAAATCCAAACCTCGCCTGGACAATAAAATTCTTACCTCTTGGAATGGCTTGATGTTAAAAGGATATGTAGATGCCTATCGGGCTTTTGGTGAAAAAGAATTTCTGGATATCGCTATAAAGAATGCCACATTTATTTCTGAAAAGCAATTGCAGGAGGATGGTACTTTGTTCAGAAATTACAACCTTGAAAAAAGTACTATATCTGCTTTTCTTGAAGATTATGCGTCCTTAGTAGCGGGTTACATTTCCTTATATGAAATTACCCTAGACGAAAAATGGGTGCTACTTTCTAAAAAATTGGTTGATTTTACCTTTGAGCAATTTTTTGATGTTTCCTCCGGAATGTTTTTTTTCACTTCCAAAAAAAATAAAGCTTTCATCACCAGAAATATAGAATACCGCGACAATGTAATACCCTCCTCTAACTCGGTGCACGCTAAAAATCTATTTTGGCTTGGTCACTTCTTTGATGATAAAAAATATATAGAAACTTCCAAACAAATGCTTAAAAATGTATTACCTGAAGTAGATGTCTATCCCTACGGATATTCCAACTGGCTGGATCTTTTATTAAATTACAGCATGCCATTTAATGAACTTGTTATTATTGGCAAAAAGGCAAAAGAGGAACTGACAAAAATACATTGTCATTATTTACCTAATACTTTAAAAGTAGGCTCTTTAATAAAAAATACATCGCCCTTATTCAAAAACCGATTTGTACCTTACAAAACTCTTTTCTATATTTGTACAGATAATCACTGCCAAATTCCCCTTTCATCTTTTGAAGATGTCTTGTTAAAAATTCAATAACACCTCTATTATAAAAGTGAAATATTTTACTTTAATTATAATTTTTTAAAGGATTAATTAAGTGCATAACATATTACATTTACTCTTATAATAGTTTTTCCCACTTATAACTAATAACTCAATTTATTTATACTAAATATTTTTATGGAACCTTTTAATTTTGAAGACATTAATAGTTACATTGTCCGCTTTGGCACTCGATTTTTAGATTTTCTTCCCAATATTATCAGTGCTGTTTTACTTTTATTCGTTGGGCTTTGGCTTATTAAAATGATTAAAAAGATTATTATAAGGATTTTTAATAGCAGAGATGTTGAAGAAACACTAAAACAGTTTTTATTAGGTATCATTGGATGGACTTTAAAAATCTTGTTATTTATTACCGTAATTTCACAACTCGGAGTACAAACATCTTCCTTTGTTGCAATGATTGCTGCTGCAGGTTTGGCTATAGGTTTAGCATTACAAGGTTCTTTAGCTAATTTTGCAGGTGGTGTGCTTATAATGCTATTTAAGCCATTTAAAGTGGATGATTTTATTGAAGCACAAGGGCAAAGTGGCACCATAAAGGAAGTAGCCATATTTTATACTAAAATGGTTACCATCAACAACCAATTAGTAATATTACCCAACGGAAAATTATCCAATGAAACGATCATCAATTATACTTCAGAGGGAAAGCGAAGAGATGTACTAACCTTCGGTATCTCCTACAATTCTGATATTAAAAAGGCTAAAGAGGTATTAATTTCTCTAATGAAAGAACAAGAACATATTTTAAAAGACCCTGAACCCTTAATTTTTGTGGCAGAATTAAATGAAAGTTCCGTCGATCTTTCTGCTAGATTTTGGGCATTAAACGAAAACTTTTGGGATTGTCATTTTTATACCATAGAGGAGGCAAAAACCAGATTAGAAGCCGCAGGAATAAACATTCCATTTCCGCAGAGAGATTTACATCTTTATAATGTAGAAAAAACTCAACCCAAAAAGGAGTAAAGGTTGCTTTCATAAACTTATAAAAATTAAAAAAACATTTGCATTTTACATTATGTATCTTGAAACATGAAAAATAATTGTTATATAAAAGTTTTATGAATCACTAAAAAAAATATTTACATCTATATTTCTTGCATTAAAATAAATATGGCTCTATATTTGTTAGTAACATTATCATTTTAAACAATGAAATGCTTTACTTCTAAACATTTAATACCAATAATTATGAAAAAATATCTTTTAGTAGTACCCTTATTATTTGCTTTTGTAGCTGTCCAAGCTCAAAGATCTATGGGAAATGCAATAGCTGAATATTTAATGCAGTTTCAATATGACAAAACAACAAAATTTGAAGATGTTGATTTAGAGAGCCTTGTTTATGTAGGAAGCCCTTATGCCGATAAAAACTTTATTGCCGGTGAAATTTACCACAACAATAAGTTAATTGCTGAAAATGTGCCTTTACGTTACAATGCTTTAATGGATGAAATGGAATTTAAAACTTCTTTTGATGAAGAGGATAAAAATTCTAGCGCACTAGTTAAATCGCCTGAAATTGATATTAAAATAGGAAACAAAATTTACCTATTTGTACCCTACCACGGAGGTGTAGAAAAAGGTGGTTATTTTGAGGTTTTGGTAAAAGACAGCAAATATGATTTGTTTAAAAAATATAACAAAAAATACTTTGCTGAGCAAAAAGCACAAACATCAATGACAAAAGACAATCCTGCAAGATTTACTGACAATAATGTGTATTACTTAGTTTCAGATAGTGGTACTTTTTATGAATTGCCAAGCAAATCAAAAGCATTCTCTAAAATATTTTTAAACAAAGAAAAAGAAATAGAAAGCTATATTAAATCTAGAAATCTTGACCTAAAAAATGAAAAAGACGTTATAGCTATTGTACGCTATTTCAATTCTCTTTTATAAAACTTAATTAAATAACTATTTATAAAAAAAGGGGAGTATTATACTTCTCTTTTTTATTGGTCAATACCCTCGTCTCAAAAAAAATTTCTACTATTTTTAAATTTAAATTTTAACAAATTTATGTAATTAAATTAACTCGATGAAATATAGAAAAATACTATATTCGCCGCTAGCATATTTTTTTAAATACTTTAAATCCTTTATATGAATAATTCACTTATTTTATTACTTGTAGTTTCCATACTAATTTTTGGCTCTACAAACGCTCAACAATATTCTGAAAATAACTCTCAAAATTCGGAAAAATCTTCTGTTACTATTGAAGAATATCTTACCTCTGCTAAAAAAATAACACAAGAATTTAAGGGTTCTCCTTTTATAAATGAAACATTTGTTGCTGGTGCCCTGTTAAATAATAATGAAGTTCTTATTTCCAATATTTTTTTGCGATATAATGCGTTTCAAGATGAATTTCAAGTAAAAAAATCAATGAATGCTGCTGAAACTAATTTAGAGGCAATACGGAAAACCCAAGATGTTTATATCAAAATAGCCAATGATATTTATACCTATAAAATACCCGATGCAACCCAAGGAATCGGCGGTTATTACCAAATTCTATTGGAGGGAAATACCTTTGATTTGTTCAAAAAAAATAGCAAAAAATTTATTGAAGGTGCCGATTCAGTAAACAAAATGACCGGAAATCACGCTGCTAGAATTGTGGATGAATCATTTTATTACTTAGTAAATTCAGATGGTAAATTTATGGAAATACCAAGTTCCAAAAGGAAAAGAATCGATGCCATAGGTGGTTCAAAAACTAACGAACTTAAAAAGTTTATTAAAAACAATAAGCTAAACATCAACAAGGAAGAAGACTTAATTAAAATTATTTCTCACATAAATGATTAATTGATTTTTAAAACACTATCTTAGTTTTTATTTGATTATTAATCTATTTCTTAAATATTATTCGTTTTGAAAATAAAATTTATACTTTTTATTTCCTCTTTAACCCTTACATTAAGTGGTTATAGCCAAGTAAATGAATCTGCATACAACAAAATGGTCAACATTGCTATAATGAATGAACAATTTTTGGAACAATACGGCATTTCAGAAGCAGACATAAAAAACATTGAAGGCTCACCATATTATAAAGATAATTTTCAAATAGGAGGCATTTACAATGCTGAAGGCGTTGTTGTTTCAGGCATTCCAATGCGATATAATATTTTTGCCGATGAAATTGAAATGCGGCCTTCTAGTAACCCGGATGATACCACTATAAAAAGTTTGGTTAAATCCACCGATATTTTTGCAAAAATTGGAACTGATAATTTTATTTATATCCTAAACACTAACTCTGGAGACAAAAGCGGGTATTTCAGTGTTTTGCTGGATGGCACCTATTTTGATCTTTATAAAAAATCAACGGTAAACTATATTAAAAAGAAATTTGCCGAAACCAATTACCAAAAAGATCAACCTGCAAAATTTATCAAAAAAGAAGTTTTTTATTTGGTAGATAATAAAGGCGTTTTTTATGAGCTTCCAAGCAAAAGAAAGAGTTTTATTAGCCTTTTTAAACAAAAATCGAAAGAATTAGAATCCTATATTAAAGACAATAAATTAAATATTACTAAGGAATCCGATATGATTAAGATTGTTAGTTATTACAATAGCATTCTTTAACCCCCTATAAAATCTTTTAAATAATAAGGTTCAAAATAAGCGACAATCTCAGTGTCATTTTTTTTGTATTTAGAAGCAGCAAGCAAGCACATTTCTTTAGAAGATGGTAATTTTTGATCTATATAAATAGCGTTTTTATGGCTGCAAACTTCTTTAAATTTTTTATTAGCATTCCCAATAAAGGTTACTTGACCTTTATTTAGATATTCCATAAAGCTATTTTCCGCAAGAATTTCAGCTTTAATTTCCCTTATTTGTTCTCTTTTATTGTTAAAAACGCAAGAATACACTTCCATTCTTCTTGCGTCGAGCATTGGAATGATAAAGTCTGATTTTGTGTCGGCTTGTAATGCCAAAATTTGTAATGTAGGAATAGAAATTAAAGGAATATCTAATGCATAACATAAGCCTTTAGCCGCAGAAACTCCAATACGTAATCCGGTATAAGACCCAGGGCCTTTGCTTATTGCTATCGCTTTTAAATTGGTTATTTTAATTTTAGCTTCCTCTAAAACCTGTTCTATATAATGATGCAACCGCTCGGCATGTGAATATTTGATTTCATTATCTTCAAGCATTGCAAGTACCTTACCCTCTTTTGCGATGGCTACTGAACAATTTGTGGTTGAAGTTTCTATACAAAGTATCATTGTCATTAAATGTTATTTTCTAAAAAAAACATGCCATTACTTTGAAACTTTTTCTTTTTTAATTTCTACTTTATCTCCTGGTTTAAGCGTTTTTGTTACGGTGTTATAGGGTCCAATGATTACTTCTTCTCCAGGTTGTAAACCTTTTAAAATTTCAATATTGGTATCGTCTTGAATTCCGGTTTCTACCACTCTTAGTTTTGCTTCTTCCCCTACTTTTACAAATACACATTCAAACCTTTCTGTGGAAACTACAGTGCTTTTATCCACCGTAGTTTTACTGGAAGTAGTATCTGTTTTAATAACAATAGAACTGATTGGCACACCAATGACATTGCTTCGTTTTTTGGTCATGATATCCACTGTTGCTGTCATTCCTGGTCGAAATGGGGAATAATTTTCGGGTTTATTTTCCAACAAATCCTGATAGGATTCTGGAAGTATTCTTACTTTTACTTTAAAATTTGTAACCTGATCTGCTGATAAAGCACTTTCAGCTGAATTGGCTATAGAAGTTACTATGCCCTTAAACTCTCTTTTAAGATAAGCGTCAACCCCAACAATTGTAGAATCTCCAACACTAACTTTAACAATGTCATTTTCATTTACATCTACCTCAACCTCCATACTATTTAGGTTTGCAACCCGTAATATTTCTGTTCCAGCCATTTGTTGTGTTCCCACAACACGCTCGCCTAGTTCAACTCCTAATTTTGAAATAGTTCCATCAATAGGAGCATAAATGGTTGTTCTGGCAAGGTTATCACGCGCCTCATTTACAGTGGCTGATGCACTTTGAATGTTAAAATAGGCAGATTGACTACTTGCTTTAGCTACCTCAAAGCCGGAAACTGCTTTGTCCCATTCGGCTTTTGAAATAATTCCTTTTTCAAAAAGGGTTTTGCTGCGCTCGTAATTTGCTTTGGCTTCTGTTAATGAAGCTTCTGCCTGATTATATCCTGCTCGAACATTTTGAAGTGTTGCTTGCGATCGTTGTAACCCCGATTGATATAAATCGGGATTTACTTTTACTAATAAATCGCCTTTTTTTACCTGTTGCCCTTCAATAATAGGAAGTGCAATTATTTCTCCTGAAACCTCGGAGGATAATTTAATTTCGGTTTCCGGCTGGATTTTTCCGGTTGCCGCAACAGTTTCTATAATAGTAATGGTTTCGATTTTAGAAATTTCAACTTCTTTAAAATTTCCGCTTTTTCCAAACCAACCATTTTTCTTGCCTACGATAAGAATTAAAATTAGTACGGTAACTAGTACAGCTATTATGATAAGTGTTTTTTTCTTCATGTCTTCCTTTTTAATAGAGCTTAATTCCGAAATAGAGTTCTAGTACTTTCAATTTAAAAATATAATCATATTTGGTTCTTATGACTTCCGATTGCGCATTTTCTAACCGAAGTTTCGATTGGCTAAAATCAAAGGCGTTTAAAAATCCTACATCAAATCTACTTTGCGAATATTCATAGGCTTGTTTTTGTGCTTCTACTGCTACCAATGCAGCTTCATAGGCTTTAAGAGCACCTTTTACATCGGTATATGCTTGAAAAACATTAGCTTCAACATCTAATTCTGCTTGATCTTTTTGAAGTGCCGCGCGTTCTATATTTATTTTACTTCTTCTTACATTATTTCGAACTGCCAAACCATTAAAAACTGGAACGTTAAGTTGTAATCCGTAAAATGTTCCATCATTTTCGTACAGTTGGGTGGTAAAGTTTCTACCAAAAAAATCATTATCTGCCCATCTTGTGTTGTAGCCTGCAAATCCATTTATGGTTGGGTAATAGGCTCCTCTTGCAATTTGCAAGTCTTTTTTTGCTAGTATGAGGTTTTGGTCGGCAATTTTAGTTTCAAATCGTACTTGCTTTGCTTTTGCTATGATATCATAAACCGATTGTTCTGAAATACTAGAAATAGGAATTTCATAATCGACATCTACAATTTCAAAATTTTCATAATCCTTTATCAATAGGGTTTGTGCAAGGCTAATCAATGCAATTTTTATTTGATTTTCTGCTACAATGATGCGTTGCTCTTCAGAGGCCGAAGTAGATTTAATTTCTAACAAATCACCTCTAGGCACAACACCGGCGTCTACCAATTCGTTAGTTCGATTAAGTTGTTCTAGAGTAATTTGGTTTTGTGCTTGTATATTTTTAAGGTTTTCTTTGTTAAACAAGACTTGGAGATAGGCATTAGCTACAAAAAGGGCAATATCATCTTTTATTTTACCTAAATTATATTGGCCTGCCACTTGCGCTAATTTAGCTCGTTGTAGTTCTCTTAAGTTGCGAAGACCGTTAAACAAAGTCACATTCGTTTGAAAACCCATGCTTAAAGAAGTAAAGGTAGAATTAGTAAAGGTGTTAGTCACCGGGTTAATATTTGCCCCTGTATTAGAAGTTAATGAGGAATTGCCGTTTAGGTTTGGCAAGAAACTTCCTATGGCATCATCTTTTTGAATTTCAGTCAATTTTAGGTCTAGTTCTGATTGCTTTATAGAAATATTATTTTCGAGGGCATAGGCAACGGCCTCTTCCAAAGTCCATTTTTTATTTTGCGCCAAGTTTGTAAGTCCTATTAGAAGTACAAATACAAGAATACTAATTTTTTTCATAGAATTTTATTGTCTAGGAGTGAGTCTATCAAAATTTTTATTTGTTACAAAAATTTATATCAGTTTTTTACAGGCGGTACGATGGGATTCCAAACTTTTATTTTATGGTCTTTTGTAATTCCATTTTTAACTTCTACAAGAATCCCATCGCTAATGCCAAGTTCTACTTCTTTTCTTTCAAAGTTTTGATTTCCGTTTTCTACTTCTACATAAGGCTTTTGTGTGATAGAATCATATTGAACTAAACCTTCCTTTAAAGTTAAAACATTTTCTGCCTTTGCTAAAATTATGGAGGCATTTGCACTTAGCCCGGCACGAATAAAAGTGGAATCTAAGTTTTTTAATGTGCCTTTAATTTCAAATTGAATTGCTCCATTTTCTACATTTCCTTTTGGAGCAATGTAATCTAAAACTGCTTGAAAAGTTTTATTGTCTATAGCACCTACTGTAATTTCTAAGGGAAGGTTTTCTTTTAATTTACCCACTTCCGATTCATCTACTTTTCCTTCAAAAATCATATTTTTAACGTCTGCAATGGTGGCAATTGTTGTTCCTTCATTAAAATTATTACTTTCAATAACCTGATTACCGACCTTTACTGGAACTTCAAGTACCATTCCTGAAACGGTGGCTTTAATATCTGTATTTGCGGAGCTACCAAGACCTCTAGAAGTTCCTGTTCTTACAATTTCGTTAGTTTGTTGTGCTGAGGAATAACTTTGTTGTGCTTGTCGATAAGCTACATCTGCTTGGTCAAATTCATTTGCAGAAATAATTCCTTTTTCAAACAATGCTTTTTGGCGTTCAAAATTTTTGCGCTCGTTGTTTAAATTAATTTTAGAAGAAACCACTTGATTTTGTGTAGAAGCTAAATTAGTAACATTTGGCACAATGCGAAGTTTTGCTATTAAATCGCCGGTTTGAATAAATTCGCCTGGCTCAATATATATTTCTTCAATAATTCCCGAAATATTAGGCTTTATTAAAACTTCATCTCTTGGCACAATGCTTCCGGTGGCAACCGTTTTTTTAACTATTGTTCTAATTTCTGCTTTTTCAGTATCATAGACAACAGGATTCTGCTCATTTTTTTTATATAAATAATATAGTGCTCCAACAAAAGTGATGACAATTATAAATAAAATTACGATAGTTACTGATTTTTTCATTGTATAAATATGGTATTATAATGATTGTTATTTTTATTCTGTCCTGAGGGCATCTACGGGTTTTACTTTTATGGCATTTTGTGCGGGGATTAATCCTGCTAAAAGTCCAGAAAAAACCAAAATAGCTAGCGCAACACCTACAACAAAAAGATTGACACTGGGGTTAGCAAACATGGTATCAGGTGAAGCATTTTTTTCAAGAATAGTGTTTACCAGTGCAATTACTGCTGTTGCAAATACAATACCTGCCATACCGGAAACAATGGTTAAAAAAATAGATTCTAAAATAATTTGCGACCGAATGCTCCAAGGAGTTGCTCCTAAAGCTCTTCTTATGCCTATTTCTTTGGTTCTTTCTTTAACTACAATGAGCATAATATTACTTATACCTATGATGCCTGAAAGCAGAATAAGGATACCCACAAAATAAGCAACACCATTTAGTGCGATAAAGAGTCCGTTTATTTTTGAAAATTCTTCATATAAATCAAAATGACCAACCGCTCTGTCATCTTCTGGATGAATAGAATGTCGGGTTTTAATAACATCAAACACTTGCTCTTTTAATTCGGTAATAGATGCATTATCGTTTGCAGTTATAGCCATCCAGCCCACCTCATCTCCTTTATTAAACGCTTGTGAAAAAGCGGTAAAAGGAACAAATATTTCTTTTTGTGCTTCTTCTATATCGCCATTATTTGTGCTTTTTTTTCTATAGGTACCAACTACCATAAAATTAACCTCATTAATCTTAATGTATTCACCGATAGCAATTTCCCCTTTATCAAAAAGCTCGCTTTTTACAGATTCCCCAATTACGGCGATTTTTCTTTTATCCTCAATATCAGAATAATTAATAAATCTACCTGAAGTGATGTCCATAGGTTGCTGCATTATAATTTCAGGATAATCGCCATAAACATTAAAAGCGCCGGTTTGAAGGCCTCTCACCACGTTATTTGCGCCACCAAAACCTCCTAATTGATTTCTTGGTGACACATATTTTAAATCTGCCACACTACTTTTTAATGCGGCTACATCGTCTAATTTAAAGGTATAGCGTCTCCCTCTTGGCAAGCCTTTATAGGGTTTTGATGCCGTTTGCGACCACATAAACATGGAATTTGTAGCCATGCCATCAAAACCTTTTTTTACTCCATTTTCTAAGCCATTCCCAGCAGCCAGTAATATAACCAGGATAAAAATACCCCAAAGTACTCCAAAGGCAGTAAGTAAAGTCCTAAACCAATTGGCACTTAAGGCGTCTAATATTTCAGCCCAACTGTCTCTGCTGAATAATTTACTCATCTCTTAATGCTTCTATGGGTTTGATGTTTGCAGCTCTGTAAGCTGGGAAAAATCCGGCTATTGCTCCAGCCACAATTAATATAAATACTGTAATTATTGCTGTTTTAAAATCTACTGAGGGGTTGGATATATATTCGACATCAATTAAAGGACTAACAATTTCAAGCAATCCTAAACCAAAAATAAGCCCTGTAAAACCGGCAATGGTAGTAATAAAAATGGACTCGTGTAAAATCATTGCTATAATAGACCAAGGCTCTGCCCCAAGGGCTTTACGGATTCCCATTTCTTTTGTGCGCTCTTTTACAATAATGAGCATAATATTACTTACACCAACCACTCCGGCTATAATGGTGCAGATTCCTACACCCCAAAAGAAAAGGCTAATCATAAAATTAAGATCATAAAATTTCTTTGCGTTTTCTAAATTACTCCTAATATTAATTGCTCTTGTATCTTCTGCTGCAACGGTATGTTTGCTTTTTAATTGATTTTCTAGTTGTGCAATAAACACCTCTGAAGCTTCTAAATCTTTATCAAAATTTCCTGTGCTATGAAGTGTATAAGCAAGTGTTCTAATAGCATCACCTGCATTAAAAACGCGCTGTGATGTGGAAAGTGGCATAAATATACGTGCTTCTTCTCTTTCGCCACCGGGATCAGAAAACACGCCAATCACCTTAAAGTTAATGCCTGTTATTTCAATATATTCGCCAATGGCATTTTTTCCTTTAAATAAATCTGTAAAAACCTTATTCCCAATGACAGCAACTTTTTCATAGTTTTGTTGATCTTGCAAGTTTATATATCTGCCTTGCACCAAGGATTCATTTTCTAAAAATTGAAAATCTGGAAGTACCCCCTCAATTCGGTAACTTCCAAATTCCTTATTATAGGTGGTTAATCCTGACCAAATACGATATGCTGGTGATTTATATTCTAAATGGTCTTGGTGTTTTTGAACAGTTTGGTTATAATCGTCATTCTTAAGTTGAATGAACCTACCCGGGTTTAAACCTTTATAACCTAACGATGTCACTCCTGTCCAAACGGAAATTTTATTTTCTGCATCTTTCTCAAACTGTTTCGCCACACCATTTTCCATGCCATTCCCTATGGCAAGAAGAATAACTAAAATAAATATACCAGAAGCCACGGAAAGTCCGGTAAGAAAGGTTCGCAGTTTATTTTTGCGAATGGTTTCAAATATTTCTTGCCAACGCTCTAACTCAAACATTTTCCATAGCTTTTGCTTTACGTTGATTTACCGTAGAATCGCTAATAATTACTCCGTCTTTTAAATGAACAATTCGTTTGGTCATGTGGGCAATATCTTCTTCATGGGTTACGATGAGGATGGTTTTTCCTTCATCATTAATACCTTGAATAAGTTCCATAACTTCATAAGATGTTTTAGAATCTAATGCTCCTGTAGGTTCATCAGCTAGTAACACTTTTGGGTCTGATGCTAGTGCTCTGGCAATTGCCACCCGTTGTTTTTGACCTCCTGAAAGTTCGCTGGGCAAATGAGTTGCCCAATCAGCAAGCCCTACTTTTTCCAAATAATGCATGGCTTTATCGGTTCGCTCGACTCGTTTTACACCTTGATAATACAATGGCATAGCAACATTATCAAGGGCACTTTTGTAATTTATAAGATTGAAAGATTGAAAAATAAATCCGAGAAATCTATTTCGGTAGCGTGCTGCAATTTTTTCGTTTAAATTTTTTATAAGTACTCCATCTAAAGTATAAGTGCCTTGGTCTGCTTCATCTAAAATACCCAGAATATTTAAGAGTGTAGATTTTCCAGAACCTGAAGAACCCATAATTGAAACCATCTCACCTTCTTTTACCGAAAAATTAATTCCTTTTAAAACATGTAGGAAAGTACTTCCTGTTTTATATGATTTATGTAAATTTTTAATTTCAATCATTCATTTTCAGCATTAATTTTCTTAGCTTCCACAATACTAATAATAAGCTATTCACAATATTAAAGATTGTTCCTTAAAAAAGTGTGAAATTGGTGTTAATACTTACAAGTGAATTATTAAAAATGAAGCTAATAAAAGAAAATTGTATCTTCTTTTTTTATTGCAAATAATAAGACAAACTTATTTGTTGATTGTTACAAAAAAACAGGTTAACTTTTTATTTTGTTTTTAGCTTCTTTCTGCTTTTGTAAATAAAATATCCAATAATGCCAACTAAAAGGTATGGAAAAACCATCAAATATAATATGCCATTATTGATGCCTTTTGCAGTTTCACCACCAGCTTCTGATTCTAAAACAGCACGACACATTGCGCATTGTGCATCTATATTTTGGGTTATCAAAAAAAAGAATATGAAAAGAAATAGTGCTTTTTTAAACATAATAAGGAGAAATCAATATATACACAATTACCCCAGTTACTGCCACATACAGCCATAACGGGAATGTAATTTTTGCTATTTTTTTGTGCTTGTCAAAACGTTTGGAAAGCGCTCTTACATAGGTTATTAAAACTAATGGAATTACTAAAATGGAAAGTAAAATATGGGATATTAATATGAAATAATAAATTATTTTTAAAATCCCTTCTCCTCCAAAAGCTGTGGAATCTGATGTCATGTGGTAAGCTATATACATTACTAAAAACAAAACGGAGAGGCCTATTGCTGATTTCATTAAAATTTCGTGTGCCTTTCTATTGCCTTTTTTAATCTGAATTACTGCAGTAACAAGAATAATAGCAGTAAGTCCATTGATGCTTGCATAAATTGGCGGCAAAAACCCTAAGCGTTCTACCCCCGGAATTTTTACAGTAAACAAAATAGCTACTGCGACAGGAATAAATACAGAAAGGGCAATAATCCATATGTTGTATTTATTAATTTGATTTTTTTTATCCTGCCTCATTTATAATAATTTTTTAATGTCTTCTTTTAGCATTTTTATTTCGGCATCATCTAAGCCGTTGTAATAAATTTTTGGGTTTCCAAATTCATCATTTCTGGAACGTACATTCCCCTCTTTATCTATTAAAGCGAACAAGCCGGAGTGCTCAAAGCCTCCTTCCGCTTTGTCGTCTTGCGCAGAGTAGAGCTTAAACCCATCATTGGATAATTTGTATATAATTTCTTTTTCTCCAGTAAGCAAATGCCAGTTAGGGTGAATAATACCATATTCTTCGGCATATGTTTTTAATGTTTGAGAAGTGTCATGCATTGGGTCTATGGTGATAGATGCAATACCAAAATTTGGATTACCATAAAATTCACTTTGCAACTTGAGCATGTTTTGATTCATAATGGGGCAGATACTCGGGCAAGTTGTGAAAAAGAATTCAAGGACATATACTTTTCCTATGTAAGTTTCATTGGTGATGGTTTTACCGTTTTGGTCGGTAAAACTAAAATCAGGCACTTTAGTTATAACTGCAAAATCAGGTTTTTTTAGTGTTTCTATAATTTTTGGAACAGCCCATATTCCAAAGACTAAAATAACAAACGAAATTCCAATGTAAGAGTAATTTTTCATTATCTATATTTCCCTTTTTGTATTGTATTTTTTTAGTGCTAATCGATATTCTGCCAATAACACCTTAATATCGTCTTTCATTTTATTGTTAAGTTCCGCAATGGAAGAGGTGTCAAAACCATACAAAACTTCACCATCCTCATCTTCACTTCTTCCTCTTAAATTTTTATCTTTATCAATAATAAAAACTTGCGATGTTCCAAAGTTTTCGTCTAATAAAATATTGGTTTTTAAAGAGTTAAAAAGTATGGTTATTTCTTCGGGCGAGCCATACACAAATTTCCACTTACGGGTATCGGTAATCTTATCTAACTCTACCAACAGCTCTTTTACCAAATTTTCATTACCTCTTTGCAAAACAGTAACAAACTGCAGATCATCAAATTCGTGAAAAGGAATATAAATTTTATGGGTGAGGTTAAACACATTGCCATATTTTGATTGTAAATCGGATCCAAAAAAACCAAGTGCAGTAATTTTTCCTTCTAGAGTTATTTTTTCACCATCTATGCTTTCAAATTCAGATATTTCGGAAATATTTTCGGTAAGTACAGGTAATTTAGCAAAATTATTTACCCCGGAAGAAAAAAATAAATAAGCAGTGATGGGAAATAAAAACAAAAATCCTAAAATAAGTATTTTTTTCATGGGAATTAAGGGAAATTAACAAGATACAAAAATAAAAAAAGCCCCGCTATTTGCAGGGCTTTTTATGAGATATTTATAGAATTAAAAATTATATTTTACATAACCTGCTTTGTAAACTTCATGTATATAATCACCTTCTACTAAAAGTACAAACATCAAATAACAGATAAGAAAAACAGCTGTCCAAACTACAGCTCTTCTTAGACCCTTGGTTTCTCCTTCCATATGCATAAACGCCCAAGTAATGAAGTAAGCCTTAACAAGGGTTAGTATGATAAAAATCCAATTAAGGAACTTTAAAGCAAGGAATTTATGTTCTACCAAAAAGGTAGGCTTAATAATACCTAAAATTACTTCAGCTGTAGTTAATACAGTTAGTAAAAAAAAGACATACCAAATTCTTTTAACGGAACTTTCGTGAGATGCTGCGTCGTGTGCCATAATAATTTTTTCTTATTATATTTTTTAAACCAAATAGAAAAATGTAAATACAAATACCCAAACTAAATCAACAAAGTGCCAATAAAGTCCTACCTTTTCAACCATTTCATAACTCCCTCTTCTCTCATAGGTTCCAAGAATTACATTAAAGAAAATAATAGTATTAATGAGTACTCCCGTAAAAACATGAAATCCGTGAAACCCAGTGATAAAGAAAAAAAAGTTAGCAAAAAGAGGTGTACCATATTCATTTCTATACATATTAGCACCCTCAACAACACGAATTGCATCTGTACTCAACGTTTGTAGAGATTGTTCTCTATTTAAAATGATAGGATGTCCTTTTTCATCGAGTTTAGGTATTCTTATCCGTAAATTTTCTTTCGTTGCAAAACCTTGTTTTATATCATCAATAGTATATGCCGCAAGGGTTTCATCAGTTGAAAACCATATACCGCTGCTTCTATCATGGGCTTGACGTTGGGTGGATTCTGTGGCGATGTCGCTGAGTGCAACTCTATTTCCTTCGGTATCTAAAAATTGGATAATTCTACCTGATTTTGTTTCCACAGCGCCGTAGGTACCTTGAATAAAATTTTTCCACTCCCAAGCTTGTGAACCCAAGAAAATAAGACCGCCAATTACCGTAAGAAACAAGTAAAAAATTACTTTATTCTTTTTCATTTGATGTCCAGCATTTACTGCTAACACCATGGTTACAGAGGAAAATATTAAAATAAAGGTCATTAATGCCACATAATACATAGGCGCATCAACGCCATGTAAAAATGGAAAGTGATTAAAAACTTCATCGGCAACCGGCCAGGAGTCGATAAATTTATATCTTGAAAAGCCATAAGCGGCTAGAAATCCTGAGAAAGTTAGTGCATCCGAAAGGATGAAAAACCACATCATCAGTTTTCCATAACTAGCTTTTAAAGGGGAATGGTCTCCACCACCCCAGGTTTTTCCTTCAGTACCTGTTTTAACAACAGTAGCTTCCATACAGTCTATATTGGTTATAAATAAGGGTCAAAAATAAGCAATTTTATTATCTAACGAAATATAAAAACAAAAACAAGTACACCCAAAGTACATCTACAAAGTGCCAAAAGGTTTCAGCAAGTTCAATACCAAGGGTTTGCCCATTTTTATATTTTTGTTTAAAATGATTATAAATTACAACTAAAAGGGCTACTAATGCCCCTGTTATGTGTGCAAGATGCATAAGAACGACTAGATAAATAAAAGAAGTTGTAATGGTACTCTCACTTCCGGTAAAAAAATAGCCGTTTGCAATAATTTCTGAAAAGCCATTAAATTGTAAGATTACAAATAAAACCCCTAAAAGGAATGTTGATATTAGAAATACCATTCCGGCGGTTTGGTTTTCTTTTTTTACATTCTTTTTTGCTAGATACATTGATATGCTGCTTATTAAAACAACAACTAAACTAAAGTAAAATGCATGTGGTATTTCAAAATCAGTCAACCAGTCGGGACGGCTTTTACTTACTATATATGCACTTGTTAGTCCCGCAAAACTCATCCCCATGCTAATCATGGCAAACCAGAGCATCATTTTTTTTGCTCTGTTTTGTTTTACTTTTTCGGTATCGTCTGTATATGCCATTATCTTATAAATTTATCTAAAACGTATATAATTTGAAGCAATGTTATGTAGGAAACACTCACCAACATTAATTTTTTTGCTGCAATTTCGGTTTTTAATTTATACAATGTAAATGCTGCATATAAAAACCAAACACCAATGAAACCAACAATAATTGCAGATATTGGAGTAATGTAGAATTTTCCTGTAACGCCAAAAGCTGGAATTAAAGAAACTAAAACAGTCCAAATGGTATATAATACTACTTGAATTGCGGTGCCTTTATCTTGTTTTCCTGTGGGAAGCATAAAAAAGCCGCCTCTTTTATAATCGGTATATAAAAACCAGCCAATTGCCCAAAAATGCGGAAATTGCCAGAAAAATTGAATCATAAATAAAGTTCCAGCTTCTATTCCGAAGTTTCCTGTAGCTGCCACCCATCCTAACATAAACGGTATTGCACCGGGAAAAGCTCCTACAAAAACTGAAAGGGGTGTTTTGGTTTTTAATGGGGTATATAAACTCACATACATAAATATGGAGATAGCACCAAACATAGCCGTTTTTGGATTTATACTGTATAACACTCCAATTCCTAAAACTGTGAATATAGTGGCAATAACAAATGCGGTGTTTACTGACATTCTTCCTGCAGGAATAGGACGGTTTTTTGTGCGGTGCATCAAGGCATCTAAATCCTTTTCGATAATCTGATTAAATGCATTGGAAGCTCCAACCATTAAATAGCCGCCAAAAGCTAATAATATTAAAGTAAACACATTTATTGTTTCGGCACCTAATAAATATCCTGCTAAAGAAGAAAATACAACGCTAATAGATAGCCGCATTTTAGTGATTTCAGCAAAGTCTCTGAATAAGTTTGTTTGTGCAGTTTGCAATTTAATGATTTCCAATTTGTTTGCCTTTATGCGCTAATGGTAATTATGCTCCATTTTTAATTGGCGCAAAGATACTTCAAGCAGCTTGTTTTGACAATAAAAGTGACGATATTATTTTGCAATTTATCCTCAAACAAATTTATTGATTTTTATACCCTCTAAAAATCATAATACCAGTTAAACAAATCGGTTCTAATGCCAAAGTTTAGCCAAGTGGTGGTGTCTTTAAATTCGGTTGCAGTATTAACCTGTGGGTTAAAATCTCTGTAAATCAGACTAGCATATACCTTTAAATTTGTGGAGGGATTCATAAGATATCCTGCTTGAAATTCGCCATGAAAGATACTGGTTTTGTTGCCTTGTGCTACTTCATTTCCAAAATCAAAAGGACGGTCTCTTTCGTCTCTGAATATATTTCCTCCGTAGTTGAACGTGTCGGTGTCATCGTTAAAATCAAACCCACGTTTTCCAAATATTAATTTAGCACTCCCAAAAACTCTTCCTTTTTCATAACGAGCAATGGCAATGAATTCGCTAAAATTTGCACCCCAAAGGTGAGCCATAGATTGGTTATTATGCCCATAATTTAATATAATGGTATTATGCGAATAAGTATATGGCCTTACTCTATTGTATTCTGTCTGTAGGTATAGATTTTTTACTCCAAAGGGTTCATAATATTTAGCTCCTATTTGAAAACCTACTTTGTTTTTCCAACTTTTTTTGCCACCAAAAATATCACCACTTGAAAATTCATCAATAATCATTTGCCCATAGGCATTTATTTGATTTGAAAATTTATATTTTCCACTCAACCCAATAAGTGCATTTCCAGACCTTGGCCCTGTAGAAAATTCGATAGCACGATAAAAAATAATTGGATTTAAATAATTTATATCTACTCCTCTATTGTTACTATTGTCCCATAAAACACTTTCAAAAAGCCCAATGTTTAATCGCTTAGATAGGTTATAGCTTAAATAGTGTGTTGCCATATATTTTGTTGTGAATGCGCCATCAATAGTAGCTTCTTGTCTAACATCGCGCAAAGACATCCACGTATTGGTATATTTTATTTTCCAGAAAGTGGTGCTTAATTTTAAATATGGATGTGGACTTGCAACGTCACTTAACAATAAAGAACGATAACCATCCCCAATAAAGTTTTTCCCATTGCCAAATTGAATATTAAACATTTTATTGGGGCTATAGGACAAATAGCCCGTTGCCACAGGATAGTCATAGGAATCAGATTTAAAAGATTTTGCAATCCCCATTCCCGGTATGATAGCAGGATTTCCTCCTCCATCTGCTGCAATAGATTCTGCATATCGGTTAAAATAATCTGCAAACCTTCCTTGACTTTCATAAAGCACTGCATGAAAATTTAATTTTTTACCCAATCCTCCTTGAATTACAGCAAGTCTTGTATTGTTATAAGTAGAATTTTTTTTGCTATCAAAATCTTTCCCTACTTGTACATCTACTCCGGGATCTATAGTAAACCAATAATTATCGCCTTTAAAAGCTACCATATGTTCATTCCAAAATTTTCTACCAAGCCATGAGGTCTTATTTTTGAATAATTGTACATCTCTTTCTTCTAAATTTTGATAAGTATTTACCGTTTGATACAAAAATGGTTTTTGCGCGGTATGGGTGTTGGTTCCTACTTGGTTGATGACCTTATCAAATCGAGCATATTCTTGATGCGACAATGGAATATTAATCTGACTAGTGTACTTTTCATTGGTATATCCAAGATTTTTAATGGCATCATATTCTTCTGATTGCTTTGGATTTAATTGGTTTGAGGCAAGTAGTTTTTGGTCTTTACTATCTTCAAAAATGGGTTTTTGCAATGGAATTTTAATAGGCATGGTAAACTGTACATAAGTGGGTCTAGAATTATAGGTTGCAGGTTTTATTTGAGGTAACAAATCAAAAACACGCTGAATTTCTTCTTTTAGATCTGCATAAATGGCTTCTGTATAAAGAAGTTTAAAACTTCCTTCTTTGTTTACCTCAAAAAAAACAGCGATTTCACCTTGGTAATTTTCCTCATCTACAATTTTGGGTGTTTTGAAGTTTTCAAAAATAAATGTCTGTAAGGTAGTATTAAAACAATTTTTTAAATTTCCAAAATTTTCGTTTTGACAGGTTGGGAAGACAGGATACTTTTCAAATTCAGACACTTGCTGCTGCCCAAATAAACTAATGGTAAAAAGTTGCGTAAGCATGAAAAGGGAAAGATTTCTCATAAACTAAAATCTAAATAATTTAGGGGAAAGATACGTTTTTTTGTGAATTTATAATCTTGAAAAAAAGAAAACCACCCGTTGTTAGCGAATGGTTTTAAAAATTCTATTTGTAAATCTTTTACTGAATGTTAAAAATGATAGGCAAACTAAACAATACATCTACATTTTTATTGCTTTGCATACCGGGAATCATTTTAGGTACATATTGTAGTACTTTAAAGGCTTCTTTTTCTAATCTTGGATGTGGTGCTCTCACTTTCACATCGGCTACTTTTCCTAATTTGTTTATGGTAAAACTTATATAGATGCGTTGCTCGCCTTCTAAACCTAACTCTGAAGCTAGATTCTTATCAAATTTTCTATTAATGATAATACCTATTTCCTTTGACAAACATGCTATTCTTTCTTTATTATTATCAAGTGATTCACAGCCTGGAAAAACAGGAACACGCTCCACTCCTATCATAGAATAGGAAGTTGGCTCCTCTTCAATTGGAGATGGGTCTTTCACTACAGGAGTATTGACAGGCAATTCAACAGGAGTTGTATAAATTGGCTCTTCTGGTTTATTTGCAATAGGTTTGTCAATAACAAGAACCTTATCCGTAATTAATTTTCTTGTAACTAGTTTTTTTTCTGCTGGAATTTCTGGGATTATTGGCTTTACGATTACAAAATCATTAAGATAAAATGGCTCTTCAAAAGTATTTGGAAACGGCAAAGCAGATGATTTTTCTAATTCACCATAAGAAGCATTTATAATCAGAGCCACCAAAGTAATGCTAACGATTAAACCAACTTGAAAAAATAAAGTAGAATTAAAACGGATGTTTGTCGATTTTTTATTTTTCGTCATAGAACCTTCATTATTTTTGAAGATATCTAACAATTTATTGAAATTTTTCATCTTAATTGATTTAATGGTTACTACCACAAATAAATCAATAAGAGTGCCAAAAAAAGACCATCCGCCAAAAGCAGATGGTCTTTTTTACTAAATAGGTATTTTAATTAATTTTCTACTTGAAAAATGATGGGTAGTGAATAAAGTACTCCAACAGCTTTTCCCCTTTGTTTTCCGGGAGTCATTGTTGGTAATTCGCTAATCACTTTTTTAGCTTCTGCTTCCAATCTTGGATGTGGTGCTCTTGCCATTACATCTACTACATTTCCCTTATTATCAATTTTAAACTGCACAGAAATTCTTTGTCTTCCATCAAGTCCTAAATCGTTTGCAAGTTCAGAATTAAACTTCCTCTTCACAAATGCGTCAATTTTTTCAGACATACATTTCTTTCTTTCGTCATTATTTCTTAAATTTTCACAACCAGGATAGATTGGAACATTTTCAATAACTGCAAAAGGCACATCTGCTATTTCTTCAACAGCTTCTTCAATATGCTCAATTTTTACAATTTTTTCAATTTGTTTGCTTTCGGTAGATTCAATTATTGTTTCTTCAATTTCTTTTTCGTCTTCTACCACTTCAATTACTTCGGGTGCTGGTGGTGGAGGTGGTGGAGGTGGTGGTGGCGTTAACTGTTGGGTTAATGGAATATCTTCTATTTCCTCATCGTTTAAATTAAGTTGACCAATATCAATAGCCGACCTATCGTATGATTTCCATTCGATAGCTTGCCAAGTAACAAACAACATAATAATCATTCCAAGCTGAAAGAATAGCACACTTCTGCGACTTAAATCTGCTTTTGGATTTTTTTTAGGCTCCATAATTTTCCTTTTTTGTAGTTGCTAAAATATGTAAAATCTATTTTAAAATAAAGTTAATTTCTATTTTTTAATTTAATTAATTTAGGTTGGATAAAATACAGTAAAATTACAGCAAATAATATTCCCAATAAATTAGCAAAACCATCCATAATATCCCCATCTCTGTTACTTGTTAATTGCTCCTGTAACACTTCAATAATTATACCATAAACAAGAGCAAAAAATGCGGTTTTTAAAACCACCATTATAAATATATTTTTTTTACTATTGAAATATACAGTCACACTCCATAGGAAAACTAAAATAGCATATCCCATAAAATGTATCCCTTTATCTGTAATTGATCTTCCCAATTTGGGAAATTGTTCCGGCTCGATAAAAGAGCCGAAAGTCAAAAAAAAGGTATATAAAAGTGCGAAAGGGAGTAAAAGTTTATGCACCAATAAGCTTCTTATATGCTTCTGCATCTAATAAATTTTCTAATTCACTAGCATCAGAAAATTTAACCTTAACCATCCATCCATCTCCATAAGGATCGGTATTCACTTTTTCAGGCTCTGCTTCTAAAAGAGTATTCAACTCAATTATTTCACCGGAAAGCGGCAAAAATAAATCAGAAACCGTTTTTACTGCTTCTACTGTGCCAAAAACTTCTTCTGCATCTAGGGTTTCATTTAGCGTTTCTACTTCTACATACACAATGTCACCTAGCTCATGTTGAGCAAAGTCGGTTATCCCGACAATAGCGATGTCATTTTCAATTTTTACCCATTCGTGGTCTTTAGTGTACTTTAAATTTGAAGGTATTTTCATGATACTTATAATATATTAAATTGTTTTTTTAGTTTCCAAAATTATATCGCAATGTAAAACCACTTCGTATGGTGGTTTGGGGGAATGCCGTGGAGATGGCAAACTCTGAAAAAGTATGGTCGTAATAAAATAATGCGGTTAGGTTTTTACTTAAAGCATAATCTACTATAAAATTAATGCCATAAATAGTTTGTCCTGCTGTTATTTGATTGTTTTCAATATCCAAGTACCGTATTATGGTTTTATTATCTCTGAGGGAAAGGTCTAATTTAAAGTTCAAATCACTTTTCATCACTTGTTGATTTCCTCCAAAATTTGTCCCTATTCGTAAATCTTTTATTCGATATCCTAAACCTACTACGTATTCCATTCCCTGGATTTCTGTTACTAAATTATTTGCAAAGCTTAATGAAAGCGCTCGGTCTCTTTTTATTTCGGTTAAAATTCTTATAGAATTTTGCATTTCGAAGTCCAATTTTACTAGTGGGCTAAATTGTTCTATTAGATTAACATTAGCCAGTAATATTTTGTTTTTAAAATTACCTGCTTGGTCTAACGCCCCAGGATTTTCTGTGTCAAAATCTAAATTGGTTTGAAACTGATTTACGGTGTAACCGGCTTTATATCCGTGCTGTATGGAGAATCGTTTAAAATTTTTCTTAAACCAATCTATCTTCATTAAACCTGTATAACGGAGATCCCAATTGGGTAATGGGAAGTTTCTCAGTATTCCTGTTTTAACTTTTCCAGGGTCACTTCCTTCATAGGCCGATAAAAATGCAGGCAATAATACTGCTTGATTGGTTTTTCCAAACCCTTCAGGAAAACCATCGGCGTCTACCGGAAAATCTGTAGTGCCATAGAATTCCTGTGCTAATCTATTAGCAACAGTTATTCTGTTTGCTCTAAAATCTTCAAAGGTTTCTGAAAATAAATCTCCACTTTCTTTAAATGCCGTTTTTATTAAAATAGTTGAAATATTAAAATTACCAAAAGTATTAGGGGTTAACGACCTATATTGTCCTTCGTTAATGATATAGTTTTCAGCATAGGATTCAGAGTACATTCTGTTTCCGTTCAAATCGATTTTTAGGTCCGGTATTAATTCAATATTTGTTTGGAAGTCAAATTGTTGGTTTTTAACCTCTGTATATTGTTCATTAAATTCAGGATACAGGGTAAGCCATCCATTTCTTGCTGCAAGATTTCTAATTTCACCTTGACCACCAAAAGTAAATGCAGTTGTGGGTTTTAAACTCCCTGCAAAACCTACGGATGGCGTATATCCTGGCAAGAAAATTCCATTATTTTCTTGGTAGTTTAATTGAATTCTTTTTACAGAAGTTAATAAACCAATAAAGGTATTATATGCTTTTTCTCCAGTATTTAATGACATCCCACTAGGTTGAGTTGTTGGTGATATTCCACCACCGGCTCCACCTCCACCTTCCTTGTTTGTAAATCCGGCAGCTTCACCATCTTTTGAGTCTGTTTTCGAATCGGCTGCACCTCCTTTTAAATCCCCTTTACCACCACCTGCATCTCCCCCTCTTGCGTCTCCATCGCCACCATCTGCTCCACCGCCTGAAGTTTTTAATGAAGGTCGTTTTTTAGTTAAACCGATATATCGATACAAATTATTCATATCTAATGTAGAGTTGATACTGTGTGTGTTAGAATTTTGAACGGTATTACCAAGGTCAAAAACTCCAGTAGTACCATCGGCTAACTCCACTTCTAAATTTCTAAAAAGTTCACTTCCTTTTTGCCATTGGTAATTACCTGTATAGGAATAGGTTGCTCTGATGAATTTTAGAAACGGCACTTTACTGAATGGCAAGTCATAATTAACCTGAAGCGATTGAAAATGTTGGTTAGGTTCACCAACATCAAAAAAGCCATCCCAAACGCCAATTTCATTATTTACTACCCCATTATCTTCTATAAAATTCTTTACAATTCTATTATTTGAGGAGTTGAAGTTAAAACGCAAGGACTTGGTGAGGTTATGATTTATGGTATATTGCCAATCAAATAGGAAATTGCGCTGGTACAAGGTAGGAAGTCCAATGTTACCTGGAAGTGGGTTAATTTCTCTAAATTTTTGTTCATTATATTGCCTGATAATATTAGAACTTGCAGAAATATTTGCAGGCAAATAATTAAAATTAAAATCTTTAAGAAGTTGCCAGTAACTACTTCTAAAAATAGAATCATTCTTTTTAAATGGTTCAACTGGTTTTGGAGTAAAGCTAAAATTATAGGTTGCCCCAACTCTAACATTTTGTTCTAGTGCTTCTTCAATTTCAAAACTATGTCGATCCACTTGGTTATAAGAATAAGAAAGTGTTAAATTTTCCACGTCATAGGGTTGTGGTTTTTTATCCCCTGTTCGTTCTTTTCTTAGCCCTATAAAGTTTATACTTTGTCTTTTTGTGTAATCAACAGATTGGTCCTTAATCAGTTTTCTTTCCGCAGGGTCTTCTGTATTATTCAATCTGGTATCTAGCTCAATATCTAAAAATTCTGGATCATAAAGCGGCGTAATCAGCTCCTCACCAAGTGCATAATTAAATGGAATTTGTATTCCCCATTTTTTTGGAAGTAATTGGCCGACATTTAAATTAGTGACAATATCATATTGTTTTGCATCTTCAAGGCTTCTTTCGTTTGGACCTTGTTCAATAGAGCCAAAACCTACTGTGCTTCTTCTTCCGGTTGCACTTATTGTGGCAAAATCGGCAAAGTTTGCGTCCATACTTGCAACGGCTGCCCAACCTCCTTGATTTTTAAGTTCCGATAAGCGGAGTTCATTAATCCAAACTTCCCCGCAAACATTGGAATTTATTCCGTTTTTAACACCAATCATTATGGTTCTTACAGCTCCAAAGCTTGGGTTTCCTTTGATACCTATTCGCATATCGTTTTCCGGCCCTGAAGTTCCTCCTTCTAATTCTGCTTCCTCAAAATAGTTAACAACGCTAAGATCAAATTCTCCGGGATTGGAAAGTACTCTAGATTTTACTTCTTGTAATAGGTCTAGTGGAAGATTTAATCTATTTTCAATCGGCCAAATTTCCTCTGGATTTGTGGCACCAAAAGAAGTAGGATTTAAAGGTATTTCTATTTCGTAGAAATTTTGAGTAAGGTCATTTCCTAATCGTATAAAGGCAATTAAATCGCCATTATTTAAAGGTATTTGATTTAATAAGGACTCTGCATGAATAAATAATTCTAAATTTTTATATTGACGCATGTCGATGTTATAATTTTTAAACACCCCTCTTGCGTCATCCGGTTCTAATTCACAAACTCGTAAAGCAAGCGATTGTTCATTTTGGCGGATGTTCGAATTATTATTAATTAATTCTTCACGTTCCACTCCTGGAGGGAGCACATAAGGAATAGGTTGTCTACCTGAATTTTCTTCAATACTTATAGATTCGACATCAAATGTGGTGTTGCTGTTAGCAGGTAAAGTTCCGGAGGGATTTAAACTTTGTGTGAATCTTCTGTAATCGCCTCTTACCAAATCTAATGTTCCAAAACGAAAGGTAATATCTTGTTCAAAACCGGTTAAATACATTCGCATAAATCGAATAGATCTAAAGTCAGAAATACCATTTACAGCACGTGTTGGATTGCTTAATGGCACCTTAAATTGCACCCATCTTACAGCTTGAACATCGTTATTTTGTGTGTTCACTTCTAATTCTCTTACATCTGTGATAAAAGGGTTGTTTTCAACATTCATTCCTGGGAATAAATTGATGTTGTATTCAAAATAACTATTTACCGTGTTCATTGTATTATCACGATTATAGTCTTCCACATCAGGAAGTGTTGTAGAACCTCTGTTTGTATTTGTAACCTCAACGGGTGAGTTACCTTGTGTACCGTTATAATTTTTGTATCGATTCACTATATTTCCTTCTGCTTGTAAAAAATAGGTGTAATTATCGCCTGCCGGATCGGGAAGTCCTCCAAATAATGGAAAAAGAGCTGCTTCTTCCACATCATTGACACCATTTAGTCCTAAATCTTGATTTGTTCTTTCCTGACCCTCGGTGTCAAAAGTGTAAATTAAAGATTGATTAGTAGGTACTTTCCCATAAGCGGTAGCTACAGTTCCATCTGTTCCTCCATCTCTTGGTAAACCATTTTCGTATTGTTTTCTTCCTGTTTTAAGAATATCTTCTGAAATATTTCCTAGGTTAAAACTTAATGTCCCCCCATTATTTCCTGCGTTTTCATCGTAAATAAAAGGATCTAAAACCCAAAATTGGATATATTCTACATTAGATCTTTCAAAATCTGTAGTTGAAATGGCTCTAGTAATCCCTCCAAATCTGGATGCAGGGTTAGGAAGATTATTAGTTCCTCCTGTTTCAGGATTAAAATTATAAGGGCCTCTCTCACCGGGAAAATAGGAAAGGTCTAGGGAGAATAAGGCTTGTGTTTGCCCTTGTACAATATCGGTATCGGGGAAAATTTCATTGATAAAAAGCCGTCTGGTGGCGTAGGATGACAAGTCGTCATCAGTAATTCCAGAAGGACGTTGTGTACTATAAAAAACCGGGTCTATGGTGTACCAAGCAAGTCTTGCTCTTTGATAGTTGTATGCTAGATTGTCATTTTCAAGTTCGCCACCAAAACCAATAGGTGTACTAGCTAATGCCCAAGATAATGGTGCTTTAATATCTAATAAGGTTTGAGAACCTTCAAAATCATCAACATAAACCGTTGTTTTGCCATCAAAATCGGCAACTTTTGGTGAACCAGGAAGCAAATAAGCAAACTCCCCTCTAAGAGCAATGTTAGATTCTACATCGGTATCAATATTCGGCAATTTATTTACTAATCTGGTTAGAAAAGGAACCTTTGTGGAATAGTTAGCATTTAATCCTAATATAGTATTGTTAATAGGTTCTGATGAAAAATTAGTTTTTTGAGTTAATGGGCGTTCATTTAGGTTAATATAGGTTGCCCCTACCAGAAAATTTTCATTAAACTGATGTTCCACATTTAAACCGGTAAATCGCTTGGTTTGTTGTCCAAACACTGCATTATTTTCAGTGGTTATACTTATGGGTGTGTTTGAGTTTAGTAGAGCTTGGTCTAAAATTTGTACCCTACCCAATTGATAATTGACCGTATAATCAACTCCTTCTACTAAAACACGACCCCCGGCAGTTACAGTTACAGAGCCTTGTGGTACATTAAAAGCGCCTATGGAAATACCATCAGAACCACTTGATTTATAACTACCTTTTAATTGGAATTTATTTTTATCGCTATCTTCCTGTTCTGCAACAGTTTTTGTGGAACGGTAAAGCGAGCGGTACACGTATTTATTTTGATTAGCATTATAAGTTGAAGGAAGATTATAATTTTCAGAAGCGGCTGGACTAGCTAACTTTTTAAAAAGATATTCACCAAATGGCTCAACAGTGGTAAAAATGACTCGACCATTTTGAGCATCTACTGTAATTCCGGGATAAAAATCGAAAAAACCATCCCCATCCTGTTGTGGGTCGTTGTTGAAGTTTAACCTATCTAAATTAAACACTCTTAAAAGTGTTGTTTGTTCCACATCTTCGGGTAGAGGAGTTGCAGGAAAATTAGGAGATGCCTGTGCAGCAGTAATAAAATTTAAGGGAGATGGGTCTGTATATAAAATATTCAATCTAAAATTGTCTCTTTCTAGTTGAAAGGCATCTAGATTGTATATATTTTTCATCATCAAGTCCCAAATTGGTTGATTAACGCTAACAATATTGCTTTTTAAAAGTTTTACTACTAGGTTTTGTGACTCTCCTCCGGTTTGGTTCAAAGGGTCAAATTCACCTGTCGCTTCTACTCCATCGTTAGAAAATTCACCTACCTGAAATACCCTGCCATTAATTGTATATTGAAAGGCAACGGCAAGTATTTCGTCGTTATTAAGCCTTTGATTTAAGGATATATATCCAAGTTGACTATTGATGGTATATTCATTAGGCAGCAACCGTCTTGCGTTTTCAAGAGTTGCATAATCTTTTCCTTCACTTACTTGCACACCTCCAAAACCAGATTGAACGGTAGAAATGTTTCTAATATTTTCATTAAGCACCGATTGGGCGCCGCCTCCGATACCAAAGGGATTAAAATCGTTATTACCATTGTCAGGAAAAGATCCCGGAGGTCTATTTATAAATCCGCCCGGTGGAAAGTTTAATCCAATTTTTGCCGGATTTGATTCTCCAATATCTTGAAGCGCTACAATATTTCTTACTCCTTCGGTATTATTAGATAAGTTTGTAACCCAAACTTCAGCTCTAGTAATTTGCACATTGGAATTAATAAAAGGGTATTGTTCTAGGGCTTGATCATATTTGTCTCTAAAATAGTGGGCCAAGAAAAAGTGCCTGTCCTCATCATATTCTAGGGCAAACACATCAAACTCATTGATGGTTCCTCCTCCTTCCGCAACAACGCTTCTGGTTTCTGATTTTTGCTCTGAAAAAACTCCGGTTACTCGTGTCTTGCCAAATTGTAAAATGGTTTTTACTCCAAAAAGACTTTGCGCACCTTGAATTAGGGAGCTATTTAATGGCATACTCACATTACCAACTTCAATTTTTTGAATGATGTCATCTTCGGTTGGGGTATATTCTAACTTTATCTGATTTTGAAAATCGAATGTGGATTGGGTATCATAATTTGCGGTAATTTGAAGACGTTCTCCAACTTTTCCAAGCAAACTTAAATTGATGCGTTGGTTAAAATCGAAAGTAAGGTTAGATCTATTTCTGGGTGAAAAAGAGGGATTATCTTGTTTTGTGTACAAAAGTCCTAAATCCATTTCCACCGATCCTTGCGGAATGACTTCGATTACATTGCCGCCAAATACCGTTTCAAAAAAGTTGGAATTCACATAAAAGCTTGGAAGCAGATTTTTTTGTTCTTCTTCAGCACCTTCCTTCCTTCCATCTACAGCATCTATCTTAGCTTTAAAATAGCGCTTCATTTCTTCCCTCATTATTAAATCCTGATATTCCTGAGGGGTAAGGACTAGAGGATTTGAAATGTTTAAGGAACCTATTACTTGATTATAGATATACCTATCGGTAATAGGGTCATAGGTATAAAGGTCTTTAATACTTGGAGGGTTGGGCAGTATCATCTGACCCATGGTATGTCCTGTTTTAGTAGAATCCTGAATAATTTCGGGGTTTTCTTCTGGATTAGGCACTTGCGCTCTTGAAGAAAAACTCAAAATAGTTAAACTGAAAATTAAAAATAAATAGATCCCCTGAATATTTCTATAAAAATAATTTTTCGTCCTCAATTTTTATAAATTTTTTAAAGCTAGTTTTATAATTGTTTCTACCGTTGCCTCTGGATTTTCTCTACAAATCGTATCGCAGACTTTTTCTGAATGTTTTCTTAAAAATCCTAATGTTTCCAAAGCAGATAACGCTTCTTCCTTGTTCGTATTGCTTGAAATTTGCAAAACATCATCCAGTGCATAAACTTTTATTATTTTGTCTTTTAAATCCAATATTACCCGTTGGGCAGTTTTTGTTCCAATTCCTTTTACAGATTGAATTATAGCAACATTTTCGGAGGCTATGGCATCCTTAATATTATGGGGTGTTAAGGAGGATAACATGGTGCGAGCAATACTAGCACCTACACCTGACACAGAAATTAATAAACGAAATATTTCGCGTTCAAACTTTTCTGAAAACCCAAAAAGAGTTTGCGAATCTTCCTTTATTAATAAATGGGTAAACAATTTTACATGTTCATTTTTGGGAAGTAATGAAAATGTATGTAAAGATATGTGTATTTCATAACCCACACCATTGCAATCGATGACAACATTTGTGGGTGTTTTTTCAACTAATCTTCCTTGTAAATGTGTTATCATGTGTTAACTAAAAGTTAAAACGCCAAATATAACAATTTTATTATCCATTGCGATGGAATATCTCCTAAACTTAATGATTTATTACGCTATTTTTTCTGTTTTTTATTTGTTTTTATTTTCTCTTTTTGTTGTGCATCTATAACAGCTATTGCTGCCATATTAACAATTTCTTCTACACTAGCACCGAGTTGTAGGATATGAACCGGTTTTTTCATGCCTAACATTATTGGTCCAATAGAATCGGCGTTGTTTAATTCTTTTAATAATTTATAATTGCTGTTAGCAGCATCTAAATTTGGAAAAATAAGGGCATTAACCCGTTTTCCTACTAATTTAGAAAAAGGGAAGTTTTTTTGGTGCATTTCGATATTTAAAGCAAAATCTAATTGTACTTCCCCATCCACAATTAAATCGGGGCTCAATCGGTGAAGCAGAGAAACTGCTTCTCCCACTTTCCTAGCATTTTGATGGGAGGAAGATCCAAAATTAGCATAGGAAATCATTGCCATTACAGGAGTCATTCCAAACATTTTCATGGTAAATGCCGTCATTTGTGCAATTTTTGCAAGCTCTTTGGCAGTAGGATCTATGTTTATGGAAGTATCTGAAATAAATATAGGACCTCTTTTTGTAATCATTAAATTTGTTGCCGCTACTCTATCTACTCCATCTATTTTTCCTATTACCTCAAGTATAGGTCTAACCACTGATGGATATGATCTGGAATAGCCTGTAATTAATGCATCTGCATCTCCTTGATTCACCATCATTGCTGCAAAATAAGTCCGATCTCTCATCGTTTTTTTTGCTTGATATAGGGTTACTCCATGTCTTTTACGTTTCATCCAGTATTGTTCCGCATAGATTTCACGTTTTTCATTTTGATCATCTGATTTTGAATCGATAATTTGAATGTTTTCATTAAAATCTATTTCTTTCATCAGTTCAATAATTACTTCTTTTCGACCTAAAAGTATTGGAATCCCAATTCCTTCTTCAAAAACAATTTGTGCTGCTTTTAATACGTCTAAATGGTCTGCTTCTGCAAATACTATTCGCTTTGGGTTTGTTTTTGCTCTACCTATAAGGAGTCTAACTAGCTTATTATCAGAACCCATTCGTTCATAAAGATCGTCTTCATATTTTTGCCAATCTTTTATTGGTTTAGTTGCTACACCGCTTTCCATTGCTGCTCTTGCTACTGCGGGAGGAATAGTTGCTATAAGTCTTGGATCAATAGGTTTTGGTATGATGTAATGTGGTCCGAAGTTTAATTTTGTTTCGCTATAGGCTATATTTACTTGTTCAGGAACTGGTTCTTTTGCTAATGCTGCTAGAGCAAGAACTGCTGCTTTTTTCATTGCTTCATTAATTTTAGTAGCACGAACATCAAGTGCACCTCTAAAAATATAAGGAAAGCCCAAAACATTATTTACTTGGTTTGGGTAATCTGACCTTCCGGTTGCCATAATTACATCCTTTCTTGTTTTAAGGGCTAAATTATATTCAATTTCAGCTGTGGGATTTGCTAATGCAAAAACAATTGGGTTTTTGTTCATAGATAGTAGCATAGCTGGTGTTACGATGTCTGGCGCAGATAGCCCAACAAAAACATCGGCATTTTTCATTGCTTCCGCAAGGGTGTTTATATTTCTGGAGGTTGCAAATTCTTGTTTTTCTGAGGTAAGTTTTGTACGGTCTTTTCTAATAACCCCTTTGCTATCCAGCATCACAATATTTTCAGCTTTTGCTCCAAATTCTTTGTATAATTTTGTACAAGAGGTAGCTGCAGCACCTGCGCCACTGATAACAATTTTTACTTTTTCAATTTTCTTTTTTGCAATTTCTAAAGCATTTATTAATGCCGCTGATGATATAATTGCTGTTCCGTGTTGGTCATCATGCATTACAGGGATGTCTAACTCTTCTTTAAGTCTTCTTTCAATTTCAAATGCTTCAGGAGCTTTTATGTCTTCTAAATTAATACCGCCAAAGGTTGGGGCAATGTTTTTTACTGTGGCAATAAAGGATTCAATATCTTCTGTGCCTATTTCAATATCAAAAACATCGATATCTGCAAATATTTTAAACAGTAATCCTTTTCCTTCCATTACTGGTTTGGAAGCTTCAGCGCCAAGATTTCCAAGTCCTAATACTGCCGTTCCATTAGTAATTACAGCAACAAGATTTCCTTTTGTGGTATATTTATATACGTTCTTTACGTCCTTAACTATTTCTAAACAAGGTTCGGCAACTCCGGGAGAGTAGGCAAGTGCTAAATCTCTTTGCGTTGCATATTTTTTAGTGGGTACGACTTGAATTTTTCCTGGTCTAGGTTTTTCGTGATACTCTAATGCTTCACTTCTTCTGCTTTCTATACTCATTTTTTTAGTCGTTTATCTGACTAGCAAAGGTAAGAGTATCTAGCAAAAATGGGAAATTTATTCGTTAATCTTTCAAGAAGTTAACGTTTCGCTTCAACCCTTGATATTTAGTGCGTTTTACAGGAGATTTCTGAAATATTTTTAAAAAAACATCTTCCGTTATTTCTTCCCAATCTTTTTTGGACATGGAAAGCAGTTGTGCATTAGGTTGAAAAAGAGGTTCGTTGTGCGCTTTAGAAAATTTATTCCACGGGCAAACATCTTGACAAATATCACACCCAAACATCCAATCTTCAAATTGACCTTTTACGTGATTTGGAATTTCATTTTTCAACTCGATAGTAAAGTAAGAAATACATTTGCTGCCATCTACTATGTAGGGTTGAACAATTGCTTGAGTTGGACACGCATCTATACAAGCCGAGCAGGTTCCACAATGATCTGTAACAGGATTATCATATTCTAACTCTAAATCAATTATTACTTCTGCAATGAAAT
Organism: Flavobacteriaceae bacterium CG2_30_34_30; assembly: GCA_001873105.1. Classification (GTDB taxonomy): domain Bacteria; phylum Bacteroidota; class Bacteroidia; order Flavobacteriales; family Flavobacteriaceae; genus Planktosalinus. Next base: position 43,828 of record MNYN01000067.1, on the reverse strand, counting down.
AAAAAGAGCCAACTTGCTGGGTTAATAAATTACTGTTTTTACCTATCCATCCAAGGCCACTTTTTGCTGCCCAAGCTTTATCTAAAACGGGAGCTGAATCTACAAAGGCACGTCCACCTACTTCTCCAATTTCTTCACTTATATATTGCAAAAGTTGTTTTAATTTATCTTTTATTACAAAATGATAATCAGTGCCATATGCATATTTTGATATATTATAGGTGTTTTCTATTTGCACTTCTGAAGGAAAATAATTCAGCAGTAATGAAACGACACTTTTTGCATCATCTACTAATTTAGTTGGGTCGAGTCGTTTGTCAAAATGATTTTCCATATACTGCATCTCGCCTTGCATATTATGCCTTAGCCAGTTTTCTAATCGAGGTGCTTCTTTTTCTAAAAATTGTGCTTTGCTTATCCCGCAAGACAAAAAACCGAGGCGTTTGGCTTCGGTTTTAATGCGTTGGGTGTTTGTTGATTTTAATGTCATTTTAAAAATACCGTAAAAGAAATAGTAACTTTCATGCCCTCTCTTTCGGGAAGGGTTAAATAAAGACTAAAATAATCCTCCTTGTGTTGGTCCTTTTATTTTGCCAAGATGTTTATATGCCGCTTCGGTTACTTCTCTTCCTCTAGGTGTTCGCATTATAAAACCCTGTTGGATTAAAAATGGTTCATACACTTCTTCAATAGTTTCAGCACTTTCGCTTACTGCGGTTGCTAAGGTTGTAATTCCTACCGGGCCGCCCTTAAATTTTTCAATGATGGTTGTCAATATTTTATTGTCCATTTCATCTAGTCCAAAAGCATCTACATTTAGAGCTTCTAGTGCATATTTTGCGATTTTTATATCAATTTTTCCATTGCCTTTTATTTGAGCAAAATCCCGTACCCTTCGTAATAAAGCATTTGCAATTCGCGGTGTTCCTCTGCTTCTACCGGCTATTTCTATTGCGGCTTCCATACCTATTTTTACTTTTAATATGTCTGCACTTCGTTGTACTATGGTGGTTAGTAGGTCGGTATTATAGTATTGTAATCTCGAGGCAATGCCAAACCTTGCGCGCATGGGAGCTGTTAATAAGCCTGAACGGGTTGTTGCACCTATTAAAGTGAAAGGGTTTAAATTTATTTGAACTGTGCGCGCATTTGGTCCAGATTCAATCATGATATCAATTTTATAGTCTTCCATTGCAGAATATAAATATTCTTCAACAACAGGACTTAAGCGATGGATTTCATCGATAAATAAAACATCGCGCTCCTCTAAATTAGTCAAAAGCCCAGCTAAATCTCCTGGTTTGTCTAAAACGGGTCCTGAAGTAACTTTTATGCCAACTTGTAATTCATTAGCAAGTATGTAAGCCAAAGTGGTTTTACCCAACCCCGGTGGTCCATGAAACAGAGTATGGTCTAGTGCTTCTCCCCTAAGATTTGCTGCTTGAACGAATATTTTAAGATTTTCTAAAACCTGATCTTGCCCGGTAAAATCAACAAAAGTAAGCGGCCGAAGTTTTTTTTCCACTTCTAATTCGTGGGAGGAAAGATGTTCGTTAGTTGGATTTAAGTTTTCGTTCATAAGAACAAATATACTATAATAGCAACTATTTTACTACAGATTTAGCAAAAGTGATTTGGTACTAATAGTTGTCGAAAAATAATATACGTTTTGTTTTATGCCCCTAGTTGAGGCAATTTTGAGATAAATAGCAACAAAAAAGCCACGCTTCCCCAAACGTGGCTAGTGCTAATCAATAAAAATGAATACATTTTTTTCTTATTCAAATATAGTTTGAAAATCTTCACTTTCCAACGAACAAAAAGCCAGAAATGGAGATTTAATCATACCTTAAACTTAAAGATATGTTTCAATAACATGGTGAAAACAAAAAAAACCTTTCCATTAAGGGGAAAGGTTTTCTTAAAGTGTAATACATATATTAGTGATTCATTTCTTCCTCATTTTCTTGAATAGGAATATTTTGAGGAATAAAATCTTGACCGGCAAGCACATAATCTGTTTCGTCTTTGTTCAATTTACTATAGTCATAGGACCAACGGTAAACGTGGGGTATATCGCCATCCCAGTTTCCGTGAATATGTTTTATCTCGGTTGTCCACTCTAAAGTATTTGATCTCCAAGGATTTTTTGTGGGTCTTTTTCCATAAAATATAGAAGAAATAAAATTATATAAGAACACCAATTGAGCAGCAGCAGTAATAATTGCAAAAATGGTTATCACTACATTTATATTTGCTAAATCATCAAAATATGGGAAAGCAGTATTGGTGTAATATCGTCTAGGTAATCCTGCCATACCAATAAAGTGCATAGGGAAGAAAATTCCGTAGGCGCCTATTACAGTTACCCAAAAGTGGATATATCCAAGGTTTTTGTTCATCATTTTACCAAACATTTTAGGAAACCAATGGTAAATACCTGCAAAAAAGCCATAAAGTGCAGAAATACCCATTACAAGGTGAAAGTGGGCTACTACAAAATAGGTGTCATGCACATTGATATCTAAAGCACTATCTCCTAAAATTATTCCTGTTAATCCACCTGAAATAAAGGTAGATACTAAACCTATAGAAAATAACATGGCGGGATTAAATTGTAAATTTCCTTTCCAGAGTGTCGTTATATAGTTGAAAGCCTTAACCGCAGAGGGTATGGCTATTAAAAGCGTTGTAAATGTAAATACTGAACCCAAAAACGGATTCATCCCAGATACAAACATATGGTGCGCCCATACAATAGTAGATAAAAATGCAATAGCTAAAATGGACGCTATCATCGCACGATAGCCAAAGATGGGTTTTCGGGAGTTTGTTGCAATAATTTCGGAAGTTATTCCTAAAGCTGGTAATATTACAATATACACTTCAGGGTGTCCTAAAAACCAAAATAAATGTTCAAATAAAACAGGAGAGCCACCTTGGTTATGGAGTACTTCTCCGGCAATGTAAATATCGGAAAGGAAAAAGGAGGTTCCAAAACTTCTATCCATAATCAACATCAAAGCGGCAGAAAGTAATACCGGGAAAGAAACTACACCGATAATTGCTGTTAAAAAGAAAGCCCAAATAGTAAGTGGCAAGCGAGTCATAGACATCCCTTTAGTTCTTAAATTTATTACGGTAACAATGTAATTAAGAGAACCTAGTAATGAAGAAGCTATAAAAATAGCCATAGAGGTTAGCCATAATGTCATTCCTGCTCCTGAGCCGGGAATAGCTTGTGGAAGCGCACTTAATGGTGGGTAAATCGTCCAACCGGCATTAGCAGGTCCTGCTTCCACAAAAAGTGACAATAACATAATGATGCTGGAAAGAAAAAACATCCAATAGGAAATCATATTTAAAAACCCAGATGCCATATCGCGAGCACCTATTTGAAGTGGTATTAGAAGATTACTAAATGTTCCGCTAAGTCCGGCAGTTAGTACAAAAAACACCATAATCGTTCCATGAATAGTAACTAATGCTAAATATACATTTGGATCCATAACGCCGTCTGCGCCCCATTTTCCTAAAAATATTTCATAGATGGTAAAATGGGTATCTGGCCAAGCTAATTGCATTCGAAATAATAAAGACATTGCAATACCTATTATTCCCATAAACAGACCTGTAATAAGGTATTGTTTAGAAATCATTTTATGATCGGTACTAAAAATGTATTTATCTATAAAAGTCTGCTTGTGGTGATGATGCCCGTGATCGTCATGATGATCTACTGCGTGAACGTTTGCTTCTGTTGACATGTCTTTTATTCTTATCTATTAATCTTATGGATTCAGTGTTTGAGAAAGTGTTTTTTGTTCAGCAATCCAAGCGTCAAATTCTTCTTGGGTTTCTACAATTATTTTCATTTGCATATTGTAATGAGAAGCGCCACATATTTTGTTGCATAACAACAAATAATCAAATTCATAGGGGTCTAAAGCTTCAAATCCTTTTGCAACAAGACCTTTGCTTTTTTCTTCTCTTAATTTATTAATGTTAGCAACTTTTTTTATTATCTCATCACTTTGTCGCGCATCTGCAGTGGTAATATCCGGTGTTAAAGCAAATTGCGTAATCATACCGGGAACAACATTCATTTGTGCTCTAAAATGAGGCATGTATGCAGAGTGTAAAACATCTTGAGAACGCATTTTAAATAAAACTTTTCTTCCCACTGGAAGGTGTAACTCTCTAGCAGGAACGTCATCTGCAGCATAGGCATCGGAAACATCCACACCCATGGTATTCACCCCTTCAATAAAACGAACATTTGCTTGCCCTAGGGTATTATCCTGTCCAGAATAACGAGCCTCCCAAATAAATTGTTTAGCATATAACTCGACAATTATGGGGTCATCGTCTTCATGAATATTCATAATATCTGTCCAAGTAAATAAACCATAAATAATTAGGCCTGATAAAACAATAACGGGAATAATGGTCCAAACAAATTCTAGTTGGTCATTATCTGCAAAGAAAATTGCTTTTCGGTTTTTAATTCCTCGGTATTTAAAGGCAAAATAAAGCAATAAAAAGTGGGTGATAATTAAAACTGTAAAAATCAATATCATGGAAATAAGCATCAATTGATCGATGTCTTTTCCGTGTTCAGAACCGGATTCCGGCAATAAGACGCTAGTCCAATTCCAAAAACCAACGATAAGAAAAATATAGAAAAATACTAAAAACCCTAACATCAATTTCCCTTGATTGTTATTATCATTTTCAGTTGCTATTTGAGAATTATCTTGAGGTTTTAACCTCGATAAATTAAAAATCTTTTTCATTTGCCAAATGGTTATGGCAAAAAGAAATAGTACTGTTAAAACTAAAAATACAGTCATCTTTATTGGTGTAATTTACTGTTCTTAATTAATAATGAAAATGTTTGCTTTCTTCAATAAAAGGGCTTCCTTTTGCTATTAATGGCGCTTTTGTCAATGTTGAAAAGACCACATAAACAAACAATCCAAAGAAGAAAAGCAAAGCGCCAATTTCAGGAATTCCAATAAACCAGGATTTCCCAACTGTTGCCGGCATAACCATTACAAAAATATCCATATAATGGCCCGCTAAAATTACAATTCCTGATAAAATAACAAACCAATTTACCCTTTTAAAATCGCTATTCATTAATAGAAGAATAGGGAAAACGAAATTCATGGCTACCATACCAAAGAATGGTAAGTTATAATCCTCAATTCTTGTAACAAAATAAGTTACCTCTTCAGGAATGTTTGCATACCAAATCAACATAAATTGTGAAAACCAAAGATAGGTCCAGAAAATACTAAAGCCAAACATATATTTTGCTAAATCGTGAATATGGCTATCGTTTACATACTCTAAATATCCTTGCGATTTTAAATAAACTGTTACCATGGCTATTACGGTGATGGCGCAAACAATCATTCCTGAAAATACATACCATCCAAACAAAGTGCTAAACCAATGTGGGTCAAAACCCATAATCCAGTCCCAAGACATCATAGATTCTGTAACGATAAAGAAAACTAAAAATCCTGCCGATAGCTTAAAGTTCTTTTTAAACCAATGTGCATCATTAGTTTCATCTAATTTTAAAGAATATTTTCTAGAAAAATATCTGTATACGTTCCATCCGGTAAGGTAAATGGCTGCTCTTATTAAAAAAGTGGTTTCATTTAACCAAGTGCTTTTCCCAGCTATTAACGCATCATATTTGTCACTGGAAGGATCAAAAAGTTCCGCGTTCATCCAATGAAATATGTGATTTACGTGGAATGCAGACAATACTAATAATAAAAACATTATCAAGGAACCTGGTAATAAATACCCTGTAATTCCCTCCATTACTCTAAAAAGTACAGGAGACCATCCTGCCTGAGCAGCATATTGAATGGCATAAAAAGCCAAAGCACCTAGGGCAATCATAAAGAAGAAAAAAGCAGAAACATATAGTGCAGACCAAGGTCTGTTTTGCATTTGATGCATTATGTGTTCATAATGCGCATCCTCTTCATGTGCTGCAACTTCTGAATTGCTATCATTTGGACTAACTATTTCGTGCGAGTTGTGATTTGCTAACTTTTCTTTAACCTCTTCTTTTGAACTAGGAGCGTTCATAAAGCCTATAATCATTCCGATGGCACCAAGGACCATGAAAATGAAAGCAAACAGTTTTAATTTATTAGGTAGCGTATACATATCTTTAACTATGTCTTTAATCTAAAATTAGTTTACTGAATCTTTTACTGATACTTCTACTGGTGCATTTAAAGCCTCGGTATTGGTATTCAATTCTTGAGTGGTTTCATTAAGAGGTAATTTTTTTGGTGTACCCTTTAAATCTGCCATTAGGTTTTCCACATGCAAGGATATTTGCCAACGTTCTAATTCATTGGTTTGTGATGCGTAAGATCCCATTGCATTAAGACCATACATTTGTACGTGGTAAATACTTCCTTCTGTTATATTTCTTCCCGGATCTGCGTAACTTGGAACTCCTAAAAATTTTTCTCTAGTAGCTAAAATTCCTTTACCGTCTCCCTTATCCCCATGACAAACGGCACAATAAAAAGTAAATAATTGTGTGCCAGCTGCTAAATTTTCTTGTGTTACAGGTAGTGGATTCTTAAGTTCCGTTCTGGCTTTTGCCATTCCCTCTATAGAATTTTCATATTCATAAGGAGCCCAACCTCTGGGGATGGTTCCTTCAACCGGTATTTTAGCTGATTGCCCATTTTGAAACACATCATACTCACCATAGGCTTCATAAGCAACAGATTTGTACATATTTGGCATGAATTGGTAATTTGGCCTGCTACTATTAGAGCAAGAAACCAAACTTAAGGTTACTATAAGTATTACAACTATATTAACTATACTTTTCATTGTCTTTAGTCTTCCTTTTCGATTAAATTAATTTCTGAAGCACCGGTATCATATAAAAACTTAGTAAGTTTTTCTACATCGTGATTTGCAACTTCCACTTCCATCAAGAAGTGATCGTCAGTGGTTCGCAAATCTGGATTTTCAGCTTTTTTAAATGGCCAAAGTTTGCTTCTTAAATAGAAGGTTATAACCATTAAATGCGCTGCAAAAAAGACGGTCAACTCAAACATAATTGGCACAAAAGCAGGCATGTTTTGCATATAACTAAAACTTGGTTTTCCTCCTATATCCATTGGCCAGTCAGAAATCATAATGTAATTCATCATTACAATAGATACTGCCAATCCAACAATTCCATACATAAATGCGGTAATGGCTATACGTGTTGGCGCTAATCCCATAGCTTTTTCTAGACCGTGTACAGGAAAAGGAGTATAAATTTCTCCAATATTATAATGCGCATTACGTACATCTTTTACGGCTTCAATAAGAATGTCGTCGTCATTATAAATAGCGTGAATAACTTTAGATGCCATGGCTATTTGTTTTTAGTATTAGTTTCGTTATCCTCATCGTCCTCAATATCCTTATGATTTTTTAATGGAGTTTTTCCGGTAATTACAATGGAATGATCTACGTGATCTCCATGGGTTGCTCTTAATTGCTTATAGGTTTCGCCAGAGGTTTTTAAAATGGATTTTACTTCTGCTTGTGCTATAACCGGAAAGCTTCTGGAATATAATAAAAACAAGACAAAGAAGAATCCTATAGTACCAATAAAAATTCCAATATCTACAAATGTTGGAGAAAACATCGTCCAGGAAGATGGTAAATAATCTCTATGCAATGAAGTTACAATAATTACAAATCGCTCAAACCACATGCCAATGTTTACAACTATGGAAATAAAGAAGGAGAACATAATACTTGTTCGTAGTTTTTTAAACCACATAAATTGTGGTGAAAACACATTACAAATCATCATAGACCAATATGCCCACCAGTAAGGACCAGTAGCTCTGTTTAAAAAAGCATATTGTTCATATTCAACTCCTGAATACCAGGCGATAAACAACTCTGTTATATAGGCAACCCCAACGATAGAACCTGTAATCATAATTACAATGTTCATCAATTCTATATGTTGAAGGGTAATATAATTTTCTAAATTAGAGACTTTTCTCATAATAATGAGAAGCGTGTTTACCATTGCGAAACCGGAAAATACAGCTCCGGCAACAAAGTAAGGAGGAAATATAGTTGTATGCCATCCGGGTATTACAGAGGTAGCAAAGTCAAAAGATACTATGGTATGCACAGAAAGCACCAAAGGAGTTGCTAAACCAGCCAATACTAAAGATACTTCTTCAAAACGTTGCCAATCTTTTGCTCTTCCACTCCATCCAAAGGATACAATACTGTATATTCTTTTGGTGAAGGGAGTAACTGCTCTATCGCGTATCATCGCAAAATCAGGAAGTAATCCTGTCCACCAAAAGACTAATGAAACCGATAGATAGGTAGATATTGCAAAAACGTCCCAAAGTAAAGGCGAATTAAAATTTACCCAAAGAGAACCAAATTGATTTGGTATAGGTACCACCCAGTAGGCTAGCCAAGGACGTCCCATGTGTATTAATGGAAATAACCCTGCCTGCATAACAGAAAATATAGTCATCGCCTCTGCGGATCGGTTGATTGCCATTCTCCATTTTTGTCGAAATAATAAAAGTACTGCTGAAATAAGTGTTCCTGCGTGACCAATACCTACCCACCAAACAAAGTTTGTAATATCCCAGGCCCAACCTACAGTTTTATTGAGACCCCAAACACCAATTCCGGTAGAAATTGTGTAGATGATACAACCAACTCCCCAAAGGAAAGCAACAAGGGCTATTGAAAAAACGATCCACCAGGATTTATTTGCTCTCCCTTCTACAGGTCTAGCAACGTCCACAGTAACATCGTGATAAGATTTTTCTCCTAGGACTAAGGGTCTTCTTATAGGTGCTTCGTAATGAGACATTTATATATTAGATTTTAGTTGTTAGATTTTAGATTTTAGAGATACTTTTTTTTAAAAAGTAAAAGTATTTCTATTTTCGTTAAAATCTTAAATTGTTGTTATTCTATTTATTATTATTATTATTATTTTGAAACAAATCAACTATTACATATTTGTAACTAACACCCCATTTAATTGAAATAATCAACCTCTGAAATTAAGTGTCTTGTGTGTTTCTAACCTTAACTTGGTACAACACGTTTGGCTTGGTTCCTACTTCTGCTAATAGGTGATACATTCTATTATCTTTGGTTTTTTCAACAATTATAGCTTCTTTATCATTAATATCACCAAAAACCATTGCACCTTTATCACAAGCAGCAGAGCAGGCAGTTTGAAACTCCCCATCTTTTACTAACCTTCCATCGCGTTTAGCGTCAAGTATAGTTTTTTGGGTTTTTTGAATACACAAAGAACATTTTTCCATCACCCCACGTGAACGAACTGTAACATCCGGATTTAATACCATTCTGCCCAAATCGTTATTCATGTGATAATCAAATTCGTCGTTTTGGTTGTATAGAAACCAATTGAATCGTCTTACTTTATAAGGACAGTTATTTGCACAATATCTTGTTCCAACACAACGGTTATACGCCATGTGGTTTTGCCCTTGACGGCTATGCGATGTAGCAGCAACAGGACAAACTGTTTCACAAGGTGCGTGATTACAATGCTGGCACATGACCGGCTGAAATGCAACTTGTGGATTTTCAGCAGGAGATTCTAATTCGCCAAACTGAGATAAGGTTTGACCAAGACCGGAAATGGCGTCTTTTTTAGTTTCATCAGCGGTGAGTGATTCTCCAGAGGAATAGTATCTATCAATACGCAACCAGTGCATATCTCTACTTCTTCTCACTTCGGTTTTACCAACAACAGGTACGTTATTTTCAGCGTGACAAGCTATAACACAAGCACCACATCCGGTACAAGCATTTAAGTCGATGCTAAGATTGAAATGGTGTCCAATAGTTCTATCAAAAGATTCCCACAAATCTACATCTGGTGATGTAACTGGAGTTTCTACGTGGTTAAGGGAAACCGAAGGAACAGGATTCCAATCATGTTTGTCTTTGGTATTAAATATTTCAAGGGTAGTTTCTCTGATAATATCTCTGCCCATCATGGTATTATGAAGCTGCACACTAGCAAATTCATGCATACCACTTGCTTTTTCAAGAGTTACAAATTGTACCTCTTTAAAACTGTTATACAATGCAAAGGCATTTACACCAACTTGCATTTCTTTTTGAATGTTGTGTGTTTTTCCAAAGCCTAAAGCAAGACCTACTGTTCCTCTTGCCTGTCCGGGTTGAATAACTACAGGAACGTTGTTTAAAGTTGTATCACCGGATAGAATGTTTACATAACTTCCGTTTAAGCCTCCATTAGCAACATGTACATTTTCTAAGCCTAATTGTTTTGCGTCTGATGCGGAAATGGTCAAGTAATTATCCCATGAAATTCTGGTTATCGGATCTGGCATTTCTTGCAACCAAGGGTTATTAGCCTGTTGACCTGCACCCATATTGGTTTTAGTATAAAGTACAAGCTCAAAACTTCCTTCTTGATTTTGAGTATTTGTAGCATAAGCTCCATTGGAAGTGCTACTTTCCAATGCTCCGGACAAAGTCGCTCCTTCTATTTCGATTTCTACATCGCTATCAAAAAAGCCATCGTGTAGGGCTTGATTCCAAGAAGCTCCATTTAAAATGGTTGCCCATGTATCTTTTATGTAATCGTAATAATTTTTATCACTTCCTGCCCAGGACAAAAGGGTATCTTGAAATTGTCTGGTATTAAATAAAGGCCTTATGGTGGGTTGTGAAAGTGAAAAACTGCCTTTTTTAATTTGTGTATCTCCCCAGGATTCTAAATAATGAGGGGTTGCTGCAACAAATTGCGCAACAGATGCTGTAGCATCCTCACGCATGGAAAAAGCAACCGTAAGTTCTAATCTTTGATAGGCTTCCGCAAATTCTTGCGCATTAGGAAAAGAATAAATAGGATCAACCCCTACAGTAATCAAGCCGGAAACAGAACCGGATATTACACCATTCATTACCGATAAAACTTCGGCAGTATTGCCTTGTCTTATAAGTCTAGGTTTTGTTGTATCCATTATTTCACTTCCAAAACTTTCGTTTATATTGAGCACCATTGCTTGCGCATCTACATCCATTAAACCCGATACAACTACCGCTTTATTACCAGCTTTTTGTAGCTGAGATTTCGCATTGGCAACTGCTTCTTTGATATTTTCAGGCAGATTACTAGAACCCTCACCTGCAAGTGCTTTAAGCACTTCTTTTTGTTGTGTAACAGTTAAAGGAACTCGTTTATCAGCATTAGCTCCGGAAAGAGTCATATTAGATTCAAATTGAATATGAAGAGACATTTTGCCATTTTTAGGAATTCGACTTTTTGCATAACCTGCATCATACCCACCACCTTGCCAATCGCCAAGAAAATCAGCGCCTACAGAAACAATAATTTCTGCTTTAGAGAAATCGTAATCTGCTAGACCACGCATTCCGTATTTATTTTGAAATGCATCTAAAGCTTCTGATGAAGAAACTGTATCGTAAATAACGTGACGCAAATTGGTGTATTTTGAAGTGAATTCCTTGATTAATTTAGCAGTAGAAGGACTGGCAAAAGTTTGCGTTAATAGCACTACTTCTTTTCCGCTCGCGTCTAGTTGTTGAAGTTTTGAAGCCACTTGACTATCAAATTCGTCCCAAGAAGTATCTACTTGATTTGCTCTAGGTGTTTTTAATCGATAACCGTCGTATAGAGAAAGTACAGATGCCTGTACTCTAGCATTAGCCCCTCCTTTTACCCCTGAAAGTGTGTTGTTTTCAATTTTAATTGGTCTTCCTTCTCTTGTTTTTACTAATACCGAAGCAAAATCAAATCCATCAGCAAGAGTTGTTGCATAATAATTTGCTATTCCGGGAACAATTTCATCTGGTTGAATAACATAGGGTATCGATTTAATAACTGGCCCTTCACAGGCGGCAAAGGTTGCAGCTGCAGTAGTAAAACCAACATATTTAAGGAAATCGCGGCGCGATGTTGAAGACGCTGCTAAATTTTCTTTATTCCCTAGAAATTCATCTGTAGGAATTGGTTCTACAAATTCATTTTGTTTTAGCGCCTTAACAATAGAACTATCTTCATTTAGTTCTTCAACACTTTTCCAGTATTTCTTGCTTGATGCCATATTCAATGTTAGTTATTTGTTATTGGTGTTGAAAACTTTATAAGATTAACAAAACCATTTTTCTTATATTTATTTATTCTTTGCTGGAAGTTAAAATTATTTTTAACAAACAGCTATCACGCTCTAATAATGGCACTTCCCACATTCTAGACCTCCCATTTCCGCAGCAGTTAGTTGTTGAACTCCATATTTTTTAGAAAGTTCTTCATGAATTTTTTCATAATATGCATTATTCTGCATATCCACATTAGTTTGTCTGTGGCAGGTAATACACCAACCCATGGTCAAAGGAGCAAACTGATATGCTATTTCCATTTCCTGAACAGGTCCATGACAGGTTTGACAGGCAACTCCAGCAACAGTAACATGTTGCGAGTGGTTAAAATATGCTAAATCAGGCAAATTGTGAATTCGCACCCATTTCACTGGTTTTTCTTCACCAGAATAAACACGTTCATTTGGATCCCAACCTATTGCATCGTAAAGCTTATTAATTTCTGCGTCGTAAAATTCTTTGGTATATCCTTTTTCAAGATCTACTTCACCAAGGTATTCATTAATATTCACGTGGCAATTCATACAAACATTAAGAGATGGTATTCCTGAAGTTTTACTTTTTCTAGCAGAAGAGTGACAAAAATTACAATCTATTTGGTTATCCCCTGCGTGAATTTTGTGTGAAAAATGTATAGGTTGAACAGGCATATACCCTTGGTCTATTCCTACTTGCATAAAGAACCCATAAACAAAATAAGCACTTGCCAAAAGTAAAAATACTACCGAAACAAGCACTAAAAATTGATTTTGAAGGAAAACTTTCCAAATAGGAGTTCTTTTCTCGCTTTCTTTTTGAGCATAAATAACGCCATTGGCTTCGGCAATCCTCTTAAGTACGTTATTTACTAGAAACAACATTACCGCAAGCATTAACATCACTAAGGCGAGTATTCCTAAGATTAATTCATTAGATATACCACCCACTGATTGTCCCGCTGTTGGACTTGCTGCAGTGTCGGCAACAACAGGTTCTGCTTTAGGCTGACTTGTATAGGCTAGTATATTATCAATATCAGCATCTGATAGTTGAGGAAAAGGTGTCATTACTGCCTTATTGTATAATTCATATACAGCAACTGCACGCGTATCGCCCGAGGCAACCATAGCTGGGCTGTTTTTTATCCAACTGTGAAGCCATTCTGTGTCGTACTTTCCTGTAACACCTCTTAAAGCAGGACCAATAGCTTTCTTATCTAGCTGGTGACAAGCAGCACAATTGCTATTAAACAATTGTTTACCTACCACAGGATCACCCCCTACAGGAGCGGCAACTTCTACCGGTGGAGTAACTGCAACCTCTTGCGCAATTAATAAAGATGGCGAAATTAGCAAAATAGCTAATAGTAAAAAGGAAGGAATTCTGAACAATAGTTTTGGGTATTTCACCTTTTTCATCTGCTTTCTTTTATTTGTTTTTTTAAATCAGACCTGTTTTTTTATTTGCAGGTAGGTGGAATGCCGTTATTAAAATTTTCTCAGTATTATAATTTTTATTTTTAGGCATTTCATATTTTTTATGTGTAATAACTTGAAAAAATGAGTGTTATTTTTTGTTATGTACTCATAAAAAATGAGTTAGATACTCATCCCCAAAAATAACTGGACAAAAGTAATATTTTAAGTCCATTTTATAAATACTAACAGAATGTTAACACTTAATTTATACTGATTCTAAATAATAATTTTATGTTTTTATTAGTTATTATAGTTTTAATTTTGGCCATAAATAAGAAATCATGATTCAAAAATCAATTTATCCATTATTTTTCATTTTTCCCTTTTTACTTTTTAATATTTATATTACAAATGCGCAACAAGGAAAGGTAACCATATTTGAAGATAAAAAAATTACAGAGCTTCTTGCTTTAAAGAGCAAGATGAATAAAGAAAATAAAATTACAGAAGGACATACTATTCAGTTATATTATGGTGAATTAACTGGTGCTAATGGCGTTATTAAAAATTACAGAAGAAACTTTAGCAGCTGGCCTTCTACAATTATATATGAAACTCCAAATTATAAAGTCTGGGTTGGCAATTTTATCACTAGGCTAGAGGCTGACAGAGCACTTTTAGAAATTCAAACGCAATTTCCCAACGCTTTTGTTTTTAAACCGGAAAGAAAAAATTAGGATTTTATATGTTTAAAATAAAGAATGCCCCTTTTACTAAGAGTGGCATTCTTTATTTTAAATTTAGGGGCTTATACTATTTCAACTTTTTCTTTACTTCCACTTCTTGAAAACCTTCAATAATATCGCCTTCTACTAAATCATTGTAGTTGTTTACTTGAATTCCACAATCATACCCTTTGGAAACTTCTTTTACATCATCTTTAAATCGTTTCAAGGAAGATAGCGTTCCGGTATGGATGACAACACCTTCACGAATCAAACGTATTCCTGCATTTTTAATAATTTTACCATTGGTTACCATACATCCAGCGATGACACCAATTTTGGATATTTTGAATGTTTCTCTAACTTCTGCCGTACCGGTTATTTCTTCTTTCATTTCTGGTGAAAGCATGCCTTCCATTGCATCTTTTAAATCATTAATAGCATCGTATATAATGGAATATAATCGAATATCTATCTCTTCTTTATCTGCAATTTGTCTGGCATTACCCATAGGACGGACATTGAATCCGATAATAATAGCGTCAGAGGCTGATGCTAATAATACGTCACTTTCTGTAATAGGCCCTACAGCCTTGTGAATAATATTTATTTGTATTTCGGGAGTGGAAAGTTTTTGGAAGGAATCAGAAATTGCTTCTACTGAACCATCAACATCGGCTTTAAGAATAATATTTAATTCTTGGAAATCTCCTAGAGCTATACGTCTTCCTATTTCATCTAGGGTAATATGCCTTTGCGTTCTAACTGATTGTTCGCGTTGTAGTTGTGTGCGTTTTGTGGCTATAGCTTTTGCCTCTCTTTCGTCTTCAAATACAGCAAATTTATCGCCCGCCTGTGGTGCTCCGTCTAATCCTAAAATAGAAACAGGAGTGGAAGGACTAGCTAATTTTACAATTTTACCTCTTTCATCCTGCATAGCTCTTACTTTTCCGCTATGCTGACCTGCGAGAACAAAATCGCCAACTTTTAAGGTTCCTCCTTGTACTAAAATTGTAGAAACATACCCGCGCCCTTTGTCTAGAAAAGCTTCTACAACGGTTCCAACAGCAGGTTTATTTGGATTTGCAGTTAATTCTAATAGTTCTGCTTCAAGCAACACTTTTTCTAAAAGTTCATTTACTCCTTGTCCAGTTTTAGCAGAAATATCGTGTGATTGTATTTTTCCTCCCCAATCTTCTACTAAAAGGTTCATACCCGCAAGTTTTTCTTTTATTTTTTCTGGGTTTGCCTCGGGTCTGTCAATTTTATTTATGGCAAAAACAATAGGCACTCCTGCGGCTTGGGCATGAGATATTGCTTCTTTTGTTTGTGGCATTACATCATCATCAGCTGCTACTACTATAATAGCAAGGTCGGTTACTTTTGCCCCTCTTGCACGCATTGCTGTAAACGCTTCATGACCGGGTGTATCTAAAAAGGTTATTTTTTGACCATTTTCAAGTTGAACACTATATGCACCAATATGTTGGGTAATTCCTCCTGATTCGCCTGCAATTACATTTTCTTTTCTGATATAATCTAAAAGGGAAGTTTTTCCGTGATCAACGTGACCCATTACGGTAACAATTGGAGCTCTTGGCAACAGGTCTTCGGGAGCATCTTTTTCAATAACTGTTGTATCCTCTGAGTCTCCGGACACAAATTTTAATTCAAAACCAAACTCATCTGCAACAATAGTAAGTGTTTCTGCGTCTAAACGTTGATTCATAGTTACCATCATTCCTAAAGACATACAGGCTGAAATAACTTTAATAACTGGCACATCCATGAGGGTTGCCATTTCACTAACTGTAACAAATTCAGTTACCTGAATGGTTTTACTTTGCGCTTCTTGTTGTGCTATATCGCTTTCCGATTTTTGTCGATGGGTATCTCTTTTGTCTCTTCTGTATTTTGCAGCTTTACCTTTAGAAGATTTGCCTTGTAATTTTTCTAAAGTTTCTTTTATTTGTTTTTGAACATCCTCTTCTGTTGGCTCTTCTTTATGAGTTATGCTTCTACCTCTTTTGTTAGCCGTTGTTTTGCCTCTTGCGGCAATATTACTTCCTCCATTTTGTGGGGATGCAACTCCTCTAGAGGGTACTTCTTTGCTTATTCTTCTCCGTTTGCCTTTGTTGTCTTTACTAGTGTCAGAAACCGATTTAGGTTTTGGTTTTTCTATTGGTTTTTTCTTGGCTTTTTTAAATTGGTCAAGGTCAATGGTTTTTCCTGTAAAGTTTGGGCCCCCTAATTTTTTGTATTGTGTTTCAAGATGTTGTGGTGTGTCATTCACCACTTCTTCCTTTTCAGAGATTTTGCTTTCCACTTTTTTAGGAGCTTCCTCTTTTACTTTTGAGTTTTCAGTAAGAGGCTCTGGAATTGTTTCCTTTTTTGATTCTACAACTATATTTTCTTCTTTACTAATTTCTTTAACTTCTTTAAACTCTTTAGGTTTTTTTTCCGCCATTGATTTTGGCATTTCTGGTTTGGGAGATTTTTCTTCCTCTTTTACAGAAATACTTTTTTTAGGGTGTAAATCAATTTTCCCAACAGTTTTAGGAGCTTCAACTTTAGATTTTGCTTTTATAACTTCCCTTTCTCGAGCCTGTACAACTTTTTGCTTTTCTTCAATTTCTTTTTCACGGGCAACTCTAAGCTCTTCTTTTTCTTTTCGCTTTTCTTCGCCAACTTCTTTGGAAGCTACTTTCTTTGTTTTATCGGTTTGAAATTCATCAAATAAAATCTGATAAACTTCATTGGAAATTTTTGTGGTAGGGCGCGCATCAATTTCGTGACCTTTGGTTTTTAAAAAATCCACGACACGGTCTAACGAAATATTAAATTCGCGTAACACCTTGTTTAATCTCATTGTATTTGCTTCAGCCATAAAGTGCTTCACTGTTTTTTTTAAAAGATAAAGAAATTAGAATCATTACTATTCTTCAAATTCTTCTTTTAAAATGTTTATTACATCTCTTATTGTTTCTTCTTCTAGATCGGTTCGTTTAACCAAATCGTCTATATTGTGCTCTAAAATTCTTTTTGCAGTATCTAAACCTATTTTGGCAAATTCTTCAATTACCCATCCTTCAATTACATCTGAAAATTCACTTAACTCCACATCTTCTTCCTGTTCTACACCTTCTCTAATAACATCAATTTCATAACCTGTAAGTTGCCCGGCAAGTCGAATATTATGGCCACCGCGCCCAATAGCTTTCGAAACTTCTTCCAGTTTCAAGGTTACTTCGGCATGTTTTGTTTCTTCATTAATAGTTATGGAAGTTATTTTTGCTGGGCTTAGCGCTCTTGAAATGTATAAATTGGTATTGTTTGTGTAGTTTATTACATCTATATTTTCATTTCCCAGTTCTCTTACAATTCCGTGTATTCTAGAACCTTTCATTCCCACACAGGCTCCTACAGGATCTATTCTATCATCATAGGAATCTACGGCTACCTTTGCTTTTTCGCCTGGAATTCTTACTACATTTTTAACAGTAATTAAACCGTCAAAAACTTCTGGAATTTCTTGTTCAAAAAGTTTTTCTAAAAACTTATTACTAGTTCTAGACATTAGGATGGTAGGCTTATTGCCTTTTAATTCCACACTTTCAATAATGCCTTTTACATTATCTCCTTTTCTAAAAAAGTCAGATGGTATTTGTTTTTCTTTTGGGAGGATTATTTCATTTCCTTCATCATCTAGTAAAATGATGGCTCTATGACGAATGTGATGAACCTCTGCAGAATAAATTTCACCTTCAAGATCTTTAAAGTGTTTGTAGATATTGGTATTGTCGTGCTCGTGTATTTTAGAAATCAAGTTTTGGCGAAGTGCTAAAATAGATCTTCTGCCTAAATCAATAAGTTTAACTTCTTCAGAAACATCTTCACCTATTTCAAAATCGGGTTCAATTTTTCTTGCTTCGGTAAGTGATATTTCTTGATTTGAGTTTTCTACTTCTCCATCGGCAACAACAACTCGGTTTCTCCAAATTTCTAAATCCCCTTTATCGGGATTAATAATGATATCAAAGTTATCATCTTCCCCATATTTCTTTTTCAAAGTACTTCTAAAAACATCTTCAAGAATAGCCATTAGGGTAACTCTATCAATAAATTTATCATCTTTAAATTCTGAAAAAGACTCAATCAGTGCGATATTTTCCATATCTGTAATTAATTAAATATTATTTTTACTTTTGATTGTTTGATATTTGAAAAGGGGATTACTGCGTTTCTTTGTACTGTAATTTTACCTTTTCCTACTGGTTTTGGTTCTCTTGCCTCCCAGGTAATTTTAATTTCTTCCTCTGTAACTTCACTAAGAATACCTTCTAAAGTGCCGCCCTCTTTTTGCTTTACTTCAAGTGTTCTTCCAATATTTTTTAAGTATTGTCTAGGTAAAATTAATGGAGATGTAGCTCCGGCTGACGCCACTTCTAGAGCAAAATCATATTCATCTCTATCTATATTGTGCTCAATTGCCCTGCTTACTGCAATACAGTCATGAAGGGTTACGCCTGTATCGCCATCCAAAATTATTTTTACATTGTTGTTTTCATCCATATCAAAATTAATAAGAAACAATGATTGATTTTTGGATAAGGCTTCCTCAAGCAGATCTGTTATCTTTTCTTTCAGCATTTTTAAGTATAAAAAGAGGGGACTTTTTGTCCCCTCGCATATAATCCTTTTTCAACGCGGCAAATATAGTAATTATTTCTCACAAAAAAAAAGGATGTAAATGGATCTTTTTTTGTAATTTAACTATTATTTTTGGACTTTAACAAAATAAACCCTATGAAAAAAATTCTTGTTCCAACTGATTTTTCGCTACAAGCTGAAAACGCCTTAAAAGTAGCCGCTCAACTTGCAAAAAAACATAAAAGTGAAATTTATTTATTGCATATGCTTGAATTACCATTAAATTTGGTTGACCCTTCAAATTCAGGCGGTGACCTTCCAGAATCTCTCTATTTCATGAAATTAGCTCGAAAACGTTTTGAAGAGGTTTTGAGTGCTGATTATTTAAAAGGAATTGTTGTTTATGAAACCGTACTATTTCAGGAGGCTTTTGATGGTATTATGGATGCTGCTGCCAAACATAAAGTAGATTTAGTGGTGATGGGCTCTCACGGCGCTAGTGGATTTAAAGAAATGTTTATAGGAAGTAATACTGAAAAAGTAGTGCGGTCTTCAAACATTCCTGTTCTAGTGATTAAAGATGAACACAAAAAGTTTGTTGTAAAAAATTTCGTTTTTGCAACCGATTTCTCTAATGAAGCTAAAGTTCCCTTTAAGGAAGCTATTATTTTTGCCAACAAAATGGGCGCAAAAATTCACCTTTTGTTTGTGAATACGGCTTCCAATTTTTTAACTTCTGCTGAGGCTCATGGTGTTATGAATAAATTTATAAAAGGAATAGAATTAGAAAATTATTCCTTAAATATTTATAACGATACTTCTGTAGAAAAAGGCATATTAAACTTTGCACAATTTATCGATGCCGACCTTATTGGAATGGCTACTCATGGAAGAAAAGGTCTGTCACACTTTTTTAATGGTAGCATAAGCGAAGATTTGGTAAATCATTCAAAAAGGCCGGTAATTACTTTTAAAATTTAAGCCAAACAAAAACCTCTCTTCTTAACATCCTGAGAGGTTTTTTTATTCCTTTGTCCTTCCTCTCTAATTTTCATAAAAACTAGTTGGCTCACTAGGGCTTCCCCATGTTTCGCTATCGATTCCATCGGGATAAATTTCTCGCCCTAAAACTATAATAAACAAAAAACCGATCTGTGATTTACAGATCGGTTTATTAAAGTTGGCTCACTAGGGCTCGAACCTAGACTCTTCTGGACCAAAACCAGACGTGTTGCCAGTTACACCATGAGCCAATGCTTTTAGCGGTTGCAAATTTAATACAAACTTTTTCTTAAACAAACTATTTATTAAAAAAAGCCATTAAAAAATAAAAATCTAAAAACTGTGTTTATAAATCGTAAAAAAGATTAGAATTATTATCCTTAAATTCGCCCTTTAAATGAAAAACGATATGGTTGATTTTAACTTTAAAAAATGGAATGTTATTTTAGGTTGGGTAGTCTTTATCATAGCACTAACCACCTACTGGCTAACCGTAGAACCTACTGCTAGTTTTTGGGACGCAGGCGAATACATTACTACAGCCTCTAATCTGGAAGTAGGACACCCCCCGGGAGCCCCATTATATCAAATATTGGGGGCATTTTTTTCTATTTTTGCCTCAGGAGCTGAAAATATTGCTTTGACAGTAAATTTAATGTCCGTCTTTGCCAGCGCATTTACCATTTTATTTTTGTTTTGGACTATCACTATCCTACTTCAGAATATTCTTTCTAAAAACGAAGACATAAAGGCAAACAAAGCTATTTTAATTTTAGGAAGTGCCGCCGTAGGTTCCTTAGCATTTACTTATACCGATAGCTTTTGGTTTAGTGCTTTAGAAGCTGAAGTGTATGCTATGGCTTCTTGCCTTATGGCAATTCTATTTTATTTGGGGTTGCGTTGGGAACATGACATGCATACCCCAAGAGGAAACCGCTGGGTGATTTTAATTGCTTTTGTAATTGGATTGTCCTTTGGAGTTCACTTTATGAGTTTACTTACCATCCCTGCAATTGGATTTTTATATTTCTTTAAAAACTATGAAAAAGTAACCATCAAAAATTTTATAATTGCAAATTTTGTGGTGGTTGGCGCACTCTTATTTATTTTTCTATTCCTGCTTCCTATGAGCATGCGTTTTTTCTCAGCTTCTGAATTGTTTTTTGTCAATTCCATCGGACTTCCTTTTAATTCAGGAACTATTATTGCTGCATTACTCATTATAGCCGCTTTTTATTTTTTATTGCGCTATACGCGAAACAAAAACTATGTAAAACTAAACACTCTTGTACTTTGTATTCTTTTTATCTTTATAGGCTTTTCCAACTGGATTATGCTGCCTATTCGAGCAAATGCAGGTACAGTTATTAATGAAAACAAACCAAGTGACGCACAAGAATTACTTGCATATTACAACCGGGAACAGTACGGTGAAAACCCTTTACTTTATGGTCCACAGTTTACGGAAATGTACGCAGGAATTGACAAAAATAATTCCTATAGAGATGAAAAAATAAACTATGAAAGAGATCTAGAAACAAAAAAATATGTGATTGTTAATAATTATAAAAGCGCCATTCCTAATTATGACGATTCCCATAAAACGTTTCTTCCCAGAATGTGGAGTGCTGAACACGCAGCCAACTATATCGCACTCACCGAAGGAATAGAATTTAAAATTAAAAGAGAATACCTCGATCAAGAAAAGCTAGTCAATGAAGTTTCTGTTTTTAAAAATAAATTCCAACAAGGTGAAATTGACAGTGAAGACTACCACGGCTTTTTAACCCGTTTTGGAGAGTATTTAGATATTGAAAAACCCTCCTTCCTCCAAAATATGCGTTATATGTTTCAATACCAATTTGGATATATGTACTGGCGTTACTTTATGTGGAATTTTACAGGAAAACAAGATGACATTCAAGGTAAAAACGACAACTTTAGTGGTAATTGGATCAGCGGAATTAAATTTGTAGATGAAGCTCGATTGGGCTCTCAAGAAAACCTGCCAAGCGATGTTTTAAACAATAAAGGCAGAAACACCTATTATTTTTTACCATTAATTTTAGGAATCTTAGGCATCGTTTTCCATTACAACAAAGACAAAAGTAGTTTTTGGGTACTCACGGTATTTTTTCTATTTACTGGAATTGCCTTAAAAGTATATCTCAACGAACGACCTTTTGAACCTAGAGAGCGTGATTATGCTCTAGTTGGTTCCTTTTATGTATTTGCCATTTGGATTGGCTTTGGAATTTATGCTTTGTATGAAATGATTAAAAAGCACCTCCAGCCTAAAATCGCTATTCCACTTGTTCTTGTAGTTGGTCTTCTTGCCGCACCTATACTTTTGGCTTCTCAAAACTGGGATGATCACGACAGATCTGACCGTTACACCGCCAGAGCAATGGCAAAAAAATATCTAGATTCTATGGATAAAAACGGTATTGTTTTTACTATTGGCGACAATGACACTTTTGCACTTTGGTATGCTCAAAATGTAGAAAAATATCGCACCGATATTCGAGTAATTAACACGAGTCTATTCAACACAGACTGGTATATAAACGATATGCGGAAAAAAGCTTTTGAAAGTGACCCCATTCCGTTAAGCTTTACTCCCAATCAATACAGAGGAAGCAAACGACAACAAATTATGAAGCATCCTTATGTAGAAGTTGACGATACTATTTCTTTAGAAAGATGGATAAACTGGATTGCAACAGAAGACCCTAGAACGACTTTAGAATTGCAAAATGGTCAATTTATTTACACCTTTCCTTCTAAAAAAATAAGAATTCCAGTAGATAAAGATGCCGTTTTAAGAAACGGTATTGTAAACCCTAAAGATGCTGACCTTATCGTTCCCTATATTGACATTGAAATAAAAGCCGACGGCCTGCTAAGAAATCGTTTTATGATGTTAGACATTATTAATAATAATAATTGGGAACGACCTATTTATTTTTCCGCAGGAAGTTTTGGTGATGATGACTATTTATGGATGAAAGAATATTTACAATTAGATGGACTAGTTTATAAATTAGTACCTATAAAAACCAATATAGACAAAAGAAATCCTTTTGATATGGGTAGAATTGACAGCGAAAAAATGTTTGAAATTGTTATGAAATGGGATTGGGGAAACTCCGGAAGCCCAGACATTTATCACGATCCTGAAACTAGAAAAAACAGTATCAGCTACCGAAGCAACCTTGCTAGACTAGCAGAAAAGTTGATTTTAGAAGAAAAATTAACAAAAGCAGAACAAATTTTAGACCTTGCTATGAAAAACATGCCGGTAGAGTACTATGAATATTACACCCTTTTAGAACCTTATGTAAGCGGTTATTTTGAAGTAGGTAAGGAAGAAAAAGCTGTTGAATTATACGATAAAGTTGCAAAAAAATATCAAGAACGATTAATTTATTACAGTGGATTAAGCTACGCCCTCCAAAGCGAATATATTGAAACTATTTACATGGACATAGAACGTTACAGAAGTCTTTTAGGCAATTTACTTTATAGCAAAAACGATTCTATTTTAAAATCAAGAGCAGACGATTTTAACAGGCATTTAAAATTATTCAATCACTTTTTTCCGGCTGAAGAAGAAACTTTAGAAAAAGCAAGAGATTCAATTAATGACACATCAGACACTATGAACGAAGAAACGTTTCTTCGCTTGATGGATTCTTTAGAACAAGCTAAAATAGAATAACTAGTGAAAGCCTATTTGGTAAAAACGCCCAAAATCTTTAAACTTCTTTTTAAAAAAAGGCTTTGGGCATTTTCTTCCAAACAAAAAATTATATACCTCACTTTTGATGATGGTCCAATTCCTGAGGTTACTCCGTGGGTTTTAGAACAATTAAAAAAACACCAAGCAAAAGCAACTTTTTTTTGTATCGGAAAAAACATAGAAGAAAATCCGGGTATTTTTAACCAAATTTATAAGGAAGGACACGCTATTGGCAATCATACTCAAAATCACCTAAACGCAAATTTAACTTCTTCAGATAGCTATTTAGAAAATGTCCTGAAAGCACAGGAAGTTATTAATGAAAGAATTAAAATTTTAGGGGGAAATAAAGTAGAAAGAGAAAATTCATCCATAAAAAATGAAAAAAAACCTCAAATAAACCAATTCCTTTTCCGCCCTCCTTATGGAAAATTATCGTCAAAAAAAGCAAAAAAACTTCAAAAAAAGGGGTTTCAAATTGTTATGTGGGATGTGTTGAGTGCTGATTTTGATTCATCCATTTCAAAAGAAAAATGTTTGGAAAATGTTTTAAAAAACACAAGAAAAGGAAGCATTATTATTTTTCACGACAGCAAAAAAGCAGAAATGAACCTTCGATATGCTCTGCCTAAAATATTAACACACTACTCCAATATGGGCTATGTTTTTAAAGCAATACCTTAAACATACTCGTTTACCAAACCAATAAGGGTGTTGGCATCTTGCTCTCCACTTTGGCGCCATTTCATTTCGCCGTCTTTATAAATCATTAAAGTGGGCAACCCTTTTACACGAAGAGCTTCTGCAAGATCTTTGTTTTTTTCTACATCAATTTTTATCACTTTGGCTTTATCGCCTAAAGCAGCTGCAACATCCCGTAAAACAGGATGCATTGCTGTAGATTGCTCATTCCAGTCTGTATAAAAATCTAACAATACAGGCACTGGAGCCCCAATTAATTCACCAAATTTAGACATAAGTTCAGCTATTTAGTACTACAAATATAGTATTTATGGTGAAATGTGGTGTTTTTTGGGAAAAAATTAAGTAGATAAGATTTCCAGCTTTATTTGATGTTCAAGTTCAATGAAAAAACTACTATTGTTGTTGTTCCTGAACCTGCTAATCGTTGCCCCCATATTTCAATATAATCGCCTGGGTTTAACTCCACTGTGCCTGATATTGCTAAGCTGTTGACATCACTTGTATTATTAACACGCATCACAGAATTAGTTTCTGTTAAAACGACACTTCCATTTTTTACAATGAGAAATGCATAAAAATTTCCAACAGAAGTACTTTCCCTAACCGAAAGAGAGGCGTTAATTTGAAACGTTCTTGTTTTATGCCCATCATAGGTTATCCTATTACTTTGTGGTGAAGAAGTCCTAAATAAATTAACGGCTGCCGTAGCATTTGAACCTGAGTTTCCTGTTAAATTAAAAGCATTATTGTTAATCACTGTTTGCACAAAACCAGTGGTTATATTTCCTGTATAATAAATATTTGCTGAAGCTTCCCCATCAGATTCTTTGGGTAAACCCGGACAATTTACTGTCCAGTCATTTGTAAAATTAAATCCTGTATAGGAGCCGGTAGTATATCCTTTTACATAATCGCCTGTTCCTGAAAAAGAGGTTCCTGAAATAAAGCCTTGTTCAACTGTTGGGTTAGAACTTACATCAATACCTATAGAAGGGCTATCCACAATGGTTAATCCACTTTGTTTTTCAATGATAGTAAAGGTGCCTGTAAACTTTTCATAGGTTCCTGCATTTCCGGCAAACCAGCCTTGGTTGCTTAATAATAAATTGCTGATATTAGTATAGGTAATTCCATTTGTATTCCCAACATATTGTACAATATTAGAAAAGTAAAGTCCTAATCCTGAAATTGTTCCCACACTTGCCATATTGGCAATAATAGTATTTTGAACAAGCATAGAGCCTGTAGGTGACCCTGTAATATTAAAAACAGTACCTCCTCCAGTGATGGTAACGTTACGGATGCTGCCTCCTTCATTTCCCTGAAAAAGAGTTTTCCCTACTCCGGATACTAAAATATCTTCTGCGGCATCTAATCCTGCAACATACGCATTATTAAGATTAATTGGAACAGTTAAAACAATCATTCCATTAATTTCATATAAGGTATTTTCATCGAGTAAATAAGCAGTGCCTCCCCCGGCTGTCAATTCTGGAGCAAGGTCAGACGCAGATTTTATGAGTTTAAAATTAGTTCTGGTTTCCTTAGAAGAATTGACTTTTAACCAGCTTGTAGTTAGTGCATCATAAAAATAATATGAACTAAGTGTTGTATCATACACCCAAAGGCTGTTTGCCGGGGTTACAATTGCAGTTCTTTGTGCGGTTGTCATTCTTGGCGCTAGCATTCCTTGGGTATCGGAAGTGATGTCTAGCATAGCCGATGCATTTGGATTTGTGTTTCCTATACCTACTTGAGCGTAAACCGTTAAAATAAATAGATTTGAAAATAGAAATAGCAAGAAGCCATTTCTAAAGAAAAGTTTGGGGATAACCATTTTTTAGTTTTATTAAATTTACAATTGGATTTATTGAAATTCAACATTACTAAGGCGTAAATTTTTATGATACTTTGGGAGTGTAAATGTTTCAAATAAATAACTTAAAAACCTAATTAATTTCAATTTAATTGTTACAACTAATTGAATATTAACATTTCATAAAAAATAAATCTAAACCAATATTTAAAAACAGTTTATTTACGAATGAAACCCTAAAAGAATTAGAATTATTAAACTATTGGCGTTTTGCGCTTTAAAGTAATTACAGAAATTTCCGGCCAAATACCAACACGTCCGGGATAACCTAAAAAACCAAAACCTCGATTTACATTAATATATTTACCACTTTCTTCATAAATTCCGGCCCAATGCTCATAGCGATATTTTATGGGACTCCATTTAAACCACCCCGGAATTTCAATCCCAAACTGCATCCCGTGCGTGTGTCCGCTAAGTGTTAAATGAAATTTACGCAAATCGTCCTTTACTTTAGACTTCCAGTGTGATGGGTCGTGACTCATTAGTATTTTAAAAGTATCTTCAGAAACCGTTGAAACTGCTTTATCTAAATTGCCTGCTTTTTTAAAACCGCCTTCTCCCCAGTTTTCAACGCCTATCAATGCTATTTTTTCATCATTGAGTTTAAGAAAATGCGATTCGTTAAGCAATAAATGCCAACCCATTTCCTTTTGAACATTTTTTACTGCTTCAAAATTTGATTGTTTTTCATCTTGGTTATTCCAATTTACATATTCACCATAATCGTGGTTGCCTAAAACCGAATAAACACCTTCTTTGGCTTGTAATTTTGAAAAAGCTTCTTTCCAAGGGATCATTTCGTCTGCAAGATTATTCACTAAATCTCCTGTAAATAAAATGATGTCGCTTTTTTGTTCATTTATCAAATCAATGCCGTATTGCACTTTAATTTTATCATCAAAACTGCCACTGTGAATATCACTAATATGAGTAATTTGAAAACCATCAAAAGATTCGGGCAAATCGTCAAACTCTAACTTATAGCTCCATACTTTGTAGTTGTACTTTCCTTTATACATACCAAAAAGCAGCGAAGTAAATGGAATTGCTGCTACCGTAAGAGCTAAAATGCTTACAAATTTTCGTCTAGATGGAAGATGAAATTCCCCAGAACTTGCGAAAAACTTACCATAAAACGCAATAAAAAACCGAAAAACATCCTCTCCAAATACAAAAGAAATTAATATAAGTTTTGGGATAAAAATAGTAATAAAAAATCCGAAAGCATACGCCCTTCCGGCATCCATAAATCTTGAGCTGTCATAGGTGGAGATTTGATACATCACATTAAATAGTACTACCAAAGAGGCTAAAATATAAATAGCATAAATCCATTTGCTCTTAGTTACATTTTTTAAAGCCTGAAAAGCGTATAAATCAATAAGAATATAAAGTATTATAAAAAGACTCCAACGAAGCATAAACACATGTATTAGGCAACAAAAATAAGTCTTTACAACATGTTATATCCTTAGAAATTTGTTAAACTCGTGTTATAAATTAATACAAGCTTTTAGCTTCCAACTCTTTAAACTTCAACATAAAGTTGAATGCTTTTGGAAAAACTTCATTACAAATTACTATTAAAAAGCCATTTATCATTTTTAATAGCATAGGTAAAGGCTTGATTTTCTATGGGAAAAAATCTTGATTTTTATTTAATAATAATTTCATTGAACAGGAATCAATTCATTTAATGTAACTGTTTGAAACTCAAAATTATTTTTTTTATTCGTTTTAAATAGTATTTTTTTATGCGCACCCGGCAATAAATCAAAAAAGTTATCACTAAAATGCCCCTTTTGATTGGAGTATAAAAATATGTTTTTTTGCAAAGCCTCTGAAGTAAGGTCTATTTCAAATCCTTTGGTTACTTCCCTTATGGACTTATGTATAGCCACTTTTTCTAAAGCTAGGTCTTTTGGCTTCATCATATAAAATAGTGATTGTTTATCTTGAAAGGTAGCCACAAAAACAATTCTATTGGCTACTATAGCATATCCTTTTACAGGAATTTGTAAATACACTGCACTGCTATTGGGCTGAACCCGGACACTTTTAGAATATTCTTGTAGTTTCAATCCGTTAAAATCTAAAACTTCAATTTTTAAACTATCCTTATATTCTTTTAAATAGTCATTAACAATATAAACCTGAAGTGTATCATTAACAATTTCTGATGAAATAAGTAGATTTTCAAAACTACGCTTGGCTTGATAATGCAGCGCCTTCCAGTTGCCAAAAAAATCTATGCTCGACCAACTTACTGCCGGCCAGCAGTCATTTAACTGCCAATATAAACTTCCCATAGTGTAAGGTCTCGCTCGCCGGTGTGCTTCAATACCCTTGCCAATACCATAAGCTTGTAGCAACTGACTCATATACACATAATCTTCAGCTTTATCAGGCACAGGAAAATCACGCTCCATATATTCTTTGATTGTTTCAAAACCAACTTTGTGCTTTTGGTGGGTTTTAAATTCTGGGGAAATAAGATCCACGCTATCCCTACCATTAATAAACCGGATGGCTTCAAAACTTGGAAACCCCTGAAAGCCAAACTCACTCATAAATCGAGGCACATTTTTTTCGAGGTCTTCAAATGGTTTCTTGTCGTGCCAAATCCACCAGTCGTGGGCATCGCCTTCAGTTTTGTAACGCGCGTCGCCTCGACCAAATTTTGGGGAGGTTTCCCAGTAGGCAACATCGGTAAGCTGCGCTACGGTTTTAGGTAAAATGCTGTCAAAAACTTTTAAATAATTGTCCCAAATTTCTTCCTTTTCGGCTTCACCTCTAGCATCCTGCCAACCCCAACGGTGCCAGCCTTCGCTGTTTTCGTTATTGCCACACCATAGCGCTATGCTGCTGAAATTGCGCAGTCGTTTTACATTGTCAATAGCTTCTTGCTGCACGTTGTTTAAAAAATCGTCATCGCCCGGATACATCGCGCAGGCAAACATAAAATCCTGCCATACCAGAATTCCCTTTGCATCGCATTTCTGATAAAAAATATCATTTTCATAAATGCCGCCACCCCAAATGCGCAACATATTCATATTAGCAGCCACGACATCATTGAGCAATTGCTCATAGTGCGCTTCGTTTACCCAATTCTGAAAACTATTTTGTGGAATGTAATTGGCACCTTTCATAAATGCCGGTACGCCATTTATTTTAAAATAAAACGACTCGCCATCAGCATCTTTTTGGGTGATATGCTCGATAGTGCGCAGACCTTTTTTTAGTTTAAAAGCGTCTATAAGAACATTTTTATGCTTCAGTTGCACTTCCATGTCATACAAGTGTGGCTTACCCAGATTGTGTGGCCACCAGCGTTTAGGATTTGTAATTTCAAAAGGAATTTTAACCAAATGCTCGCCTGGGGTTAGTTCTATTTCTTCTGAGGCTACTAGTTTATCTGAAACCAAAACGTCTACAACTAATTCCATTTTCTCAGTGATGTTTAATTCTATTTCTGCTTCCAGATGTGCCAATGTATCTGTTAATGAAATTTGTTTGATATACGTATTTCCTAATCGTGCTTTGTCCCAACTTTCCAAAGTTATATCGCGCCAAATTCCTGATGTGATGAACTTCGGACTCCAATCCCAGCCGTATTGAAATTGTGCTTTACGCGAAAAAACACGATTGCCTTCGGGTAATTCATAACCGAGTTTTACTTTTTCGGTTTTTTCAAAAATGTGGGTAGGTTCAAAAATTATTTTTAAGATGTTTTCTTCTTTTAAAAGCGATTTCACATCTGCATTCCATTTCCGGAAGGCATTATGGGTTTTTAGAATCAAGCTATCGTTTAAAAACACAGCTGCATAGGTATCTAATCCTTCAAAATTTAATAGGTGATTTCTTTTTTGAAGTGTTTTTTCATCTACTGAAAAATTAGTTTGATATTCCCATCTGGTTTCTGAAATCCATTGCAATTGCAACTCCTTATCGCCCACAAATGGGTGCGGAATTAACTTATTTTCATACAAATCGGTATGCACTGTGCCAGGTACGGAAGCAGGGTGCCAAATAGAATCGTTGGTATTTTTGAATTGCCAACCGAAATGAAGTGATTGTCTGGAAACCGCTTGTTCTGGTTGTTTTGAAACCGCTTGCTTAGGCTGTCTATCACAACCTGAAAACAATAAAACAACTATAATAAATATTTTATACCTCGCTCTTAGCATTTTTTAAAATTTTACAAATAATTTCAATACTTGATTCATACACTTTATTTTCCTCAAAAAACTTTGCATTATTTATTGAAACAATTGGTATCTGTGTTTCCTTAGCTAAAACTGAAGCAGATGCGTGTACCTCTTCAAAACCAAAATCTTTAAAAAGCTTCACATTGTTTTCATTAATCCCACCGCCGGGTACTATTTGCATGCGACCATTAGCTTGTTTTTTTAATTGTATCAAAACCTCTATGCCTTGTTCAGCAGTTGTTGTTTGTCCTGAAGTCAAAACCCGGTCAACACCCATTTTAATGAATGTTTCTATAGCTTCTGTTGGGTTTGGCACCCAATCAAATGCCCGATGAAAAGTAAATAGTAAGGGTTTACTAAGTGCTACCAACTCTTTAGTTCTTCTAACATCAATCGTGTTATCGTCATTTAAAATTCCTGAAACAATGCCTGCACATCGCATTTTTTTGCATTGCAAGATGTCGGCTTTCATTATTTCAAATTCGTTGCCGGTGTAAGTAAAATCTCCGCTTCGAGGTCTTATTAACACAAATACCGGAATAGACACTTTTTTTAAAACCTCCTGTATCATTCCAAATGAAGGTGTAATGCCCCCAACCGCAAGCTCGCAGCACAACTCGATGCGTTGTGCGCCAGCTTTTTCAGCATGGATTACTGACTGAATAGTTGCTGCACAAATTTCTAGTATCATCGTTATAATATTTCACTTTTTTTGGATTTGATTCCTAAAAAATTGTATTTACTCCACAAAAATCTCATCAACAAACAACCAGGCTTTATTTCCGGCACCTTGCGCACCTTCGAGAATAGTGCCGTAATTTTTTATTTGTAGTTGAAGGTATTTCGCTTTTATACCATTAAATCCAACCTCAGCATTTTTTATATTCTTTCCGTCATCGGTTAAACCAACATCTTCCGAATGTAGAATCTTTTTATAGTCGTCCAATAAATAAATGGTGACTTTTGCAGGCGCGTAAATCCATTGTCCGGGAGCATCAAAAAAACGAGTGCTGATACTCTTGACTTCCTGAATAATTCCCAAATCAATAATGATTTCCAGGTCATCCCCCCAAAACCCAAGCCATTCCTTATCGCCATAGCGTTTATCACTGCCTTGTATGCCATTGATTAAGCCTTCTGCACCGCTACCACTATACACTTTGCTTGGCGCAACACTTAGATGGATTTTTTCGCCAACAGCTTTGTGCAATTTAATTGTTTCTTCAAAAACAGCACTTAATCTATCTCCATTTTCGTCAAAAACTGCTGCTTTCAAATGAATATTTTTGTTAATAGATATGGGATTATTGTATTTATCAGATTCTGATGTGGGTTCGCTACCATCGGTGGTAAAGTAAACTTTTTTACCACTAACTCCGGGTTGAAGTTGATAAAAACTGCCATTCTTAACACGTAACAATTCGCCTTTGATTTCATAGAGATGATTGGCAAAATGGATGTCGAGCGCGCCCATTCGCTTGTGAAAATGCTCCAATCGTTTTACAAAATCACTGTAATTTTTATTTCCTTCTGAAGTCCACAACACCTCGCTTAGTGCCACAGCTCTTGGAAATGCCATATATTCCATTTGTTTTTCGTTCTGCATATATTCCGTCCAAACATTGCCTTGCGCGCCCATCACAAATTGGGCTTCTGTGGCGGTCAAACCCTCAGGAATGGGATTAAAATGATATACCTTTTCCAAAGGCAACAATCCGCCAATGGCAAGCGGCTCGCTGTCATTATCGCTTTGGTAATAATCAAAATAGCAATGTGATGTGGGTGTCATAATTACCTTGTGTCCTTGTTTTGCTGCGGCAACACCTCCTTCCTCGCCACGCCAAGACATTACTGTAGCATTAGGTGCCAGACCACCTTCCAAAATTTCGTCCCAACCTATGATTTGCCGGCCTTTGCTATTGAGGTAGCGCTCCATTCGGGTAATGAAATAGCTTTGCAACTCGTGCTCGTCCTTTAAACCTTCTTTTTTCATAATTGCTTGACACGAGTCGCAGTTTTTCCATTGGGTTTTGGGTGCTTCATCGCCACCAATATGAATATATTCACTTGGGAAAAGTTTTAAAACTTCATCTAGCACATCCTCCAGAAAAGCGAACGTTTCTTCTTTGGGACAATAAATATCCTCAAAAACACCCCAAAGTTTGGCTACTCCGGGATTTTCGCCCGTGCAACCCAAGTGCGGATAAGCAGCAATGGCCGCTTGTGAATGTCCGGGCATTTCTATTTCCGGAATTACGGTAATATGTCTTGCCGTAGCATAGGCTACAATATCTTTAACTTCCTCTTGGGTATAAAATCCACCGTATCTTTTGCTGTCAAATTGGTGTGGCATATCGTTGTAGTGCCCTAATAAGGTTTCGTCCCTCCAGGCAGCAATCTCTTGTAATTTGGGATATTTTTTAATCTCGATGCGCCAACCTTGGTCTTCGGTAAGGTGCCAATGAAACGTGTTCATTTTTAGCAATGCCAACCTATCGATATATTTCTTGATGAATTCCACCGGAAAGAAATGACGCCCAACATCCAGATGCATTCCTCGGTAGGCAAATTGAGGTGCATCCTCAATGTGTAGTGCTTTTAGATAGATTTTATTGTCTTCGAAACTTTTGTTTTCTAATCCTTCAGGTAACAGTTGCCGAAGGGATTGCACTGCATAAAAGGCACCTGCATCGGTTTTGGCTAAGATGGTAATTTGATTTTTAGAAATATCTAATTTATATCCTTCTTTTGTTACAAGAGTTTCATCAAATTGAAAAATTATTTTAGAATTGGATTCACTTTTACGAAAGCGAATAGCACTTCCTTGTTCCACAAATTGCTTTAAGAAAGTCACCGAACTATCAAATGTTTCATCGGCAACTAGTTGTGTGGTAGAGGACAATACAAAATAACCGTCATTAATCTGTTGAAAGTTAGGTTGTGGAATAATTACAGAATTAGTCTGTATTGACTTTTGGCTTTGGCAGCTTAACAGAAAAACAAGTGGTAATAAAAATAAAAACTTGAATTGCATTTTTAGTATATTGGTAGGCTAAAAGTACTAATCCATTTGTAATGCATCCATATAAATTCTTCCTTTTTATTTTTTTTGTTTTATTAATTAGTTGCGATAAACAGGACGAAATTTCTAACGCAAAAAAAGATACTTCACTTGTTTCTTACGTCAATCCCTTTATCGGCACCGGTGGCACAGGACACACATTTCCCGGGGCAACTTTACCTTTTGGTATGATGCAACTCAGCCCAGATACCCGCGTAGATGGCAGTTGGGAAGGCTGTAGCGGCTACCATTACAGTGACAGGTATATTTATGGGTTTTCACACACACACCTCAGCGGCACCGGCATTTCTGACTATGGCGATGTGCTGCTGATGCCTGCCAACGAGGTGATTTTTAACAACGGCTTTAATGGTAAAAAAGGCTACCGAAAATCTTTTTCGCACGACAACGAAACGGCTTCCCCCGGTTATTATTCTGTACTTCTCGATTCCATAAACGTTAAAGCGGAACTTAGTGTTTCTAAACGAAGTGGAATGCATCGCTATCAATTTCCCTCCAATGAAAACCAATTTCTTATCCTTGATTTAGAACACCGTGATCACTTATTAGACCACAAAATTCAAAAAGTAAATGATTTTTCTATTAGTGGTTATCGCCATTCTAAAGCTTGGGCAGAAGACCAACGTTTATTTTACTTTATGCAATTTTCACACCCTATAAAAAACATTACATATGCTTTTGAAAATACACAATCTTCAAAAAAGAATAAGTTTAAAGGCCGAAAAGCAGCCATTGAATTTGATAACCCAAACAATGAGCCACTATTGGTAAAAATTGGTATTAGTGCGGTGGACGAAAACGGTGCCAAAAATAACTTGCTTACCGAAATAGGCGACAAATCCTTTAAAAGCCTCCAAGCTGAAGCTGAAGCCATTTGGGAGCAACAACTCAAAAAAATAGTAATAGAATCCGAAAAAACCGACTACAAAACCATTTTCTACACCGCGATGTACCACGCGATGATTGCACCTAACCTGTACACCGATGTTGACGGGCGTTACCGCGGAATGGATTTAGAAATACACAACACCAATTTTGATTATTACACTGTGTTTTCGCTATGGGATACCTACCGCGCGGCGCATCCGCTATATACCATCATCGAGCAGGAACGCTCCAACGATTTTATTAAGACATTTTTGGCTAAATACGATGAAGGCGGCATGTTACCCATTTGGGATTTAGCAGGCAACTACACCGGCTGTATGATTGGCTACCACGCCATTCCTGTTATTACCGATGCCTACCAAAAGGGCCTGCGTGATTATGATGTTGAAAAGGCTTTTACAGCTATGAAACACAGTGCAATGCAAGATAAACTGGGATTAACTGATTTCAAAAAACTAGGTTTTATTTCGGTAGAAGCTGAAAGTGAATCGGTTTCAAAAACTTTGGAATATGCTTATGACGATTGGTGCATCGCACAAATGGCGAAAGACTTAAACAAAGTTGAAGATTACAAACTTTTTACTGAACGTGCACAATACTATAAAAACGTATTTGACCCCGAAACCCGTTTTATGCGTGGTCGTTTCAGAAATACGTGGTTTGCGCCATTTGATCCTTATGAAGTAAACTTTAACTACACCGAAGCCAACGCCTGGCAATACAGTTTTTACGTGCCACAAGACGTGAGCGGACTAATCAATTTGCTGGGAGGCAAGACCGAGTTGGAACAATTTTTAGATGAATTGTTTACTGCTGAAAATAAAACATCTGGTAGGCATCAAGTGGACATTACCGGACTTATAGGTCAATATGCCCACGGCAACGAGCCCAGTCACCATATGGCTTACCTTTATAATTTTGTGAATAAACCACACAAAACTCAGGAAAAAGTACATCAAATCCTCACCGAGCAATATTTTAATGCCCCCAGTGGTATTTCTGGCAATGAAGATTGCGGGCAAATGAGCGCTTGGTATATCTTCAGCTCCTTAGGATTTTATCCGGTTACTCCCGGAAGCAATCAGTACATTATTGGAACGCCTTTGTTTGACAAAGCTAGCATCAATCTAGAAAACGGTAAGACCTTTACCATTGTTGCACACCAACTTTCTAATACTCATATTTATATTGAAAAAGTTGCTCTCAACGGAAAAAACTATCCCTATTCATACATTAACCATCAAGATATTGTAAACGGCGGCACCTTAGAATTTTTTATGACTGAAAAACCCACCGAATGGGGTAGCAAAGAGGCACACGTTCCCAAAAACGAAATCACAGAACACCTCATCGTTCCTGTGCCGTTTATTGCTGAAGGGGAAATAGCCTTCAAAAGTAAAACTTCAGTAGTATTGAAAAATGCCGACCCAAATGCTCAAATTTTCTACCGTTTAAATGACGCTGAAGCGAAAGTATATACGGAGCCATTTGTAATTTCAGAACCAACACTTTTAACAGTCTATGCTGAAAAAGATAAAAAACGCAGTACTGAGGTGAACACACGGTTTTACAAAATAGACCCCAATTTATCCATCACTTTAGCTAACCAATATGCCAATCAGTACAATGGTGGCGGTAATAATGGGCTGATAGACGGTATCTATGGTACTTTGGATTTTAGAACCGGAACTTGGCAAGGCTATCAGGATACAAACCTAGAAGCCACCCTAAACCGAGGCAGCAAAAAACCTTTAAGTAAGATAAGCATCAACTTTTTGCAGGACCAACGCAGCTGGATTTTTTATCCTACTGATGTGACTGTATATGTTTCAGAAAATGGCGTAAATTTTCATTTAATTGAAACACAAAGTATCAACGCAGGCATGTCTAGCGAGCAAACCACCATAAAAACATTCACTTTTGACTTGAGAGGCAAACCCATTCAATATATAAAAGTACTAGCTAAAAACTTTGGCGATTTACCCAAGTGGCATCTAGGTGCACCATTTGGTGGTAAAGCTTGGCTGTTTGTAGATGAAATCGAATTGAAATAAATTAATTATGAACAGAAGAAAATTCATTCAAAACACAGCCATCACCGGAATAGGAATTTCTGCCGGTATGGCAGCACTAGCTTGTGCAAAAACATCTGAGGAAAAAAAGACCAATACTGAAAAATTGACAATTTCGGGAAGTTTCCCTTTGGTCATCGCTACCTGGGATGTAAAAGAAGCTACCGCAAAAGCTTGGGAGGTGATGCAAAAAGGTGGCAGTTCGCTGGATGCCATCGAACAAGGCTGTATGGTTGAAGAGGCCAATGCCGACGGTCAATCGGTTGGAATTGGTGGATTGCCTGACAGAGACGGTAATGTAACACTGGATGCCTGTATTATGAACCCAGAAGGAGATTATGGGGCTGTGGTTTATCTTCAAAATATTTTACACCCCATTTCAGTAGCACGAAAGGTGATGGAAGAAACCCCTCATGTTTTACTTGCAGGTAAAGGTGCAGAACAATTTGCCTTAGAAATTGGCTTTGAAAAAGTAAATCTTCTCACCGAAAACTCAAAAAAGGCCTGGGAAGCATGGAAAATTACTTCACAATACCAACCCATTATCAACATTGAAAATCACGATACCATCGGGATGCTGGCAATAGATCAAAAAGGCAACATCTCAGGCGGATGTACTACCAGTGGTCTTGCATACAAAATGGCTGGGCGTGTTGGGGATTCGCCTATAATAGGCTCCGGATTATTTGTAGATAATGAAGTGGGCGCTGCTACAGCAACTGGACTGGGTGAAGAAGTATTAAAAACCGTGGGAAGCTTTTTGATTGTCGAATTGATGCGACAAGGCAAAAGTCCCCAAGAAGCTTGTGAAGAAGCTATAAACCGCATCGTAAAAAAGAGCGGCGAGCGTATAAAAGATTTTCAAGTGGGCTATATCGCTGTAAATAAACAAGGCCAAACCGGAGCTTATAGCATTCAAAAAGGCTTTGTTTATACAGTTTATCAAAATGAGGAAAACAAAAAACACATTCCAGAATATTATATGAAATCATAACACTATGTCACATAAAACCAACTACCGTTCGGCTTTTGCCATTATAACGATTCTTTTTTTTCTTTGGGGTTTTATTACCGTTTTGGTTGACAGTTTGATACCTCGATTGCGGGAGGTTTTTGAACTTTCTTATTTTGAAGCCGGATTAGTACAGTTTGCATTTTTTATAGCCTATTTTGTTTTTTCAGTGCCAGCGGGATTTTTGCTTTCCCGCATTGGGTATCAAAAAGGAGTTGTTTTAGGGTTAGGAACCATGGCACTAGGCTGCTTGCTTTTTTATCCGGCAGCTTCCGAGCGTTTGTTTAGTGTGTTTCTGTTGGGCTATTTTACACTAGCTGCCGGTATGACTATTCTGCAAGTTGCTGCAAACCCTTATGTATCTGTTTTGGGAAGTGAACCAGGGGCATCCAGCCGGCTAAATCTTTCACAAGCGTTTAATTCATTGGGTACTGCTATTGCACCTATTGTTGGGGCAATGTTTTTATTGAGTGACAGTATAAAATCTTCTCAAGAAATTTTACTTTTAAGTGAAAAGGAACAAAGCTCTTATTTAATTACGGAAGCAGCTGCGGTACAAAAACCATTTCTATTTCTTGCTTTTGCAATAGCCATACTTGCCTTGTTTTTTGTATTTATAAAACTCCCAAAAATCTTAGAAAAAGCTCCTAAAGACGGTTATGGCAAGTTGCTGAAAAACAAGAACGTATTGTTGGGCGTTTTAGGAATATTTCTTTATGTAGGTGCTGAAGTAGCTATAGGGAGTTATTTAGTAAATTATTTTCTGGACATGAATATGGCTTCGGTCATATTAGATAACAAATCGTTACATTATGTAGCACAACACATTTTAAACAGTCCGCTGGAAGGAAAAGACCCGAAGGGCATAGTTGGTGCCTTTGTTGTGCTGTATTGGAGTGGCGCAATGGTGGGAAGGTTTATAGGAGCTTATCTAACCCGAGTTTATAACCCTTCAGGCGTACTAGCAATTTTTGCATTTATAGCGATGGCCATGTTGTTTATTTCCATGAGCACCTTTGGAGTAGTTGCCATGTTTTCTATATTAGCAGTTGGATTATTTAACTCTATAATGTTTCCCACCATTTTCACTCTTACCTTAGAAGGTTTAGGAGATTTAAAACCACAAGCTTCGGGATTGTTGTGTATGGCAATCGTTGGCGGAGCTATAATTCCTCCAGCCTATGGCTATTTAACTGACTTATTTGGATTTAAGTGGGCATTGCTTTTGCTTATTATTTGTTATGGGTATATCTTGCTTTTTGGGATTTTGAAACAAAAAAAACCTATTAAGCAAGGGGCTTAATAGGTTTTTATTGTTATTAACTGAAAAAGGTACATGCCTAGTTACTCACTCGCCGGTTGAGAAATTAAACAAGCGATTTGCTTCCTCTTCTTTAAACTTGGAAACCAAATTTAAAGCCTCCGGAATAACATCACTACAAATAACAATTAAAGAGCCTTTTTTAGCATTTTTTATGGCATAAGTAATGGCTTCTTTTTCAGAAGGAATAATGCTGGTTTTTTTATTTAATCCCGCTTTTTTAATACCCTCATCCAACATTTTAATAATTTCATTTTCCGTTTTGCCTCTTAAATTTTTGTCTTGACGTATAATGATTTCATCAAACATTTCTGCGGCGATACTTCCCAATTCCTGAGTATCTTCTTCGCGCCTATCGCCCACCCCTGCAATAATTCCCACTTTATAGGTGGCATCTAATCTATCGGTCAAATCTTGTAAAGCACGAAGTCCCGCAGGATTGTGTGCATAATCAAGAAGTACCTGAAAGTTTTCAAAAGTAAAGAGATTTAATCTTCCAGGCGTTTGTCCGGGTGAGGGAATAAATGTTTCCAAGGAGACTTTAATGTCTTCAATGCTAAATCCATTTAAATAACCGGCAAGCACCGCAGGAAGAACGTTTTTAATCATAAAAATTGCTTTACCTCCAAAGGTAAGTGGCACGTTGATGGCTTTAATCACTCTCATTTTCCATTCGCCTCTGCAGATGGTGATAAAACCATTTTCATAAATAGCAGAGATTCCTCCCACTTTTGCCATTGATTTAATATGCGGATTGTTTTCGTCGATGGAAAAAAGTGCCACATTACAGTCCACAGTTTTCCTCATTGCATATACCAATTCATCATCGGCATTTAATATGGCGTAACCATCTTTATGTACGGTTTCAGGAATAACTCCTTTTACTTTTGCCAATTGTTCTATAGTATGAATTCCTTTTAACCCCAAATGATCTGAGGCAACATTGGTAACGATACCAAAATCGCATTTGTGAAATCCTAATCCGGCTCTTAACAAACCGCCACGGGCACATTCTAAAACGGCAAAATTTACGGTTGGATCTTTTAGTACAAATTCAGCGCTTGAAGGGCCGGTACAATCACCTTTCATTAACATTCTATTTTGAATATAAACCCCATCACTGGTTGTATAACCCACTTTAAACCCTTTCATTTTAGCCATATGAGCAATTAACCTTGTGGTGGTGGTTTTGCCATTTGTACCCGTAACGGCTACTATTGGAATTTTACAAGAAGCTCCCGGTGGAAATAACATATCTACCACATCAGCTGCTACGTTTCTTGGCAGCCCTTGGGTTGGTGCTAAATGCATTCTAAATCCAGGACCTGCATTTACCTCTAATACAGCACCTCCTGTTTCTTCAAGAGGTTGGCTAATATCGCTGGTCATTACATCAATTCCACAAATATCTAAATCAATAATTTTTGAAATACGTTCGGCCATAAAAACATTTGCAGGATGCACAATATCTGTAACATCTTCTGAAGTTCCTCCTGTACTTAAATTAGCGGTGTCCTTTAAGATTACTTGTTCGCCTTCTTTTGCAATGGTATTTAGTGTATATCCGTAAGAGGCAATAATACTTTTGGTTAAATCATTCACTGTGATTTGGGTTAATACATTTTCATGCCCGTAACCACGTCTTGGATCGCTATTTACTTTATCAATAAGTTCTTGTAATGTAGATTTTCCATCACCAATAACATGTGCAGGAGTTCGTTTTGCAGCCGCTACTAATCTGTGGTTAATTACCAAAAGTCGGTAATCTTCACCGGTAATAAATTTTTCAACAATAACGGAATTAGAAACTACTTTTGCCGCTTGAAAACCTTCTAATGCTTCTTCCCAAGAGTTTATATCAACGGTAATACCTCTGCCATGATTGCCGTCAACAGGTTTAGTAACTAATGGATAGCCTACATAAGAAACCGCTTCTTTTAGGCCACTTTCGGTGCGGATAATTTCCCCTCTTGGAACCAATACTTCTGCCTGTTCTAAAAGAAACTTTGTATCCTCTTTATCACAAGCCAATTCTACTCCTATGCTACTGGTTTGACTGGTTACTGTGGCTTGTATTTTCTTTTGATTGGCGCCATAACCCAATTGGCAAAGCGAATATTTATTAAGGCGAATCCAAGGAATTCCCCTGCTTGCTGCTTCCTCTACTATAGAACCAGTGCTTGGTCCTAAACGCTCTGCTTCTCTTATTTCGCGCATTTCTTGTATATCTGCTTCTAAATCATAGGAATCTCCAGAAATGAGGGCTTCACAAATACGTAAAGCAGCTTTTGCCGCATAACGGCCCACTTTTTCTTCCATATAGGCAAACACCACATTATAAACGCCGTCTTCACCATAACCACGAGTTCTTCCAAAACCAACATCCATACCCGCTAACGACTGAATTTCTAGTGCTATATGCTCAATAACATGTCCCATCCAAGTACCCTCATCCACGCGCTTAAAAAAACCGCCAGGAGTTCCTTCAGAACATCGATGTTCAAACATGGTAGGGAACATGGTTTTTAACCTTTCGCTAAAACCTTTAATTTTATTGGATGGGCGTTGTTCCATTTCTTCTAAATCAAGCACCATTACAATTAGTTTATGGCGTCTGACTGACCAATAATTTGGCCCTCGCATTGCATTTAATTCTCTTATTCTCATATTATTAATAGGTGTTTAAGGTTTGCAACATTTAATATTTTTAACTTTTTATACAAGCCTATGCTTTGAAACAGACTAAATATAGACTATTTTTGCAAATAATTTTTTTATTTTTTTATGATAAAAGGAACTCTTATTCCTATAGGTGGAAATGAAGACAAAGGATTTCATGTTGCAGAACGTTTCCGATTAGATTTTGTTAGCGAAGGTATTTTATCGCATGTTGTTTCTGAAAGTGGTGGGCCAAGCGCACGAATTTTAGTGGTTACAACGGCGTCAAGTATTCCTAAAGAAGTGGGTCAAAATTATCTAGATGCTTTTGAAAAATTAGGTTGTAAAAATGTGGAACCTGTTTTTATAAGTTCCAAAGAACACGCAAACCAAGAAAGTACTTTACAATTGTTACAAGAAGCCGATTGTGTTATGTTTTCGGGTGGAAACCAATCTAAAATTACATCAAATATTAGAAATACCGCTTTTCATAAACTTTTATTAAAACGGTATCAAAACGAAGTATTTGTAATTGCCGGAACCAGTGCCGGAGCGATGTGTATGTCGGCTGAAATGATTTCAGGAGGCAGTAGCAAGGAATCCTTTATAAAAGGAAGTATTAGTATGCGTAAAGGGTTACATTTAATTTCAGAGTTAATCATAGACACCCATTTTATACAAAGAGGCCGTTTTGGAAGAATTAGTGAAGCTGTAGCCAGATTCCCAAACCGCCTAGGTATTGGTCTTGCAGAAGATACCGGTTTAATAATCAAAGAAGGTAATTCTTGCTCTGTTATTGGCTCCGGCATGGTTATCGTTTTTGATCCCGGAAAACTTACTCATAATAACATAGCAATTTTAAAAGAAGGAACGCCATTAACAATGACTAACCTAATTACCCATGTACTTTCTGCAGGTGATTGTTATGATATTACAAACAGAACAGTAAATGTACTTCCAGCAGTAAAGAGTTTGTTGTAGAATTTAATTATTGAAAATTGTCAGTAACTGGTTAAAAAGCCGTTTTATCAATCTCAAATCTTCAGAATTTTTCAATCCCTAGATGCAACAAACTAGCTCCACCTTTCATATATAATTAACCCCTCTGCTATAATAAGCCATTAAAATAATCCATGTAATTTACTAGTATCTTTTTTTGGAATAAATTAAAGTTTAAACAACAACACAACGTAAAGCAAAGTTTTTGAAATCTTCCGTTTTTTGTTGTATAGAAAAATGATGTAAAAAATTTAAAGGCTTGTGCAACGGTTACTGGTGTTGTGAGTTGTTGTTTGTGCACTGCAAAAAGTTTTGAAAATATTAGTCCCACATTATTCTTTCCAGTTTATTTCATAATAACCTGAATATTCTAATTCCCATTGATTATTTGGTCTGCTCAATACTGCTAGATTATAATGACTATCCAACAAAATCTCTAAACAACCTTTATCATTAAGCAATTTTACAAATAACTTTACACCTTGTTTATGTTTATTGTATTTGTAAAATATATTATAGTACGAATCATCTTTTATTTCAAAAAGTGTCCTGTCGAGAGATATTTCTTCAATAGAATCTTTGAGGTTTTCGGAAAGTTTAAGATTGACCCAATTACAATTATTTTTTATACTCTGAGGCAGTTCAATGGTGTTGTAATCTCCGTCCGTTTTATCAAATCTGATTAGGACATTTTCCGTACAAGAGGTATTTTTTCTGATTTGAATTTGTGCATTTCCAGTAAACATCGACAATGCACTTAAAATCATTATAAATTGCAAATAAAGAGGTTTCATATTTTATCCTGTTATTGTTTTATTACCAAACTAAAAATTCCTGACAATGTCTCCCTCAGTCTGCAATAGCTCACAACGTTTATGTATATGAGCTGTGGTGTGTCTCGGCACGAACCTCTCCAGATAAAAACTGGCTTTGGGAAATCGGCAGATTTTCCAAGTAAGGATAGTCCAAGCCATAGCTTATATACTGTGTGTGTGCCCAGCATGGGCCTCTTTTATTTGCCGAAAGGTAAATAATTAATTTAGAGGGTGCAAGTCCCTTATGGGCAGGGATAACGCCTTGAACCATTAGTAAGTCGCAAAGCCTGCCCCGTACTTGATACGGGGGTTGCTAACCGTGAGGTTAGGACTGAAGGAAGCGAAACTACAAAACTCGGTACTGACGAACAGGAATCAGATAAGAGGCTATTAGGCTAGATGAGCAAGCACACCATTGTG
Source organism: Flavobacteriaceae bacterium CG2_30_34_30 (assembly GCA_001873105.1). Taxonomy (GTDB): domain Bacteria; phylum Bacteroidota; class Bacteroidia; order Flavobacteriales; family Flavobacteriaceae; genus Planktosalinus. The sequence goes on along the minus strand of MNYN01000067.1, from coordinate 19 downwards.
AAGTCCTAAACGCTTTAAG
>MNYN01000075.1 GCA_001873105.1 Flavobacteriaceae bacterium CG2_30_34_30 | reverse complement strand
TTTGTATGTGTTGGGTTTTGTTTAGAAAAAGACTCTAGCAAAGGTTTGGCTTGACTAAATTTTTCTTGTTTGTAAAGTTTCTCTCCTTTTTCATAAGCAGATTGACCTAAAGCAATTATGGGAAATAATAAAAGGATTAAAAAAAATTGGCGCATTATATTTTTAATTATTCAGGATTCAAAAATTGGTTAACTAGTATGTAAGAATCTATTTGGGTGGATAGTTTTTAAATGCTTTTTGAAGTGCGTTTAAATAATGTAGTTGTTTTTGTGAAGGTGAAATTCTTTCTTTAAAATCACTTTCAAGAACTGCTTGCCAAAACAAAGCATCATTTTTTGTGTCAATAAAATCGATGGTAAGTTTCTGACTTATTGTTCTACCTCCTATAGGTATTCCTCCAGAAACCCCAATTCCTGTATTTCTTCCTGAGCTACCAATGCCTACGCCAATGGTGTTTCTTGAGTTAGACACGAATTCCTTACTGAAAAAATTTATATAAAATTGTGGGTTTTCCGTTTTTACAAATCCTCTTTGTTGCAAAATACTATCTGTGGCTCTAATGATTCTTTGATCATCTAAGTCGCTCAAGCCAGATTCAATATTCGGAAAATAATTATAGGATGTGTATTGCGAAAAATTAGCTTGTTTGTCGTAATCGTAATTCACCGTTGCGCCGCAAGACACTAACAAAAAACTAGCCAGGCATACTATTAGATATTTCATACTTTAAAATTTAAAAATCAGAAGCTTATTATTTAATCTAACAATTGGTCAGTAAATCTACAAAAACAGTATTCTAAAAGTTTTAAATTTTTATTAAAATATCAATCATTAAGCATTTTCCACAATGTATCTTTTAGCTCTGTTAAACCTTGCTGCGCTACGGAAGAGATAAACAAGTAAGGAATACTCTTAAACTGTTTGTCTAATTGCTTTTTCATTTCGCGTTTAAGCTCCTCATCAAGCATATCACTTTTAGAAATTGCCACAAGACGTTCTTTGTCTAATAGCTCGGGGTTGTATTTTTTTAGTTCATTAAGGAGAATATCATATTGTTCTTTAATGTCATTTGCATCGGCTGGCACTAAAAATAATAAAGTAGAATTACGCTCAATATGTCGCAAAAACCGATGTCCAATGCCTTTTCCTTCTGCGGCTCCTTCAATGATTCCGGGAATATCTGCCATTACAAACGTCTGAAAGTCTCGGTATTGAACTATGCCTAAGTTTGGTTTTAATGTAGTAAACTCATAATCGGCAATTTTGGGTTTTGCAGAAGTTACTACAGAGAGCAAGGTAGATTTGCCAGCGTTAGGGAAACCTACCAAACCAACATCTGCCAGGATTTTTAATTCCATTGTTATGTCTAACTCCTGACAATCCATACCTGGTTGTGCATAGCGAGGTGTTTGGTTTGTGGAACTTCTAAAGTTCCAGTTTCCAAGACCGCCTTTTCCTCCTTTTAAAAGAATTTGCTCTTCACCATCATGGGTAATTTCTAAAAGTATTTCTTGGGTTTCTGTATTTTTTATCACGGTTCCTAATGGCACTTCAATATACACATCCTCACCATCAGCGCCGGTGCTTCTGCAACTTGCTCCATGAGCACCATGTCCTGCTTTCATATGCCGTTTGTATTTTAAGTGAAGTAATGTCCACAAATTAGCATTGCCTTTAAGAATAACATGGCCACCTCGACCACCATCACCTCCATCGGGTCCTCCTTTTTCAATATACTTTTCACGGTGCAAATGTGCAGAACCCTTCCCTCCTTTTCCGGAAGAAACATGCATTTTTACATAATCTACAAAATTGCCCTCAGTCATAATTTGGTTTTAAGTTTAAAGGTTGCTTTGCCAATTCGCTTCGCAAATATCAAATTTGAATTTTTTTTTACTTTAAATTATCAATTACCTTGCTTAATCGTTCGGTAATCTCTTCAATACCACCTACGCCATCCACTCCAAAATATTTATTTTGTTTTTGGTAGTAATTTTTTAGGATTGCCGTTTCGTTATAATAAACTTTAATACGATTTCTTATAATCGTTTCGTTGGCATCATCGGGTCTTCCACTAATTTTACCACGTTCTATAAGGCGTTGTACTAAAACCTCATCATCTACTTCAAGAGCTACCATAGCCGAAATCTTTGTGTTTTTTTCTTCTAATAATTTTTCTAATGCATCGGCTTGTGCTTCGGTGCGTGGAAAACCATCAAAAATAAATCCGTTGGCGCCTTCATGACTTTCTACCTCGGCTTTAAGCATTTTTATGGTTACTTTATCCGGAACTAATTTTCCTTTGTCCATATAGGACTTTGCAAGAGTGCCAAGCTCTGTAGCGTTTTTAATGTTATGACGAAAAACATCTCCGGTTGAAATATGCACCAGATTATACTTGTCTTTTAAAACATCGGCTTGTGTGCCTTTTCCGGCTCCTGGGGGGCCAAATAAAACTAAATTTGTCATTGTTTTATATTTTTAATTGGTAAACTTCGGGTAAATTTCTGCCTAAACCATCATAGTCCAGCCCATAACCCACTATAAATTTATTTGGTATTTCAATTCCAATGTATTCTATTTTAATATTCTTTTTATAAGCATCCGGTTTAAAAAAAAGGGTGGCGGTTTTGATGGATTTTGGTTTTTTTTCTGCTAAAATATTCATCAAATACTCTAGAGTATGTCCGGTATCGACTATGTCCTCCACTATGATAACGTGATGATTTTCTATATTTTCGTTTAAACCAATCAAATTTTTCATTATCCCACTAGTCATTGTTCCGTGATAGGAAGCCAGCTTGGTGAAACTTAGTTCGCAATTGCCCTTGTAGTTTTTCATCAATTCCCCTAAGAACATAAAAGCCCCATTCAAAACACCAAGGAAAATGGGCGTTTCTCCTTTGTAGTCAATAGAAATCTTATCAGCAAGATTTTTTATTGCCTGATTAATTTCTGATTCACTAATAAACGGAACAAAAGTTTTGTCGTGAAGGGTTATCAAAATTTGCTTTTAAAAATGAAAGTGCAAATTTACAAAATATAAGGTATCCAATGGCTGATTATTGAATTTTAATCTACTAAAATTCTTGGTATGTCAGCCCGCAATCTGGTTAACATTTCATAATTAATTTGGTTACTGTATTCACTAAACGAGCTTACACCAATTTCCATTTTGCCTTGTTTGCCAATTAAAACCACCTCATCTCCTTTTTCAATATGCTCAAGGTGTGTCACATTAACGGTCATCATATTCATATTTACAACTCCAATAACAGGAACACGCTGGCCGTTAATCAAAACCCTTCCTTGATTGCTTAATGACCTGCTAAAACCGTGGCTATATCCTACAGGAATGGTGGCAATTTTCATGTCTGTCCCTGCCATAAACGAAGTACCATACCCGATAAAATTTCCTGTTTTTACTTGCTTCACATCCATAACCTTGCTCTTCCAGCTTAATAGTCTTTGTAAGGGATCTTCTTTCATTTTTGTTTTTTCAAGAAAATGAATCAATACCTCTTTTGTTGGGAAAAAACCATATTGAATAATCCCTAATCGAACCATATCTCCTTGTGTTTTTGGATAACGCAACGTAGCCGCTGAACAGGCAGAATGCAGAAGTTTAGGGTGCAAACCATTGTTTTTAAAATATTTTATTGCTTTCTTAAAGCTTTGTTGTTGCTGTTTTATACGATAGTAATTTGCTATTTCCTCTGCACCGGCATAATGGGTGCATAGTCCTTCAAAAACCAAAACATCTCCATTGTTTTTTAAAATATCCTCTACCTCGTGCCATTTTTCTATATCAAAACCGGTTCGGTGCATGCCTGTTTCTACTTCAATATGAATTTTTGCTTTTTTACCGATTTTTTTTGCAAATAAAACCGCTTGTTTTAATCGTATTAAATCAAAAATATAGAAGGAAATATCATTGGCAATTGCCCATTCCAACGATTCATTTTCAACAGAACCCATAATCATAATTGAACTTTTCTTTTTGCTTACCTGTTGCACTTCATAGGCTTCATCAGCACTAAAAACAGAAAAATGATTAATACCATTTTCTTCAGCTAAGGGGACAAACAAGTCAATGGAATGGCCATAGGCATTTCCCTTCACTACTGATGAAATCTTTACTCCCTCACTTATTGTATTTCTTAGAAATTCAATATTATGTTTGTAAGCTGCCTTGCTAATTTCAATTTTACAGCTGTGAAAATCTATGGACATGCTATGTAGTTTTTACAAAGTTCATAAAATAGTTGAATTCCGGTGGGTATTAATTCATCCGGAAAATCATAATCGGGATTATGCAACGCTGGGCAATTTTTACCGGCGCCTATCCCAAAAAAAGCGCCTTTGTGTTGTTGTGTAAATAGTCCAAAATCTTCGCCCCATTTAAATGGAAATTCTCGATTAGTGATTATATACCCAAGATTGTTTGCTGCGGTTGTAATACTTTTTACAGCTTCTGCATTATTTTCATTGGCTTTAAATTCTTGAATGTATTTAAAGTCTGCTTTAAGTTTGTGTTTTTTGGCTATTGCCAGAATAAAAGATTCCATTTTTTCTTGCAACTTTTTCATTTCACTTTCAGTCCAAGTGCGAATGGTAAACCCAACCGTTGCTTGTCCTGCTGATGTACCATAAGCTTCACTTCCCAAATCGATATGAATGGGCGTTATAACGGCAAAGTCTTTCCGTTCCTGCAGATTATTTGACCAAAAAGATGCTTGTAGAATCAGTTCAGAAACAGCCATCGCCGGATTGATACCGTGTTCCGGTTCTGCAGCATGTGTGGTCTTTCCCTGAAAAACAATTACGATACTTTTTACTGAAGCCGTGAAAGAATCATTCTTAACTACAACTTCGTGCAACTGGTATCCGGGAAGATTGTGTAAACCAAAAACCCAATCGGGTTTTAAGGATTTGAATTTTTCGTCATTCAACACAACTGCTGCACCCGTTCCAATTTCTTCAGCAGGTTGAAAAAGTAATATTGCTTTTCCTTTATTTGGCGGATTTTTAGATAGCCGTTTTGCAAGACCCAATAGAATGATTGTATGCCCATCATGCCCACATTTATGAGAAACGCCTTTGTTTTTGGAAAGGTAGTCAAAATCGTTTACTTCCTCAATGGGAAGCGCATCCATATCTGCTCTTATCATTAAATTGTGTCCTTCTTTTTCGCTATCAAAAACCGCAATAACCCCATAACCTCCTACTTGAGTTATGATTTGCGATGGATTGCACTCTTTCAAAAAATTAACAACTCTATTTGATGTATCTTTTTCTTCACCTGAGAGTTCGGGGTGGGCGTGCAATGCTTTTCTAAAGGCTATAAGTTGTTCTATTTCTTGAGTTTCAAACATTGTCTTTTTCTAAAAATGCTAGTATAACAAAAATGCCTGAAAAATGCTAAGGAATTATGAAAATTATAGGAAAGCATTTTTTAAAAGACCCCCCATGAAAAACTTGTTGTTTACCTTTACCAAAAATTATTTTATGCCTTTAAAAGCTGTTTTATTTGATATGGATGGTGTGATTGTGGATACAGAACCACTGCATCACAAAGCTTATTTTCAAATGTTTGCCGATAGAAATTTAGAAGTAAATGAGCAGATGTACCATTCCTTCACCGGACAATCTACCCTAGAAGTTTGTCAACAAGTATGTGCACATTTTCAATTAACCATAAATCCGCAGGAATTGGTTTTGGATAAACGAAGTAAATTTCAAAAGCTTTTTATGAAGGATCCCGAATTGGCTTTAGTGGATGGTGTTCAAAAAAGAATAGAGGAATATTATAACAACGGTCTGTCATTAGTATTAGCTTCTTCCGCATCTATGCAAACAATTGATACAATTTTTGAACGATTTGATTTAAATCGTTTTTTTAAGAAAAAACTAAGTGGAGCCGAGTTAAAAGCCTCAAAACCGCATCCTGAAATTTTTCTAAAAGCTGCGGAAGCTGCAGGTGAAAAAACCAAAAACTGTTTGGTTATAGAGGATTCCACAAATGGTATTATTGCCGCAAATGCTGCCAGTATAGTTTGTATAGGCTATGATAGTTTGCAATCAAAACATCAAGATTATTCTCTAGCTGACAAAGTCATTCATGACTTCGAAGAAATTTCTTTGGACAAATTAAATTTTTGGTTTCAAAAAGTTTATAAATAAATTCTTTTCTATTTTTGAATAAATTGCACCTGCTTCATCTCATCAAAATAACAAGTCAAAATGGATTTCATGGATTCCTTACCTTTCGCTATTTTTTCAATAGTTTGCCAAACATTGTCTGAAATGTAGCTTTTTAAAGGCTGATTTAATTCTGTTATACGTGGAAAAACGGCTTTTACTTTTTTATCCCACACTTTGTGATAGCGCAGTAAATCGTCCGGATACACTATTTTACGTTCAAAACCCTCATCTTCTGCTTCAAAAGGCTCTGTAATATTCAGATAGCCATAATCATCTGTTAGTTGTTCTCCCGGGTGAATGTCGCGTATGGCCACTTCAAAATCATACGCTGTACTAATGCAATTGGCGTTAAAACTATGGTTTACATACCTTCCAAAATCCCAGCAAAAAACAAAATTTCCTCGATTATTTCTGTAGGTAAAAAAATCTAGTATTTTTTGGTATTTGGCATCCATTTGAGATGCTTGTAGTGGAGTAAACTCCCTATCTAAAGCATCTAATACCCATGTAATTGTACCTTTTGGAATAAACTCAGTGGCAACTACACCATAGCCTATTTGTTTACTAATAAATCGAAGTTCCGTTTTTGGAAATATCATAAATTATTTTCAGTTTTATATTAACAAAGAAATGAATTTTTTTGATTGAAAATACATATAAAAAAAATAATGTGAATTCGGATTTTCTATGAAAACCGTTAAAAAAAATTCCTTTTACTTACCTTTGTCAAAATCAATATTTTCATGCGTTACTTCTCTTCCAATTTCACCCTAGGTATTTTAGGTGGTGGTCAACTAGGCAAAATGCTGCTTTATGAAACCAGAAAATATGACATCCGTACCAAAGTGTTGGATCCTAGTGACGAAGCTCCTTGCAAAATTGCCAGCAACACCTTTGTACAAGGCGATTTGATGGATTTTGACACGGTTTACAACTTCGGAAAGGATGTGGATGTACTCACTTTTGAAATTGAAGGTGTAAACATTAAAGCTCTTGAGAATTTGGAAAAAGAAGGGGTAAAAGTATTTCCTTCCCCCGAAACATTACGAAACATACAAAATAAAGCCATTCAAAAACAATTCTTTAAAAATCATCAAATACCTACTGCACCGTTTCTTGTTTACAAAGACAAATATGCTCTACAGGAAGCTCTTGTTCGCAACGAACTCCACTACCCTTTTGTGTGGAAAAGTACCACTGGTGGTTATGACGGAAAAGGAGTAAGCATTATCCGCGATGCTGAAGATTTAATCCCACTTCCGGAAAGCGAATGCATTGCTGAAAAATTAATACCATTTAAAAATGAATTAGCAGTGATTGTAGCACGCTCCGTTTCCGGTGAAATCAAAACCTATCCTGTAGTGGAAATGGAATTTCATCCCACGGCAAATCAGGTGGAATATGTACTTTGTCCCGCACGAATTGATTACGCAGTTGCAGAAAAAGCACGTGAAGTTGCTATGAAAGTCTCCAAGGCGATAAAACACGTAGGCATTCTCGCCGTAGAACTCTTTCAAACCGAAGACGACGAAATTCTCGTTAACGAAGTCGCCCCAAGACCCCATAATAGTGGGCATTACAGCATTGAAGCCAGTTATACCAATCAGTTTGAGCAACATCTTAGAGCTATTTTAGATTTACCATTGGGAAATACCGACAGTAAAGTTGCCGGAATTATGGTTAACTTAGTTGGCGCGGAAGGCCACACCGGACAAGTAGTATATAAAAACATTGAAAAAATCCTGGCAATGCCGGGCGTAACACCGCATATTTACGGAAAAAAAGAAACCCGTCCTTTTCGGAAAATGGGACACGTTACCATTGTAAATGAAGATATTGCTGAAGCGAGAAAGATTGCTGAGGAGGTGAAGAACTTAATTCAAGTGATTAGTGAGCAGTAGCCGTGGTTCCTTTTTTCAGATTATCTATATATTTAAAAATATTTGGTAACTTTAATCCGTAAAAACATTCAACATTCAACATTCAACATTCAACATTCAACATTTAAAATTAAACCATAAATCAAAAACACAAATTCTAATTACCAACTTTTGGAATTTGGAATTTAATAATTTGGAATTTTATGAATAAAGTAGCCATCGTCATGGGAAGCGACAGCGACCTGCCAGTTATGCAAGAAGCCATTGACATCCTCAAAGGATTTGACATCGAAGTGGAAGTGGACATTGTCTCTGCTCACCGCACTCCTGAGAAATTAGTGGATTTTAGCACAAACGCCCATAAAAGAGGAATAGCCGTTATTATTGCCGGCGCCGGGGGTGCAGCACATTTACCAGGTATGGTGGCGTCTATGAGTCCGTTGCCGGTGATTGGAGTGCCTGTAAAATCCAGCAATTCCATTGACGGTTGGGATTCCATCCTTTCCATTCTGCAGATGCCGGGTGGCGTGCCTGTGGCAACCGTAGCTTTAAACGGTGCCAAAAATGCCGGGATACTAGCGGCACAAATTTTAGGAAGTGCTGACAAATGTGTTTTGGACAAAATTGTCTCTTATAAAGAGGGCTTGAAGATGGAGGTTTTGGAGAAGGCGAAGAAGATGAAGAAGTAAAATTATTTGCTTAAAAAGAAACACTTTATCTATTTTTCATTAAATTTAACTCAAACTATTACTTCAATGATTACGAAAGAGCAAGTAAAAAAACACCTGGAAACTTTTCCGGATGAATTTTCAATTGATGAATTAATTGAAAGGTTGCTCTTTATTGAAAAACTGGAAAAAAGGTTACAAGAATCTGACAGCAATCAAACCATTACAGAAGAAAGTCTAAAATCTGAAATGCAGGAATGGTTCAAATCAAATGGTTAAAATCAGCCAAACAAGATTTAAAGGAAATCTATCATTACATCGCTTTAAATTTAAAGCGCTACGCACAACTTCAAGTAGAACGCATCCAACAAAAAACCGAACTGTTAAAAAAT
>MNYN01000076.1 GCA_001873105.1 Flavobacteriaceae bacterium CG2_30_34_30 | reverse complement strand
ATGAAAGTAATATATTAAAATACCCTATCAAGGCCTTGATGACCAAACAAGACTTTACGGTGGTAGAAAGAAGGATATTGTATCTCGCCATGCAACAAATCAAGCAAGGAATGGGTGTGCAGAAAAATTTATTTGACAAGGGATTTGAATTATCTATCCCTTACAACTCTTTGGAAGAAACCAACTGGAACAGGTTTAAAGAAGCTATAAAAAAATTAGATGAAAGACGTTTGGTTTTTGTAGATAATGATGAAGAATATGAATCTCTACACTTGGTTTATAAAATTCAAATTAAAAAGAATGAAACAGTAAAAGTGTTTTTTTCCCCTGAAGGATCATTTTTATTAGCAGAGCTAGGAAAGGGTTATGCTTCTCTCCAGTTTAACTTAGCAATGTCTTTAACTAGTGAATATGCCCAACGGATGTATGAGTTATTGTCTCGATGGAAAGATACAGGTATTTGGGTTAATCAAGAAATAGACACTATTCGTGAATTATTAAATGTGCCAGGAAGTTATAATTTAGGAATGTTTAAAAAACAAGTTTTGGACTACGCACAAAAAGAGCTACGGGAACACACTGATATTTCTTTTACTTATGAATTGATGAAAACGGGTCGTTCTTTTACTCGTATTGATTTTTACATTACCAATCAAACTGAACGTTCATTATTTAACAATGATCCTGAGGTAAAACAAGACGATAAAAGTGTGCGGTGTTTGGAACATCTTAAAAAAATGGGGGTGAACAGAAAAGACCTACAAGATATTATCATAAAAGAAAAACAAGATTTGTTTTGGAAGTGGTTAGTAAAATGGAAACAGATGCCTGATAGCCATAAAGCAAAAGTTAAAAATCCAACAGGATTAATGCTTGTAGAGTTAGGTTTAAGTGGTCAATCTAAATGAAAGTCTTATTATAATTTTCCGTAATCTGTACCCTTTTAACTGCGGAATCTGTCCCTTTTTAAATCATTTTCTAAAGCTTTAAATCGGTTTTAATTGCGGAATCCGTCCCCTTTTAAAATCCTACAATTTATATGTTAAACCCTATTAATACTGGGTGTTAAGTGGGTTTATGTAAAAGTTTTGCGGAATCTGTCCCCTTTTGCGGAATCTGTACCCTTTTAACTGCGGAATTTGTCCGTTGGTGGTAGGATTTACAATAGTTCGGGTAAGATTTACAATAGTGTTCGGGTAAGATTTACAACAGTCAGCCATACTTACTATGATAATCAAATTAAGTATATATACTTAAAACGATTCGGGTAACATTTACAACAGTTTAGTTACTTGAAAAGAAGTTAGTATCAAATCCTTTCCTACACTCCTGAACAGCCCACTAAATAAAGCGTTTATGGTTTTAACTAATCCAGTAAATAGTAGAATAAAGCGTTTGGGTGGTAAGATTTACAATAGTAAAATAGGATTTGACAAGTATTAATGTCATTAGACAAAGCATGTTTTTTTATCTAATGGATGTTTGCCATTTATTTTATCATCGTTTTAAACACTTGTATGTTAATAGATTAAATGTGAGACACTTTGTTGACACTCATATTCTGCTTTGCTTTGTAAAAAGCAAAAGCTATGACATTTATAACCATTCAAGAAGCTGCAACACTTTTAAAGTGTTCCACTCGATCTGTGTATAGAAAAATAGATGCTATTGACACCTTTGAAAGCCTTTGTCAAAAGGGTTTTGCACAATACGAAATTCATTCGAACGGTAATAACCGTAGGCTTTTTAGTAAACAATGGATAAATGAAGCCCTTGTCAAAAATCAAGCAAATAAGAAGCAAAGAATTGTATTAAATGGTGATGCTTTTGAATTACTAAAAGAACAACTAACTATTAAGGACAACCAAATAGACCAGTTAAGTGAAAACTTAAATTTAGCACTTAATCGTATCGCTGAGCTTCAAAAATATTTTCATATAAATGGGTTAGAAAACGGGCCAACTTTAACACCAACAAAAAAATACCTGGAAGAACATCCTGATTCTGTTTTAAATTATAACTCTGGAGAGGAAAGTGAAAAATATTCTGAAGCTGCTGAAGAAATTAACGAACCTCAAAAAGACAGCGAAAAGTCCATCTCTGATTGGCTTAAATCATTTAGGTAATTTAAAAGGGGGTTTTAATCCCATAAAGGGGGTTTTTAAGTTCAAATATACAAATGATTTATTTAGTTGGCAATCCAATCCTATTCAACTTGCAAAAAAGGTAAAAAATGCTTATATTCAATAGCTGCTTAACATAATACCCATTATGAGAATTTTTACTTTTTTAACCATCAATTACTTAACCTATTTTCAGCCGATAATTTCGGCCAAAAATCGGTTTATTGGATTCTTAGCCTCTATTTTTGGATTTAGGAAGAAAAATAGGATTGCAATATTTCTTAGCAAACTATTTGTAAATTATCTGTAAAAAGTAATTATTTCGTTACTTTTTATAGGTTTAAGTAATATTTTCATTACTTTTACATAAGATTTTAATCTTAATGTTATGGCTGCATGAAAATAAATGAAATTCTAAAATTGTTAAAAAATGACGGCTGGGAGCAAGTTGCTCAAAAAGGAAGCCATCGACAATTTAAGCACCCCACAAAAAGTGGGAGGGTTACTGTTCCAGTTCATGGTAAAAATATAGATCTACCAAAAGGAACGGAAAGTTCCATACTAAAACAGGCAGGATTGAAATAAAAAATTAATAAAATGAAAAAATCGGTAAAAATAATTGTAGAAAAAGCCTCAGACGGCTTTACTGCGTATGTTCCTGAATTACCAGGGTGTGTAACTTTTGGTAATAGTTTGGATGAAATCAAAGAGAATATTAGGGAAGCTATTACTTTACAGCTTGAGGGAATGATAGAGGACGGCGAAGAAGTCCCTTTTAATCTCCGAGAAGATTTTAATATTGAGTTAAAATTAGATGTCGCACAGGTGTTTAATCTTTATCAAAGCATCAATTCTACTGGTTTTGCTAAAAGAATAGGCATGAACCAAAGCCTTTTAAGTCAATATGTAAATGGAATTAAAAAACCATCTGAAAAACAAGCCAGGAGAATTTTAGAGGGGGTTGTAAATTTTGGTAGAGAGTTAAGCCATATTCAAGTTTGACAGAAAGGATTTTGTTGCTTTAACTGAAATATTCTAACGTAGTAACGTACTTCTTTGAGTTTTTGAAATGATGTAGATTTTCTCCTGGTCTTCTCAGGAGAAAATCTGCAGAAATGAAAAAAATGAGAAGATGTACACTTCCCTTTGATTAAACGTATTGGAATTTCGGGGAAGGCAAAGAGGGGTAGCAATTTCAATGTGTTTAATCAAAATAGATTTCAAAGAATGAATCAACCCATGAAAGACTTATATATTATAGAAAATATAACCTATAAGGCTTTAGGAAAAGAGAAATTTCGTATGAAATAATTAGATTCCTTTAATGTATCTCTGTTTATTGCTTCTCACCCCAAAAGTTTTTCTCCAGTAAGATTTTTTTATTCTCATATTTCCTTGTATTGAAGACCATAACGGTATACCTACATGTCCCATTCTCATTTCAATACCATAATAATCACTTGTATCTATATATCCTACATTATATCTCGATAAAAAACGGTAAACATCATTTTTATCTTTGGCTATACTAGGACATAGCATAATTATTGTTGATTCAAAATCTGTTCCTTCAAATTCAGTCATTGAATAATCTAAACATTGTGCTAACATATCATATTCCCCCCTCCCATGTGATGATGAAATTTTTGAAGGGTCTTTAAACTCTATTCCTATTGTAATATTTGGATTAAGCCATCCGTCTGTATTCTTAGGTTTAAGAATAGCATCTATTCTTAAATTCTTACCACTCATGTGAACACCATTGACCTCTCTTGAGATGTAAAAATCTTTTTCTAGATGTAAGAGGAAAGTTTCTCTAATAGAGGTTTCATTAATAGAGTTTACATCAATTTTTTCATTGGCAAACATTCCTATTTCTTCAAATATTCCTATTTCTGTCGTAAAACAATTATCTTTATCACTAAAAAATTTAATATAATCTCCCATTATTTTTAATTCAATAAAAGCGTTCTTACTGTTTCTTAAAACGCCTGTTTTGTTGCTGCAATAATTTTTTTAAAATTTTCCAATAAATCAGCTTCACTTAAATTTTTGATGTCGTCAATTTCTTTTGGTTCTACCTTTATCGGAAACACTGTTCCTCTAAATATTTCTGCATCACAATCCGCTGTAAAGCCAATAAATTGACCTTTAGACATACTTCTAAATTCTTGTGCTTTAAATATAGCTTCTTCTCTTTCGTTGGTGCTTACTGAATTACTTCCCATAATTACAAATCGTTAAATGCTCCTTTTATAAATCCTGTTAAATTTCCCATACTTAATCCGTTACTAGATGTTGATGTACTTTGATATTGCACATATTCTTTACCAAATATTCGGCTGCAATATTCCGCAGTTTCTAATTCGTTTATTTTCCCAAAAATTTGATTATTGAAGTTGGCAAGGATTTGTTTTGTTTCGTCCCTGCCATATTTTACATTCATTTGGCTAATATCTTGAATGGCTAAAAATATACTCATTTTGTTTTTTCTACACGTTGCCAAAACTCGTTCTAGAGACGGTATCATTAGGGTGCTTCCTTCGTCAATTATTACGGTACTTGGCTGCTTTCCTCCCTCATTCATGCTTTTCATGGCTACCGACATAATAAGTGATATTACAGGGCTATAAACATCAACCAATTTAGGGTTTGAACATACTACCAAATTAATCGGATGTTCAGGGTTTGAAATGTTTAAATCTACTTCATCAGCTCCTAGTATGTAAAATAATTCTTTGGTATATAACTTCGAAAGATTATTTTGTAAACTACCTAAAACACCACTAACTTGATTACTAGAATTGTTTTTTAATGCTGTTGAAAGGCTCGAAACTACCCCCTCAACTTCTATATTTGTACTGATTGCTTCCAACAATTTCAAAGGGTCAACCAATTGTATGGCCGAAATGATGTTTGGTAAAAAACATTCATTTGGCTTTTCACTTCGATAATACCAAAGAACACCAGTAAGAAAACTAATTTGTGAGGTAACCCAAAAACTGCCCTTGTCTTTTTCTCCAGTATTTAAATTCAAAACGATTGTTTCTGCTAAATCTCTAGCTGCTGCAACACTATCCATGTACCGTGGTGCAATCGGATTAACCCTACTTGATTTGTTAATGTTAGCAAAATTAATATACTTGCGTTCTTGTCCTTGAAAAGCGTCCTCAAAATATCCTGATAGACTTGGAAATTCATAATCATAAACCAATGTTGAACGTTTTAAACGTGCTGCATTGTATATAAATGGTACTATCCAACTATAGCTTTTTCCAGCCCCACTTCCTCCAATATTTAAAAAATGTCGGTCTATACTTTTCCAATTTAAATTAAACTGACAAGCACTATTCACAATTACCACCGAAAATTCTACATTATTGTTTTTTACTTCTATAATAGGTTTTTTCTTGCCAAATAATTGTTTGATCGCTTGTGGCATTTCCATTACACTTATCAGTTTTTTGTTTTCTATGGATAGAACAACAATACTCGTTAAGTAAAACACTCCGATTAATTGAAAATGAATGATAAGTCCCAATAAAGCTAACCCTAACAATATTCCTAAGTGTTGTAAAAATGTTTTTATCATAATTCAAAACTAAATCCTTGTTGATTTTTTCTTTCTTTATCCTGGTCAATTTTTGAACCTGGTCTCTCCTGTTCCAAAGTTGGGTTTTTTATTTGTTTTGGGTTTAAAGCTTCAGTTATTTTTTCTTCAGTAGTTAGTTTACATTGTTCTAATTTATATTGATAGGTTTCTTCTAAAGTCCTTTTGTAGTCAGTCTTTAAATCAAATATTTTCTCGACTGTATCGTAATATTTCTGCCTATCAAAGCCTTTTTGTACTTCCTTACCATTTAACATTCCTTTACTATTTTTCTCGTTGGCTAATGGGCTTATTTTATATCCATTGTCTTTTGCTCGTCTACTAACTATTACGTGGATGTGCCTGTTGTCGCCATGTTTCAATTCTCCTTGTTTGGCTTGTCCAATTTTCACATCAATATCTTTTCCTTTGTACTTCCTTTCTTGTTCAATCTTAGCAAAATATAACAAGTCCTTACCCTCTAAACCTTTGTTAAAATTCTTTGCGTACCCGTCCATTGCTGCTCGTGTAAACTCTTTTAGTTTATCGTTATCTTTCCCAATATGTTTTAATTCTGCTTCGCTTGGCGATAAGGTTACACTAAAAAATTTAGCTTCTTCTTTTCCTAATTTTTTGTTGTTACTGTCGATAGCATTAATCACTTCTAAGGTCTGTATTTGCTGATTTTCATGCGTAAAAAAACATTCCTTTTCGTGTTCCGGCTTATGCTCGTTTTCTTTCTCAAGATAATTAGCATATTCCGAACAGCTACCTTTATTACTCCCTTTTTCTGTGGTTTGAATTTTAACGTGCATTATACTAATTTTTGAAGTTTTATTTTTAGTTCATCTTGTAGTTTTTTATCCTTTACTACCCCAACCATATTTACTGGTAAGTTGATTATTTCTAAACATAAATCTATTACACAGGCTTGTTCTTTAATGGTTTGCTCTAATTTTAATTCATTTTTATTTCGCTGGAGAAGTGTATTTTTTATTTCTAAGACTGTGTTTTTAGAGTCATCAATAGTACTGTTCATTTGTTTGAGTAATTTTTCGATATTGTCTTTATCATTTTTTTGTTGTTGCTGGTTGAGTTCTTTAACCAACTTTATTAAGGGGTGTAAATACTCTTTTTCTTGTGTTTTTAAGAAACCCCAAAAGGAATCAAATTTTTTATTATGTTCTTTTAAATCTCCAACTATTGAAAAATCTTTGGTTGGATCTATACCTGTTTTTAAAAAAAAATCTGCTGCAAATTCCACAAATTTTCCATTGCTTATTCCCTGAAGCTTTGCTATTTTCTTTACCTGATTTAAGGTAGTTTCTTCTACTGCTATATTCTTCATCTTTACTTTATTTTTCATAAAATTACATTAAATATCAATAGATTAACACATATTATATATATTGTTAAATTATTAAATAATTTAACAATATTAAAAAACAAATACGAAACGTAGTGTAGTATTAGGTTTTTAACTCCGTAGGACAAGAATAAGTCGTGGCATAGCCCGACTTCTTCTTGCTAAAAAAAATAAAAAATATTTTCGCTCAAAAATTCTTTTTTCCTAGAGCCTTACAATTAATAAAAAAAACGTAAATTTGAATCAATGAAGTACATCAATTTTTGCTTACCTTTGAGTTATGAATAATATAATTTCCATAGAGAATCAGGAAAAAAAGAAATTGTCTGACATATTTCCAAAACAAGTTTTTTGGGATGTGGATATAGATAATTTTTCTCTTGATAATTGGGAAGATAGAAGTTTTATTATTCAAAGGGTTTTAAAACGTAGTGGTCATCATGGTAGGTTGCTTGATAAATTAGAAAATTTATTTTCTATTGAAGAAATTAAATTTTATGCTAATGACAGTATGGAAATTATGGGAAACGAGCCAATAGAAAATTTGTGCAAAAGATACCATATGCAGCCTTCTCAATTTCCTTACTATATAAATAACCTTAAGAAACAAGTTTATGCCTAGTAGTGTTTCTGATGATTTAAACGAATGGACCTGGGAAGAAAAAAAATAATAAAAGCGAAAATATGGCACTCATAATTCTTAACCAAAAAGTTTACGATGAATTTCAATTAGACGTAAAAGCGATTTCAAAAACTACTCAACGAGTAATCCAAGAAAATACAGCTTTGAAAGAATCTATTGTCAAAATTGATAAAAAAGTAAACAAAATTATATTCGAACATAAGCAAATGATAAGAATGACTTATCATTCGTGTGGAATTGAAGGAAGTACTCTTTCGTTAGAGGAACTGACCAAACAACTAGCTCCCCAACTTGAAAAACAAATTGCAGAGGCAACACAGGAAGAAAGAAAAAAACTTAGAGCGTTAATATTAGAACTACAAGCAAAAAAATAAGCCATGAACGACCTAGAAAAATTAAAAGCCAATTTAAGAGCTAATAAAGAAAAAATCTATGCTTTGATGGAACAAGAAGCAGCAGACCCCGAAATAATCGCTTATTATGAGCAACAAGCGAAAGAATTAGGAGATATTGATATAGAAATTTTAGAAAACCATGAATGAACTCTTAAATAAATTCCATAAAGCAATTTTTTGGGATGTTGATTTAAAAAAATTTTCTCTGGAGAACTCCGAGGATAGAAGCTTTATTATTCAAAGAGTTTTGAAAATGTCTTATTTACAAGACGATTTATTGGAAAATCTAGAAAACTTATTTTCTGTAGATGAAATTAAATTTTATGCCAACGGTTCTAAAGAAATTCTTGGAAACGAAAGAATTGAAGCTCTTTGTAAACGCTACAATATGCAGCACAATGATTTTCCTAACTACATCGAAAATATAGAAGATTATTTTTCTAAATAGTAAACCTCAAAATAAAGCGATTTAAGACACTTTTAGGCTTTAGGAAGATAAATGTATCTCTAAAGGGTTAAAATCATCAGCAATGTATCTCCTTTCTTTTTTCGCGGAACTTTTTTCTTTCTCTTTCTTTCTTCTTTTTCCCCTCGCTTTTGTTTTGTTTTTTGTTTTCTTTTTTTTCTGCCATTTTGACTCAAATTTTTGTACAAACCACTTTAAAATTCCTTTGAGAGCGAGGGCAATTCGTTATCTATCACAATATTGTGTTATTATATATTTATAGTATCTATTGTAAGACGTGTAACTAGCTGTTAAACTGGTGTTTAAGTGGTTTAAAAGTAATAAATTGCATAGTAAAAGTAATAAATTGCATAGTTGAAAGTAATAAATTGCATAGTTGAAAGTAATAAATTGCATAGTTGAAAGTAATAAATTGCA